>JAHDFW010000157.1 GCA_020627945.1 Cytophagales bacterium
TCGTATGATTAACACTGGAATTGAAGTAGTAAGCTGTGGTGCAAATGTACCTTTTGCGGATCCTGAAATCTTCTTCGGTCCTACTGGAGTTTATGCAGATGAAAGAATCTCAATCATTCCAGATTTTATAGCAAACTGTGGAATGGCACGCGTATTTGCTTACCTAATGGGCGACGAAGTTGAGTTGACAGACAAGGCAATCTTCGAAGATACTTCTAATACCATTAGAAAAGCTATGGAAGATGCTTATGCTAAAAGCGAAAGTAAAACTAATATTGCCAAGACCAGTTTTGAGATTGCATTGGGGCAATTGGTTTAGGAAGTAGGTATACTCGTAAGAAAAAGAAAAGGGAACGCAATGCTCGTTCCCTTTTTTGGCTCCCAGTCAATTTTATCCAAATAAACTTTGGGGGTTAAATAAAAATCAGATTACTGCTTCACAATCTTAATCAAATCCATTTCTTGCCCACCTTCAAAAATCTTAAGAAGATAGATTGATTTAGGTAAATTATTTAGTTCGACAACTTCAGTTGATTTAGTGATTAGATTAGTTTCTAACAACTGTCCGCGAAGATCATAAAGCTTATAGGAAAGGTTAGAAATCGCACCAGTAATATTCAACTGAACATTTCCTTCCGTTGGATTAGGATAAACGCTTATTGTTCCATTGAAATTCGAAGCAATACCTCCAACTACCGTAAGATTGGTGGTTACGATACTATCACAGTTATTTGAGTTCGTAAGGGTGTCGATATAGTTTCCAGCTTCGGTATATGTGCTTGAACCTATGGTAAAACTCTCTCCCTGATTAATGGATGTATCTACTGTAGCAGAGGTAGAGGTCAAAACGGTAATCGTAATGGATTCGCATGCAGCCGAATCAATACAACCTCCTTCACCACGAACAAAATAATTGGTAGTTGAGTTTGGAGATACGTTGAAAGATCCTGTGGTGTTGCTATCCAATTTGTTGGCACCACATAAGCCCGAATAAAGCACCCATTGATTTGCACTATTGAGTTGGCTAGCGGTATCTATACTGATGGTACTAGAGTTGTTTACACAAATCGATTCCACAGTAGCCGAAAGATTTGATACAGTAGGGTCTTGACAAGGAGTTAGTTTTATTAATACTCTCTGATAATTTGTGTCGGCATACTGCATATACAGATTGCCCATATATTCAATAAGATACCCTTGATAACCACTAGCGGAGAGACCTTTAAACTTGTCTGGATTTGGAATTGCATGTAGAGACCCGTTTTCGAAATACATTAATTCGTTATGTCCCTCATCTGTTCTTACCTTTATATATAACGCATTCTCGAACAAAAACGGAGTTGCGAAGCCAGAGATGGTGGTGTTGCTATATCCAGTGGGGAATTGGATAGGTCTAATACTGTCTCCTCCATACTCACATAAAAAATAGGCATCGGTGACATCCTGAAATACACAGTAGAGTTTGCCATTGTAAGCAACGGGATCTGCACCACTATAGCCATCATGACTTGAATTAAAACTTAGCGTAGTTACAGGTACTTCTATCAATTTGCCATTTTCATATTTTACCATATGGTGTGTAAAACTATTTGACAAATATCTAAAGTAAATAACATCGTCATGGACAAAGGCTTTGTAATTACTCCATCCTTTTTCACTACCTGTGTAATTAAACCCGGGAGAAGGAATTAGGGTTAGGTTCGTACCGTCATATTTAAAAAGATCGTAAGTTCCATCGTTCTTTCGGTATTTCACAAACAAAGTGTCATTCATTACAACGGAAGTACCTGTAAACCCTCTTGATGGATCAGTATATCCTGTTGGATTTGGAATCTGTGTCAAATTGGTACCATCATATTTAAAAAGTGATTGAGTATCATCGTCTGCTTCATAAAGCATATAGATTGTATTTCCTATGATTGATGTTATTCCTCCAAAACCATTATATGCGCCCATGTAACCAGGAGGAGAGGGTATAGAATCCAACGACCCGTTTTTGTAAATAAACAAGTCATAATTCTTATTATCATTTCCATACCTCATATAGATGCAACTATCCGTTACACGATTAAACCCATAAAAACCGTCATATCCAGCTGGAGTAGTAATTTCTGTTAATGTTGTACCGTCATATTTAAATAGTGCCCTATTATAAGTATTGTTCTTGTAACTCATGAAAAGCGTATCTTTCATTACCACATTTTGACCCGTATAACCTCGTTCGTTATGACCATCGTATCCAGGTGGAGATGGAATAGAATCAAGGTTGGTTCCATCGTATTTAAAAAGATCGTAGTTTCGGTTATTTTGTGTATATAACATATATAATGTGTTGCCGATCACTACAGAATAGTTTGCATTGTATCCTCTGTTGGGATCATTGTATCCGGAAGGCGTGGGAACTTCCTCCAAGCTAGTTCCATCATATTTGAAAAGGACTCCACTACCTGAATTGTCGTGATACTCAACATACATATTGTCGCCCATTATTATCGGTTCTCCTTGATATCCTCCACTTATTCCGTCAAATCCAGTGGGTGACGATATTTCTTCCAAGGTTTGTGTGTAGGCAAACATGGGTAATGTAGTCAAGGCCACTATACCAATTGACTTTAGTATTGCTTTCATAATGCGTAGAATTAAGTTTGTTAAGGTTAAGTTAAGTGTTGACTAATGTTTTACAACCTTGATCAAATCTACTTCCTGATTGTTTTCAAAAACTTTAAGAAGATAAATAGATTTCGGTAGGTTCTTCAATTCAATAATTTGGTTGGATTGTGTGATTAGATTTTTATCTAAGAGCTGCCCTCGAAGATCATAGATTTTATAGGAAAGTGCTGAAGAAATACCACCTGTGATATTCAATTGAACATTTCCTTCCGTTGGATTAGGATAAACGCTAATACTTTCATTAAAGCTTGAAGAAAATCCTCCAACAACCGTAAGATTAGTAGTCACAATACTGTCACAGTTATTCGAATTCATCAGTGTATCTACATAGTTTCCTGCTTCCGTGTAAGTGCTCGAACCTACGGTTATGCTTTCTCCTTCAGTGATGGCAGTGTCTATAGTTGTAAAGGAACTTGTATTAATGGTTAAATCAATAGATATAATACTATCTGCCCCACATTTCGATTTTATAGTATCCGTATACATCCCCGTCTGGTCATAGTTGTTTCCTGCAGGCGAGTTATAATTGTTACAAGTGGTTACAGATATTTGAGTATTGGATGGAATGCATGTATTGTACCTCATTAATTGACTACCATCAGTACCGTTACTTGCTACAAAAAACAGTTCATTCCCGATGGCACGTAAGTCATACGGATAAGAATTAGATGCTCCTGAATTAATGTCATAAACCATAAACGCAGTATCCAAACTAGGCGTATATTGCCACATTTCAAAACCATTTGAATCATCCTGTGCTCGAAAAAATATATGTTCTCCAACTTGCGTAAATTCTCCAGGTGAAGAATTACCCGAACTATTGATATTTTTGATCATCCTAAGGGAATCCAACGCGGGGTCATACACCCAAGGTTCATATCCATTAACATTATCTCTGGCAGAGAAATAGAGCTTGGAGTTTATTAAAGTCATACCTCCAGGACTTGCTGAACCGGTTGGATGAATTTCTTTTAATTGAAAAGAATCAAGCATTGGATCGTAGCTCCATATTTCTCGTCCACTTACATCATTTTGACCAACGAAATATAATTTGGAATCAAATACAATCATATCAGCTGATCCCATTCCACTACCACCAGGATGGAGATCTTTCACAAGAGATGCGGAATCCAAAACAGGGTCATATACCCACAATTCTCTACCGGTACCTCCATTTGCCTTGAAATAAAGTTTATTATTAAGTTCCATGAAATTCTCGGGATTTGAACTATTCGGTGAACCATCGAGATTTTGGACAAGAGTAGTATTGTTGGAGAGGGTGTCATGCTTCCATAATTCGTAGCCATTGGTCCCATCGTTTGCTGTAAAGAAAATAGCAGAGCCAAATGGAGTAGATGGACCTGGAAGCGAATTATCCGAACCTGGGTATATATCTGCAAGCATATAGGTAGTATCCGCTACAGGATCATGTTTCCATAATTCAGAACCATTAACACCATCTCTCGCAGCAAAATAGAGACAGGAACCGAAGGAAGTAAGATTATCAATACTACCAGTTAATCCTAATGGATTAATATCTTTTACCAAGTAACATGAGTCTTCTACAAGGTTGTATTTCCAAAGCGACCACCCTATTGAATCGGCAAGAGCTGTAAAATAAACTTCCGATTTGTGCATTGCAAAACGTTCGGGAGAAGCTCCAGTAGACCCAGGGTTAATGTCCTGAATCATATACATACTATCTTTCGAAGAATTATATGTCCACAATTCAGAACCATTAATACCATCATCGGCTCGGAAATATAAGTTGTTGTCGAATTTGGTTACAAATACTATAGATGCGCCACTTAATGAGCTGGTGTTAATCCCCCTTACAATCTCAGGTGTTTGACTTATAGTAGTGCTAATTGTTCCTACAAATACCAGCAACGCTAGCCAATTCTTCTTTAATACAAATATTTTCATGTTATACTTCTTAATGTTTAATTACCTTGAATTGCTTTACTTGACCTCCATCATCATAAACCTCTAGAAGGTAAATGGAATTAGGCAGTTTGTTAAGTTCAATAGTTTGGTATGGTTGCGTGATTAGATTATTATCTAATAGCTGTCCTCGAAGATCATAGAGCTTATAAGAAAGGTTAGAAACCGTACCATGGCTAATACTCAACTGAACATTTCCTTCGGTTGGATTAGGGTAAACACTAATAGCTCCATTGAAACTTGAAGTGATGCCTCCAATTACGGTAAGATTGGTCGTTACAATACTGTCGCAGTTTTGAGCACTAGTTAAGGTGTCTACATAATTGCCTGGTTCATTATAGGCATTTGATCCAACTGTTACGCTTTCTCCGACATTTATGGTTGTATCTACTGTAATTGAAGTCGTTGATCCAACCGTAATAGTAACTTCTTGATCCATTTCTTTGTCGCAAAGAGGTACATTATTCCCTCCTGAAGTCCAAGTTGCATTGGAGGTAGTGTCAGCGTTGGTAAGACTAATATCATTGCCGTTAAGACTTTCATCCATGGCTTGCGTACCATTGCCAGAAGCAAAATTATAACTAGCTACTAATCCCTCTGTTGTATTTGCATTTAATGATTTGTAATGATCTGAAATTTGAGAAGCGGTACGTTCCACATTCCAAATTCTTACTTCATCTATTTTTCCTTCAAATGGTTCTCCAGCACGAGGGTTTCTTCCAAGCCATAAAGTGCTATCCGATGTGCTATAGCTAGTGGTGCCAGAATAAACATATTCTACCCCATTTTTGTAAAACTTTAAGGTTTGTGCAGTATGATTATATACGATAGCTACGTGTTGCCATTGATTTAAATCAACAGGAGCAGCCTCCCAAAAACTAGATCCTGTAGCTAAAGTCCACATGGAGGTGTTGAACTCAATTATAAGTCCTCGGTCGTAAAAATAATCGTCGTGCGAAAATACAACCTGTCTAGCTATATAATTGGTTCGAGTAGGGTAAACCCAACCTTCTATCGTCAAATTGGGTAGAGTATCATGGCTAATGTCAATTTTAGTATCAACATAGTCATTGATTCCATCAAACTCCAAGCCACTCGTATCTGAGGTTCTTTGGGCAAACACATGGTAGTTTGTACTTTCTGTTATGTTTCCGGTATTGAACGTAAGCGGTGATGTATTTCCAGCAAGCGGACCATCAATTACCGAATTATCAGCATCATTCCTTAGGGAGTAGTTTATACCCAAAACAGAAGTATCAATAGTAATGGCAGTTGAACCTTCGTCACAGTAGGACATTTCTGTTGGTGAAACCCCTGAGTTATAGATACCATCATAGATTGTGAGTTCCAATTTAATAATCGAATCACAATTCGCTACATTTTTAAGGGTATCATAATAGTTGCCAGATGTAGTATACGTCATATTAGTGTTTGCCCAAGTATAACTTCCACACATAGTTACTTTTAGCGTAGTTTTTGAAACGCAAACGTTATAGAGATTAACACCTATAGATGGAATAACATCCATACCGTATCCATTTCTGTATGCAAGTGTTTCGGCTAAATCCGTAGTAACAATAGGGGAAGGTAGTGGCCTTGGATTATTTTCCCCATTCATTGAATAATTCTTGGTGGTAGAGGCACCAATTCTAATAACTTCTTTGGAGTCATAACTATATGGCCCTCCTGATTTAGCTAAATCCGTCAAAACAGTAAAGTAATATTGTTTATTATCTTGTAAAGCTCCTAATGGAGCGTTAGAAGTGTCTAAAATATTACTTACTGTAGCGGTATTAATAGTTCCTTTTGCAGAAGTTAATCCAACAAGAGTTATGCTTTGACTACCTATCAGCGTTAATTCTCCGATTTGATCTAACCCGTTGTTATTTGCATCCACAAACTCATGAATTCGTACATAATAGGTTTGAGTATCCGAGCCTGTAAAATCATTAGGTACATAATATTTAAAGCTAATGGATTCTACCCCTAAATCTTGTGTACCTGCCGTTGGAAAATTGAAAACAGCTCCCCATTCTGTGGCTCTATATTGACCGTTAGGAACTTTAGAAGTAGTCATTTCAGGGTTCCCAGATTCATCTATTCCTACTTTAGAAGCATAATCATCATTCGTAAAACTAAAATAGTGCATAATGGTGTCGTTGTCCGTAAATTTGTTAAAAGGACTCACAATGTTATAAATAGTTCTAAAATCGCCTGCCTCCACCCAATCTAGTGTAGTGAATGTATCTGTAACATGTGCAACCGATGATAATGGTGGTAAATCTCCTGTTAAGACAGAATCTGTATACACATTAGTCCAGATACCTGCAATATCTTTTTGCACCGTGATTTCAAGGTAAGGTTTTGGGATACCGGCAAGACCAGCATAGCCATCACCTTTCACATTAGCCCCATAAAATTGAAATTGATCGTCTGTAATTTGGCTGATAGGGAAATATCTATTATTCGACAAATGAACTTGAGTTCCTACATCGGCCAAACCATTTCCTCCGTTCTCTTGAATCCCAATAACTCCGTCTGAATTCGAATAACCCCCAACAGTCATAATCGTTACATCATCGATCATCGCAAAATAATAGCTTCCTTCGAACGTGAATTTAATTCTACATTGCGTCAAGTTAAATAAACCCATAAATGCTCCTGGGAATGTGGCGGTAACAAATCCTTTCTCCTCCATTTTTTGGAAAGATCTGATATCAACCGCTTGAGACCAAGTACTACCATCATCTGTAGAGAAACTTACACTTAATTCATCCAACTGAGCAAAACTATAATAGGAATAAAATTTTACACCTGCTATGGAATCTGAATATCCAGTAGCATCAAAACGAGGGGAAATTAGTTCACCCTTATGAAATGAAGGTGAAGAACCCGTGCCATAGGAATTTGCAACACCTGCATTATCCATGAAATCTGAATCGAAAAGAGCCACACCATTGGCTTGTGAAGGAGAACCAATTGCGGTTCTTGTACCCCAATGTGCTCCTTGCGATGTTCCGGTTATAGATCGGTTCCAATAGGCAGATCCAGGAGTAGCAGCATTATCGTAAATAGTAAGGGCCGTCCAGCTGGTTGGATTGTCGCCAGCTGAGTATGAAGTAGCATTAACAAAAGCGCTCGAAAATTCACCATCCGAGCTACCTGAACTTGCACCTGCACCCCAAATATTTGCTTGAGCATAGCTTACATTGTTTATCAAAGTAAACACCAATAATAATAGTAGTAGTTTTTTCATGTTCTTAGGTTAAGTGTTGTTCTATGTATAAGTTAGCTTGTTTTTATCTTTAATTCTGATTGAACTATTGCTTTACGACCTTAATCAAATCCACTTCTTGATCACCTTCGAACACTTTCAAAAGATAGATTGATTTTGGTAAGTCATTTAGTTCGATAACTTCAATCGATTTAGTGATTAGATTATTATCTACAAGCTGTCCTCGAAGATCATACAGCTTGTAGGCAAGTGTTGAGGAAATACCACCTGTAATATTCAATTGAATATTTCCTTTTGTAGGATTAGGGTAAACGCTTACTGTTCCATTGAAACTTGAAGCTACTCCTCCAATTACAGTAAGGTTGGTAGTTACGATACTATCGCAGTTATGAACGCTGGTTAATGTATCTAAATAGTTACCAGCCTCGGCGTAAGTACTTGATCCAACTGTTATGCTTTCTCCTTCGTTGATGGTTGTGTCCGTTGTGCTGGAAAGAGCAGGAAGTACCGTTATCGTTACGGTTTGAGATAGTTCTTGTTCACAGACTTCACGATTATTTACCCCTCGTACCCAGTCTGTATTAGCGTCCATGTTTTGTAAAGTACCATCAAAACCATTTGGCCCAGAATCAGCAACAGTAGTATCCTCTCCTTCAGCAAAATCATAACTTGCAATTAAGCCTGTGGTCTCGTTTACTTCATAGTTCTTATAGCTGTCCAAGATTTGTTGAGCAGTTCTTTCTACATTCCAGATTCGTACCTCATCTATTTTACCGTGAAAAAATTCATTAGAGCCAAAATCTGCACTTCCAATAACGACTGGCAACTTAGTTGTTTCTCTATGTAGATCTGTAGAAAAGTTTATCTTAAAAAGCCCATTTACATACAAATCGGTACCTACTGATTTTACTACAAAAGCTAAGTGCGTCCAGGAATTAACTGGAATTCCACTTACAGTTTTAGGATTCCAACCATCCTGTTTATTGTAAAGACCTATTAAGCTATTAGTAGCATTCAAGTGGATACTGATTCTGGTAGTATCAACATGAGATCTCATGGAAAAGATCGCTTCATTTCCACTTTGTGAGGCGCTTGGGTTAACCCACATTTCTATGGTTCCAACATTAAAATCAAAAGAAGAATCATTGGCAATCACTACCTGATCGTTAACTCCATCAAATTCCAAAGCAGACGTATCTTTAGCAATTTGATTCTGAGCAAAGACATTGTAAGTTGTGGTAGTAGTAAGGAATCCTGTATTAAAGCTAATTGAGGTGTCTGTTCCCGGCACTGGGCCTACCATAATAGAATCGTTAGCATTGTTACGTAAGTAATAATTTATTCCAGTGCTTGTGGAAGTTGTTATTGCGGTACCGGTATTACTCTCGCAAATCACTGTGTTGGTAGCTGTAGGTGTTTGGTCCAAAGTCTTTATGGTAATAGCAATGGTCATCACACTATCACAACCTGCAACATTGTCTATAGTATCATTCACCGTGTACGTTCCTATGGTAGTATAGGTAGAATCTCCACTTGGTAAAGTATAACCCTTACATTGCGAAGCGGTTACACTAAAAGTTGAGCTAGTTGAATTGGTGCAATTTCTTTCCGAAGCTCCTACATCTCTTCTACCACTAAGTACTCCGTTTTGAGCATCAGTTAAATCTGAGGACCCCTTATCGATAGCAACAGAACCAGCTCCAGGCATCATTGTTTGAGTTGGCCCTCCGTAATTTCCTAATGGTAGTAACTTTAATTGTGTAGAATTTACATTGATTTGGTCACCAGTTCCCGTTGATCCAGTAAAAGAATTACTGAAAATATTGTACCCGTTGGATATTACTGTAGTGGAATTTGAATTATAAATACCCATACTACCGTTTTCAGCTATAATACTGCTACCTATGGTAATAGAAGAAGAGGGAGAATTAGAATAAGAATATATCCCACCTCCCAAACTAATAGCTGTATTCCCACTAAAAGTAGAATTAATTACTGATACTGAAGAAGAGGAAGAAGGAGAAGCAGAATAGGAATATATACCCCCTGCATTATTAGAAACTGAATTCTCACTAAAAGTAGAATTACTTACAGCAACGGAAGAAGCATAAGAAGAAGTAAGAGAAGATGTATAAGAATATATACCCCCCCCATTCTTAGCTGTATTCCCACTAAAAGTAGAATTAATTACAGTGACCGAAGATGATGCAGAACCTGAATAGGAGTATATTGCTCCCCCGTTATTAGGGGATTTATTGCCTCTAAAAGAGGAATTACTTACTACTACCGAAGAAGAAGCAGACGGGGAAGAGCAATAAGAATATACTCCTCCTCCACTACTATTAGATTCACAATTCCTTATTATAGAGTTACTGATGTGGAGCGTGTCTGTACCTTCATCATAATAAACTGCTCCTCCAAACGCGTTAATTAACACCAATGAATCTAACACTACCTTTCCCGCTGTATAAAAATAAAAAATTTTGGAAGTATTTCCGCCGGATATGAATAAGGTATCTGTAGAGGTGTATAAACCTTTTATTGTTATCGCTTTAGTTCCAAAATATATATGACTATTTAGCGTAATAGTATCTCCACTTGCAGTTAATAAACTAGGTGAAAACCGAATAACATCTCCACTAACGGCCGAATTTGCAGCTGCCCGCAAAGATCCAACTCCATCATTG
>JAHDFW010000158.1:0-2316 GCA_020627945.1 Cytophagales bacterium
TTTGTTGAAATAGATACAAGAAAGAATACAAGTTTTTTTAGTAGTTGCGGTACTTGTGCCAGTCCTAATGGCGGATGTCATTCGGATTGTACTTTCGAAATTCGGATGAATATTGTATCAGGAGGACCACCTGCTGCCGTATATGAGGACCGAAGAATAACCAGTCTAAATGAAGATGGTAATGTTGAGGTGTTTGTAGATCATAATTGGGTTGATTTTAGATATTTTAAAATGTTTAGAACGTTTCAGGAAAATCCAGATGACGAACCTGTTATTGTGTTAGGGGAGAAAAAGGATTTTATGGATAATAATGGCAATTTTGCTTTCGTAGATCAAGAAATTCATGAAGAAGGAACATATGAGTATGAATTGCATGTAAGTGATGATAATGTGGTTTTTACAAAGTATAAGTCGGAGTCGTTGAGTGTAGATTTTTCTAATTCTATAAAGGACAAAATTGTGTACATAAGAGCGTTGAACCAACTCAAGTTGCAGCGTTCGGTTTTAAGCGAAGGACTTAGGAAGATTTCGGTTTTTGATCTAAAGGGTAATTTGGTTGTTGCCAAACTAATTAAAGAAGGAACGGGTAATTCGGAGAATTATGTTAATTTGCCAAGTGTAGCGTCACAAATGCTGGTCGTTCAGCTGGAGTTTACAGATCGCATTGTTAGAAAGAAGATTATCACGACAAACTAAATTATCATTGGTTAATAGAAACCTTTTATATCAACTTAGGACTCTACCTGCATTTGCGGTTATGGTTATAATACTATTTGCTTCCTGCGGTAGAAAACTTAAAAATCCGCAATGGGAAAAGGAACTATTAGTGCCGCTTGCTCAAGCATCGTTAAGCATAGATCAAATTCTAACTGATAGTATCAGCACCGTTGACTCCTCGGGTAAGATTACTTTGGTGTTCAATGAAGAACTTACTGATCTTAATCTAGATTCACTTGTAGATCTTTTAAGTACGTCTTTTTATACAAGTAGTAATATTACTTCGTTGAAACTTAGCGACCAGTCTATTTCACAAAGAATTTCGCTTGGCATGGTTGCAGAAAATTGGAGTCCATGGGGGGGCGTTATTATCGCAAATCACGGAGGTTCAATGTTTATGCCTGATATCCCTGGAGTTACATCTGGTCCATTTTTGTTTGATGTTGATAACATCTTTGAAGAAGCTACTTTTAAGTCTGGTTTTATGGATTTTAGTGTCCAAAACAATTTTCCAGTTGATATTGAGAATTTAAGATTTCAACTGATCAATCGTGATGCTGGGAATGTTGTTGTTGACGAAACGTTTGCTTTTATTCCTTCTGGAGGATCAGCTGTGAAAACCGTTAACGTAACTGGGCTTACGGTGGAGGGAGCATTAAATGTAAACATAGTTAACATGGATATTATGGGAGGCAATACCATGGTTCCAGTTGATACTGCCGATGATCTAATCGTAAATATCAATATGCGAGATATGAGTATTGAGTCAGCAATCGCAGTATTCCCTGCGCAGGATTTAATAAATGAAAATGTTCAGTTTCCGATTGAAGTTGATGATCTAAGGTTGAAGCATGTTAAAATTGAGTCAGGAAATATTGTTATAGACGCAACCAGTAGCATTGAGGATTCTATTATTCTTACTTATGGAGTACCAGTTGCATTTTTAGATGGAGTACCATTTGAAGCGAGTGTTACTTTGCCCCCAGCGCCACCTGGTGGGATAGTTGTACGGCAATACGTTTATGATTTTACCGATTATGAGTTGGATCTTACTGGCGAAAATCAAGATTCGTATAATGTGATCTTTAGTAATATCGTAGGAAGAATTGACTCTAGCGGAAATAAAATAAAATTGGCTCTTGAAGATAGTGTGTCTTTCTTATTTAGGTCCGAGCAATTACAACCTTCTTATATCGAAGGTTTTTTAGGAAGCGATACACTTGAAACAGGTGTACAAAATGTAGGATTCGATGCTTTTAGTGCTATTCAGGATGGTAGTTTAAGCCTTGAAGAAGTTGATGCGACATTGCTCATAGACAATTATGTGGGAATTGAAGGTAATGTAGATATTAGTTCTTTTAAAGCAACCAATTTGGAATCTGGTGAAGAAGTGGTCCTTACTGGAAGTATACTCGATGGTCCCATTACGATTGCCTCGGCAACCAATAACCCCTTTAATAGTACGAGAACTAGTATAACGTTGGATAACTCAAATTCTAACATTAATGAGTTAATTGGAATCCTTCCCGATCAACTTGAATTTGATATTACCGCTATTCTTAATGATGGGGTGGATACCAATACAACGGATTGCATGGA
>JAHDFW010000158.1:2416-10535 GCA_020627945.1 Cytophagales bacterium
ATATTACCGCTATTCTTAATGATGGGGTGGATACCAATACAACGGATTGCATGGACTTTGCCTATGATACTACAGGTTTAGGAGCTTCAATTGATATTTCAGTTCCGTTGTCTTTAATAGCATCGAACCTTACTTTAGTAGATACAGTGGATTTTAGTCTAGACCCGATAAATGATCAGGAGTTTTCTGGATTGTTACACTTGCTTGTGGATAATGGATTTCCGTTGAGTTCTGATATTCGTATGACATTTTTAGATGGAAATGGGGTTGTAGTAGATTCGATTGTTACCACCAATGTTATACAGCCTGGTGAAGTAATTGGTGGTCGTGTAGAGAATGAAGTAAGAACAATAAATACGATTCCATTAGACGATGTGAGGTTCAATAACTTGGCTGCAGCTCGTAAATTGATCTTTACGGTGATCTTCGATTCTGGTTCTAGCACCGAGTACAGGCAAATCTATAATGATTACACCATTGATTTTACTATAACCTCGGAGATATTGCTCAAATAACATGTGTGTGAAATATTTAAACTGGCAAAATATTTTAGGTAATGTGGTCATTGTGACTAGAGGGTGGTTATGTTTAATTCTTTTACTGTTCGTAGGTTTAAATTTGAATGCTCAATACGGGGTCAAAAACGGGGC
Source organism: Cytophagales bacterium (assembly GCA_020627945.1). Lineage (GTDB taxonomy): Bacteria > Bacteroidota > Bacteroidia > Cytophagales > JAHDFW01 > JAHDFW01. The sequence goes on from JAHDFW010000158.1 coordinate 3,067, forward strand.
TAATTTCGTTCACAAGGATAAGTCGTTTCTTTTTAGAGCAGAAACAACCATAGAGCAAAATGCTACTGCTATACCTAATTCCCTTATTAATGAATTGTATTTTGGCGAAGGTGTGATCACAAATGATATGAAACAAATTGTTTCTGATCTTACCAAGCCTATGAATCAAGCGGGATTGTATTATGATTTAAATTTCTCTGCGTACAAATCTTTGGATAATCAAGTTTGGACAGACCAAATAGGAGTGACAATCGGTAATAAGTTAGTTGCTGGGGCTAGTTACTCTCAGGATTTATGGTACTTGAGCGCTTATGGGAATAAACGATTTGAGGATAGTACAGCATATCTTTCTGGTACGGAATTCAGTTCGGTGAGTTACACCTATATTAACCTCGATTTTGCGAAACAAATTTCAGAGAAACTTACTTTAGAGTACAGCGTTGGTTTAGCTAGAGTTAATAGCTTTATTGATTTGAATTTAACTAACGCAAGTATCTATACAGCACCTTATGGTGAATACCTAGATTTGACATTGAGTTACGAGTTGAATCACAATTCTAGCGAAGAAAACTTAAATCAGAATGCTTTTGGTTTAATCTTCGGCGGAGCATTACATTATGAGATTGATGACAAAGGTTCCTTTCTCCGTGCGGAAATTAGTGATTTAGGTGGAGCAAATTGGAAAGAAGCGGAATCATATACCATGGATTCTAACTATAGATTTCAAGGGGTCGTTTTAGATGATGTGCTTAACCCAACTTTAGGAGCACTTCCTGAATTAAACCCTGATTCTCTGATTAGTCAATTTGGAGGAGAGAATTCTAATCAGTCAAGAAAACTTAATTTGCCGACTCGTTTTAGTATTTTGAGTCATTATACAATAAGCGATAAAATTGGGGTAGGAGTAAGGCTTCAGACTTTAGGTTTGAAATCGTATAAGCCACTGGTGGAAATTTATCCAGAATATTCAATTAATCAACAAATAAGTTTGATGGCAAACCTAGGAAGAGGAGGTTTCGGAAGAACAATTTTGGGATTAGGCCTAAATGCTAAATTGTTGAAGGAACAATTGATTGTCAATCTTGGTGTTTCACAACTGAATGGACTGCTTTTATCAAAGACCAATTCTGGCCAAGGAATAAGCGCTCAAATTTATTATACCTTTTAAATTAGGTACAAATCACAATAAACCTGTAAGGGTAAATTATTACACTTTTTAATTTCATTTTAAGGTTGTGCAGATCTTGTTTTAAGTCCTTGCAAACAAGTTTCTTAAGGCAGAGAAAAAAAGATATTTGAATATCAAAACTATTGTTATATTTGCGCACCTATTTTAAAGAATAATAATTAGAATACGATCATGATAATCGGTGTACCAAAAGAAATTAAAAACAATGAAAATCGTGTGGCTTTAACACCTGCAGGAGCAGCTGAGTTAGTAAAGCACGGTCATACGGTTTATATTCAATCTACGGCTGGAGACGGTAGTGGGTTTCCGGATCAAACTTATATTGATGCTGGAGCAAAAATTCTTCCAACAATTGAAGAAACTTACGCAATTGCTGAAATGGTTATGAAGGTTAAAGAACCTATTGAGCAAGAGTATAAGCTTATCAAGGAAGATCAACTTGTTTATACTTATTTCCACTTCGCTTCATACGAACCATTAACAAATGCTATGATTGAGAATAAGTCCGTTTGTTTGGCTTATGAAACTGTAGAATTGGAAGATCGTTCGTTGCCTCTTTTGGTACCAATGAGTGAGGTTGCAGGAAGAATGGCTACTCAACAAGGAGCAAAGTACCTTGAGAAACCAATGAAAGGACGTGGAATTCTTTTAGGAGGTGTTCCAGGTGTGAAGCCAGCTAATGTAATGGTACTCGGTGGAGGTATCGTAGGTACTCAAGCTGCAAAAATGGCAGCTGGATTAGGTGCTAACGTTACTATGATGGATATTAGTCTTAATCGTTTGAGAGAACTTGATGATATAATGCCAGCAAATGTTACTACACTTTATTCAAACGAGTATAATATCAAAGAAGTAATACAGTATGCTGACCTGATCGTAGGAGCAGTATTGATCCCTGGAGCTAAAGCACCACACTTGATTACTAAAGATATGTTGAAAGATATGAAGCCAGGAACTGTCGTTGTTGACGTTGCAGTTGATCAAGGTGGTTGTATCGAAACTTGTAAGCCAACTACACACCAAGATCCAATTTACGTTGTTGACGATGTAGTACATTATTGTGTAGCTAATATGCCAGGAGCTGTACCTTATACTTCTACGTTGGCTCTAACAAATGCTACATTACCGTATGCCATCCATTTAGCAAATAAAGGATGGAAGCAAGCATGTAAGGATAATGCAGGTTTGAAGAAAGGTCTTAATGTAATTAAAGGTAAAGTTGTTTACAAAGGAGTAGCCGAGGCATTTGGACTTGAATATCATGATGTGGATTCGTTCTTGAACTAAGTTTTAAGAAGAGAAATAATAATTGAAACCCCGAACAGTTGTTTGGGGTTTTTTTATTTATACACGATGTTGCGAACTATACTATTATCGATATCTATTTGTTGTTTAGTAACAATAGGATCAACTGGGCAAGATTTACCCTTTGAGGAATTAAAATTCAATTCGGTTTACCTCAATGAAGAAAGAGAGGTTTGGGTGCATTTGCCTTATGGATATTTGGATACATTGAAAGAAGGGTATAATGTAATCTATGTCTTGGATGCCGAGTGGCGTTTTGATGTGGTGCGTAATATCGTATTCGATTTTGGAGCAAATGGATTAATGCCAAATTCTATTGTAGTTGGAATTCCACATGTTGAGATGAATGATAAAAGAGGCAAAGACCTTACTTTTTCGCATTCTAGAACTGAATATGACGGAGAAGAAGTGGATTCTACGTGGTATAATTCATCAAACTCCGGAGGTGGCTCTCACTTTTATAATTACCTAAGCAAGGAGTTAATCCCGTTTATTGACCAAAATTATAATACCAATAAACAAGATATGTTAATTGGACACTCTTATGGAGGTTATTTTGCCTCATATATAGTTAATCTGGAAAATAATCCATTTGAAATGCTTCAAGTTTATGATCCAAGTATTTGGTTCGGTGCCGGCGAAGTGAATGAAAAGATAAAGCAAACCAATATTACCAAACAAGTTTCCGTTTTCGTAACATATCAACCCGAACCCAAATTCCATAAAGAGAAAATAGAAGAGATGTTAAAACTGATGAAAAAAGAGAAGAAAGTCGAGTTAGGAAATCGTCGTTTTTCTAAATTATCACACAATGCATTGTTCCTATTTAGCCTGATGGAAGGTTTAAAGTGGCAATTTGAGATTCCGTCTGATCAATAAATCACTCTGATGCATGATATTCAGGAATAACATTTGAATACACCATTTCATTATTCTTGAAGATAGCAGTTAGCAAGTCTATTCCATTAGTTACAATCATTACTCGTGCATTTATAGTTTGATTATACTGACTGATTTGTTGAAGAACCATTTGGTTAATGGGGACATCAGGTGCTTTAAACTCTATTAAAACTTCAGCATTACCAGTATTGTTGTAAACCACAAGATCCGACCTTTTTTGACGAGAATTTATTTTGTGTCCACGCTCAACACTGATCAAAGACTTTGGGTAATTCTTGTGGTCAACCATGTAGTTTATACAATGTTGACGAATCCATTCCTCGGGCGTAAGAAAAACATATTTTTTTCTTATGATATCAAAAATATAGGGTTTCCCGTTCCGTTTGATTACTTTAGCGTTGTATTGAGGGAAGATTAAATCCATGCTCAAAAATAAGTCTAATTTATGATTTAGCTGGTATAATTTAATCTTGGAAATGAATAAGATAAGAGAATATGAAGACGAAAAAGGAAATTGTAGAGAATTGGTTGCCACGTTATACAGGTGTAGAGTTGAATGAGTTTGGAGAGTATATTTTGCTTACGAACTTCAAAAACTACATTAAAATGTTTGCTGAGAAATTTAATGTGGAAGTGAAAGGTACCGATAAACCAATGCAATCGGCTACGGCAAATGGAATTACCATTATCAACTTTGGGATGGGAAGTGCAATGGCAGCTACGGTAATGGATTTACTATCTGCAATTGAACCTAAGGCTGTACTTTTTCTAGGTAAATGTGGAGGGTTAAAAAGAAAAAATAAACTTGGAGATTTGATTTTACCACTTGCAGCTATCAGGGGAGAGGGAGCAAGCAACGATTATATGCCAATTGAAATTCCAGCACTTCCATCGTTCCGTTTACAACGTTCTGTTTCTTCCACCATTAAGAAGCATAAGCTAGATTATTGGACAGGAACTGTTTATACTACGAATAGAAGAGTTTGGGAACATGACGATGAATTCAAGGACTACTTAAGGTCTACAAGAGCTATGGCGATTGATATGGAAACGGCTACATTGTTTACCGTAGGTTTTGTAAATGAAATACCAAGAGGAGCTTTATTATTAGTTTCGGACAACCCAATGACACCAGAAGGGGTGAAAACTTCGGAAAGTGATAAGAAGGTGACAGGTCAATTTGTAGAAAATCATTTGCAAGTTGGAATTGATTCTCTAATGGAACTTAAAGAATCGGGAGAGTCAGTTAAGCACTTGAGATTCTCCGAAGAAGCTCTTTAAATAGTTCTTTCAACTGTAATCTAATCCACGTATGAAACTTAATTGGTCAATTGTAATTGCATTTGCTCTTTATTTATGCTCTTGTACGCCAGATAAAGAAAAGGTAGATGCAATCTATTATAACGCAACCGTATATACCGTAGACAAGGACTTTAAGGTTGGGTCGGAATTTGGTATTGCTATTAAAGATGGCAAATATGTAGATGTAGACTCTGCACATCTTGTTTTACGAAAATATGATGCACCCATTAAAGAAGATTTGAATGGAGCACCATTGTATCCAGGGTTTTATGATGCACACTGTCATTTCCTTGGTTACGCTAAATCGTTGCAGCAAGTAAATGTTGTTGGAACTTCTTCTTGGGATGGTGTATTAGAGATTACTAAAAAGTTTGTGAACGAAAACCAAGAATTGTCGTGGGTTGTAGGACGGGGATGGGATCAAAATGATTGGGAAATAAAAGAGTTTCCAACAAATGATAAGCTTAATGAGTTATTCCCCAATTTACCAGTAATACTTAGAAGAGTTGATGGACATGCCGCGATTGTAAATGATAAAGTATTAGAGTTGGCAGGTATTGATACGGAAACAAAAGTTGATGGAGGACTAATAGAAGTAAAGGAAGGGAAACTTACTGGGATATTAATTGATAATGCAGTTGATTTAGTATTGGATAATATTCCAGAACTTTCTAAAGAAGCAAAAATTGTAGCTTTGAAGAAGGCGGAACAAGATTGTTTTGAAGTTGGTTTAACCACTGTAGATGATGCTGGTTTAGATTTAAAAGAGATTATGTTGTATGACTCACTTCAAAAAAGTGGTGTCTTAAATATGCATATTTACGCCATGCTAAATCCTGGTTCTAAGGAATTTGATTTTGCTAAAAAGAATGGTTATTACCAGACTGAAAAGCTTAATGTTAGATCGTTTAAAGTTTATGCTGATGGAGCCTTAGGTTCGAGAGGTGCATGTTTGAAAGCGGACTATACAGACCGTCATGGACATAGAGGCTTTCTGTTGTCAGAAAAGGATTCATTACAGATTATTGCTGGAAAGATCGCTTCGCTGAATTTTCAGATGAATACGCATTGCATTGGTGATTCAGCTAACAAGTTGTTATTGGATATTTATGGTAAGCATTTAAAAGGTGAAAAAGGCAAGCGCTGGAGAATAGAACATGCTCAGGTTGTTGACTTACCAGATATGGTTAAGTTTAAGAGTTTCGATATTATTCCTTCCGTTCAACCCACACATTGTACTTCGGATATGTATTGGGCTGAGGAGCGTTTAGGTCCAGAAAGAATTAAAGGAGCCTACGCTTACAACACTTTGCTAAAGCAACATGGTTTAATTGCGGGAGGAAGTGATTTTCCAATCGAAAGTATTAATCCATTATATGGATTTTATGCAGGAGTGGCTAGAAAGGATCAGAATAACTATCCAGAAGGAGGATTTTATAAAGATGAAGCAATTACACGTGAAGAAGCTTTAAAAGCGATGACCATCTGGGCAGCGTATTCAAATTTCGAGGAAAATGAAAAGGGGAGCATTGAGGTAGGTAAACGAGCCGCTTTTGTTGTATTGGAAGATGATATAATGACGATGCCAGAAGAAGATCTGTACAAGGCTAAAGTGATTCGTACCGTTATTGATGGAGAAGAAGTGTTTAACCGTAAATAAATTAGTAACCGTGAAAATTGTTAATTCTAGCTTCATATTTATAGTTGCCTTAACTTTCTTTTCATGCTTTGGTGGAGGAAAAGAAACACCTATGGGAGAACCACGTGATACGGAGGAGATAGTGGGTTTCTGGAGACATCCACAAGCAGTTTTAGATATATATCCGGCTGAAATACATTACGAAAGTAGATTTGGTACAGGGAGTAAATCCTTGGATGTTCCTATTATGGCTTATGATGGAGAACGACTGCTAGCTGGAATTCCTTTTATGAAAACTACTTTTGTAATTGATAGCTTACCTTTTGTAGGGGAAGATGGTGTTAGGCGCATCATTATTGATGGGCATGAGTATGTAGAAATTTCACCTCCAAATACTAGGAGTGCATCGGACGAGATTGATCAGGTGGAGTATGAACAAGCCTTTTTAGTTACTTTAAATTCCATGTTCGATGCAATAGAAAATCAGGATAAGGAAAAAATGGCTTCTTTATTTGTGCCCGGAACCATAGCTCCTGAAAATATTGACTGGGCAGCGTTTGATCAGATTAAAGAATTGACAGGTAAGTCTTATATGAATTTTAATTCTGGAATTTTATCAGAAAATGGCCAGTTGCTTACTAGTGTAGAGTATCCTGATTTAGATCAAAAATTCACATTACAATTTCAAAAAATAGAAGAAGAATGGAAAGTTACCGAATTTAGATTCGATTCCATTAATCAATAAAAATTCTACTATACAGTTTTTCCTTTCCAGGAGCCGAACTTTAAATATAAGAATGACAGCGTTCCTAGTAGGGTGAAGTATATAAACTCGGCACACCATACCCCAACTAACGATGTTTTTAAAACCAAAGCTAGGCAGTATGTACCAATAAGGTAAACACTGATGGTGATAAACTCAATGATCATAGAAGTTCGAGTATTCCCGGTTCCAGAAACACCATTAAACGCTATAAATGCAACTCCTAAAAATATTACAGTAGTACAGATTAAATACAAGGAAGGTTTAGCTAACTCCATTAAATCCGTGCTTTCCGTGTAAAATGATAAGATATGATTTGGGAACAAAGTTGTAGCAATCACTAAAATTAATGTCGTTCCAGAACAAATTAT
>JAHDFW010000159.1 GCA_020627945.1 Cytophagales bacterium
TTAAGACGTTTTTCCATAATTATATCTTCTAAGGATTTTCCATCTATTTCTATCACATAGAAATTTTTACCACTAAAGGTGTTCAAATATGTCTTAGTTGATATCTTATTAACCATTTTTTACTAATTGACTACAACGATTAGTGTAAAATGCGTTTTAATGCATTTTTACATAGTATTAACTACTTTTTATTTTAAACGGTGTTTATATCCAGGATATTTCTTTTCCATTTCATTCATTACTTCAACTTCCCTATATCCAAGTTCAGGGTCAGTCGTATTAATTTTTCCAAAAAACATCTCATCTTCATGCCAGTAGGATAAACACCATTGATTCGATTCATCAAATATCACCACATCATTTGCAAAGAAAAGTGATTCGCAATTCTTTATAACCATTTTCCAAGTCATCATTAATGGTCCATTTCCATAATTAGGCAGAACGTAAACCCACTTTGAAAATGCAATTCCCCTGTTGAAAAGCCATTTCTTAATTTTCTGTTCGTCTTCACCTACAGATATCTTTTCAACGTATTTAAAGTTCTTTTTTTCAAATGGCTCCCACATCGGACCAGTGTGAAATTTTGACGCTTCAAAATACTTATAGAGGAAGTCAGAGGCTTCCTTGTCTAAGAATTTAATTTGGTCTTTAAACTCATCAGATAATGAGTCAAAATCCTCTGGTGATCCAAGACAAGTCCAAACATCTGGTCTTTCTATTTCGTGTTCTTTTATGTTTATTAAATCTATCACTCTAATTGTAGTTAACGTTTAGTATATGAAGCGTACTTATAAACGAAAATTTGAAGAATTGGTTAATTTGTCTAAAGAATTTCTATAAATTCTACATTGGATATTCAGGAAAACCCCTTCAAATTAAAGACTAAAATCAAACTTCTGATCTCTTAATGCCTCATATTTAGCTTGATCAAACTTATAGAGATATGGTGATTTATGAGCAACGCCTTTTTGTTTTTCATCCAACTGAATCAAAATGTCCTTATTTAACATCTTACGTCTAAAGTTCCTCTTATCCAATTCTATCCCTAAAATGGTCTCATACACAGATTGTAACTGACCTAAAGTAAACTTACGAGGCAAAAGATTAAACCCAACAGGTTCCGTTCTTAGCTTAAGTTTTAAGGCCTCAAAGGCTTTATTGAGAATTTGAGAATGATCAAAGGCTAATTCTGGAACGTCTTTTACGGGCATCCAAATTGCCTTTTTAGCAAAAGAAGAAGCCGTAGGTTTGTACTTCTCAAGATTAATTAGTGAATAATATGCTATAGTTACAACACGTTCATCAGGTTGAGGTCTAATGGTTTGGAGCCATTTTCGGTCATTTTCTTTAAGATAAGTCCGGTTTGGGTTACCAAAAGCCATTAACTGCTCCAAAAATATATCCTGAATACTCGTAAGCTCCTTTAAAACACGAATTGCAGATTGATCAAACGTCTCACTTTGACGAATAAGGTTACCTGGTAAAGCGAAAAAATCTTCATATTCATAATCAGGATTTTTCTTACGTTCGATTAATAAAACATTCAATTCCAATGCGTTGAGATCAAACCCAAACACTACACAATCCACAGATATATTCTGGACTAAATCAAGTTCCTTTCCTTCAAATGCGTCTGTCATAATCTAAAACCAAAAGTAATAATTTTCTGGTTGGAAAAAAAAGTTCAAAGTGTTAAGTTTACACTTTGATTTAAGATATGATTTTAGTAGCAGATAGTGGTTCAACAAAATGTGATTGGTTAGCCTTTGACCAACAAAACGCCTATGACAAGGTTAGTACGATGGGTTTTAACCCGTTCTTTCATAGTACGGAACTTATAATAGGAGAATTATTGAAGTCCGAAGGACTCATTGCATACAGAGAAAAAATTACCCACATCTACTACTTTGGTGCTGGTTGCTCGAGCAAAGAAAGAAATGAGATTGTTTCGAAGGCCTTAAATGTAGTGTTTCCAAATGCTGAAGTTATGGTCGACCATGATTTACTTGGTGCAGCATATGCAGCATGTGGTGATAATGAAGGTATTGCATGTATTTTGGGTACAGGTTCTAACTCTTGTTATTTCGATGGAACTAAAATCTATGAAGAGGTGCCAGCTTTAGGTTACATTTTAGGTGACGAAGGAGGAGGTGATAATATGGGGAGACAACTGCTCACTAAGTACCTATACAAGCAGCTCCCAGATAATTTACACAACTACATTAAAAATGAACTAGGATTAAACAAGGAGATCATTTTTGATAAAGTATATAATCAGCCAAATGCTAATGTCTTTATGGCGTCAATGATGAAATCATTAAGTGAATTTAGAGATACAGATTATGTGCAAAATTTTGTTGCGGAAAACCTTCATAACTTTCTTTCTATCCACGTGTGCTGTTTCGAAAAGCACAAAGAAGTCCCAGTAAATTTTGTAGGCTCAATCGCGCACTACTATTTTGATGTTTTGAAGAAAGAAGGCGAAAAACTGGGAATCAATATCAATGATGTTAAGAAAAAGCCGATCTATGCTCTCAAGGATTATTATTACTCCAAACACTTTAACTAACTGTAAAAGACTTAGAGATGCAAAGACGCAATCAAAACATTGGTAATCTTCATAAAATTGATATTGAGGATAATGCCATACGATTCGAGGCAGAAAATGGAGTGCAAATTGTATCGTCTCCGTTAGAAAAAGTACTTAGAATTCAGGCAAAACATAACTCCGACAATCTTGAAAGTTTACCATCATATGCGGTGGTAGGCGAATTTGAAAATCGTGAATTAGATATCAAAGAAGAAGAATCTGGGGTAGAAGTATGTTTCGATGGTTTTATGGCTTCATTTTCTGCTCATGGACTTCTTTGTACAATTAATGATTCGAATTGGAACACGATCGTCGAAGACAATACCCATAGTATCTCTTGGTTGAGAGGGGAAGTAACTTGTTACAAAAAAATACAAGAGGGAGAACGCTATATTGGACTAGGAGAAAAAACAGGCCCATTAGATCGTAGAGGTCAAGCTTTTGTTCATTGGAATACAGACAAATTTGCATATGGAATTGACGATGACCCGATCTATGCAAGTATACCTTTCTACATTGGAACTCATCGAAATGGTTGTTATGGAATCTTTTTAGACAACACCTCCAGAAGTACGTTCAATTTTGGAGCGTCTAATAATCGATTCATGTATTTTAGTGCGGAGAATGGTGATTTAGATTATTACTTTATTGGTGGAGATACACCTAGAGAGATTCTCAACACATATAATCAACTTACAGGAACAATGCAATTGCCACCAGTTTGGAGTTTAGGACTTCAGCAGTGTCGATACAGTTATTATCCAGATTCAGAAGTTGTAAACCTTGCCCAAAATTTCCGAAATAGAAAAATACCAGCGGATCTAATCTATCTTGATATCCATTATATGGATAAATACAGAGTCTTTACGTTTGACGAAGATCGTTTCCCTGACCCTAAAAGGCTTGTAGATCAACTTCAGGGTGAAAATTTTGAATTGGCCGTAATAGTTGACCCTGGTGTGAAACGTGAAAAAGGCTACGAAACTTATGAGGATGGAAAAATAAACGATGCATTCGTTCGCTATCCAGATCGTAAAAGATATACCGCTAATGTATGGCCTGGGGAAAGTGCATTCCCAGATTTCACAAAACCTTCTGCAAGAGAGTGGTGGGGAAGTAAATTCAACTTCTATACGGAAAAAGGAATCAAAGGATACTGGAATGATATGAATGAACCCGCAAGTTGGGGGCAACATACACCAGATTTAATTGACTTTAATTTTGAAGGTCATTTAACTAGTCATAAAGATGCTCGTAACGTTTACGGAATGCAAATGGCTCGTGCAACCAAAGAGGGTGTTGAAAGTCATATGGGCAATGAGAGAGCCTTTGTGCTTACTAGAGCAGCTTATTCAGGAATCCAGCGTTATGCTGCTTTGTGGACAGGGGATAACGTTGCCAACGATGATCACATGCTTTTAGGAGTACGTTTACTTAATTCTATAAGTGCTTCTGGTGTTCCTTTTTGTGGGTATGATGTGGGAGGTTTTGCAGGTGAATCTACACCAGAACTTTTTGCTCGTTGGATAGCTCTTGGAGCTTTTTCTCCTATGTTCAGATGTCATTCGATGATTAATACCAGAGACGCAGAGCCTTGGAGTTTTGGTGAGCAAGTCGAAATAATCTCTAGAAACTATATTGAACTTAGATATCGTTTATTACCTCTTATCTATTCTCAGTTTTATCAGGCATCAATTAACGGAAACCCTATCCAAAACAATCTAACGTTGGATTATCCAACTGATCCAGTTTTGTATGAGGAAGAATTTCAGAATCAATATATGTTCTGTGATCGTCTGTTAATTGTACCAACACGAAGTGACGAAAAAATTAAGAAATTCTACCTTCCTATGGATGGATGGTACCATTTATTTACCGATAAGAAGTTGAATAAAGGAACGCATTATATGGATACTCCAATTGATAAAATTCCTATTCTCGTGAAGGAAGGATCAATTATTCCTATTCAATCCGTAACTCAATCAACAAAAGAGCTTCCAACAGACGTGTTAGAGTTGCATGTTTACAAAGGAAGAAAATATCAAACACTTGAATACTACGAAGATGATGGTACTAGTAACGATTACCAAAATGGAAAGTATTACAAGCGTTCTATTACAATGAATAACAAGCACCTTCTATTTCGTAAAGTTGAAGGTGAAATGAATTCTAAATTTACCAAGGTGAAAATATTTTTCCATGGATTCGAAAGATTGAAAGTTATCGATTCAACTGAACATTATGCATTCTTTGATAAAATGCCAGCTTTTGATCCATTTTATAAACCAGAGGAGCCAGAGGAAATCAGTAATCTCCAAAGCCTTACACTTCCATTTACCAAAAAGGAAATTAAAGTAAATATAGGGTAAACGACCAACACGTGAGGAAAAATTTAAACATAGCAATATTAAGTATTCTAATACTGTCCCTTTCCGTACTTAATGGCTGTAAGGAAGAAAAAGAAAGTGACAAACATGCCCTAGAATATGCCGATCAAATCACAGGTCTGGCAAGTCCAATACAATTAGACCTAGGTAAAACTACAGTTACACTTGAGGATTACTTCCTAGATGTTAATCAAATTGATTCTATTCAACCGCAAGAATTTATAGAATGGGAGAAGGGAAGTTTGACCATGAGTGTTTCACCAGAAATAAATGCTCATACAATAGACTTCTTTTGCAAAGCGGACAAACTATCCATTCTGGTTAAGAAGTCTAGAAAGCAAAGAGTTCAGATTAGTTATAGCAATACCAGGTTAGAAAGTATTGGTAATGTTCAATTAGCTGGAGATGTAAACAATTGGAACCCCAATCAGTCAAATTTTAGCTTGCAACCTGACGGAATATGGATTTTGGAAATGGATTTAAATCCAGGTAAATATTCTTATCAAATTGTTGTAGATGGTGAATGGCAACTAGATGAAAATAACCCAGTTAAGGTGTCTAACGGAATGGGAGGATTTAATTCCGTTCTTGAGGTTAAAGGGAATGCAGAACAACCAAATTTAGCTATAAGCTTTATCGAAGGTAATCAAGTAGAATTATCTGCAAAAGCTTCTGAAGAGTGGGAGTTTGTTGGACTTTGGGAAAACCAAAAGTTAGAACCTAGCGAGCCTGACCAAAACACGAAACGAATTCGATTTACAATTCCAACAGTTGCAAATAAAATGGAACGTTCTCATTTAAGGTTTGTTGGTTTTCATGAAGGTCAGCCTTCAAATGATTTAATCGTGCCCCTTGAGAAAGGTACTCCAATAACCAAAACTGAACAGCTTAATCGTAAAGACAAACATTACAACTCCATTTATTTTGTCCTAGTAGATCGTTTTAAAGATGGCAATACGGAAATTAATGAACCTTTAAAGGATGAAAGAGTAGCTGACAGAGCAAACTATCTTGGAGGTGATTTAAAAGGAGTCCAACAGAAAATAGAAGATGGGTATTTTAAAGACCTTGGATTTAATTCTATTTGGCTCTCTCCAATTACTCAGAACCCTTTAGAAGCGTATCAAGAATATCCTGAACCAAGAAGGTATTACTCTGGTTATCATGGATATTGGCCCATTTCATATAAGAAAGTAGATCATAGATTTGGTTCCAATGAAGATTTCAAAGCATTAGTAGATGCAGCGCATGCCAATGATAAAAACATAATCCTGGATTTTGCCAGCAATCATGTTCATGAATTACATCCAATTTATCAAGCGAATCCAGGTTGGGGAACGGTCTTAGATTTACCAGATGGAAGAAAAAATATTAGAATTTGGGATGAACATCGACTTACCACATGGTTTGATACATTTTTGCCTTCATTAGACTTTTCAAGAGAAGAGATAGTACAAGCAGTTTCAGACTCAGCTATGTACTGGGTAGATGAATATCAGATAGATGGTTATCGGCATGACGCTACAAAACACATTCCTGAAACATTCTGGAGAACGTTAACCAAAAAGATAAAAACGAAACATGGCTCCAATGTTTATCAAATTGGGGAGACCTTTGGTAGTCGAGAATTAATAGGTAGTTATGTCTCTAGTGGTCAACAAGATGGGCAATTCGATTTTAATCTATACTTTGACATTAGAGCAACACTTTTAGAAGAAGAAGGCTCCTATGAAAGCTTGAATGCTTCATTATATGAAAGCTTCGATTATTACGGATGGCATTCGCTGATGGGCAACATTACTGGAAATCATGATATCCCTAGATTTATTAGTTATGCGGGAGGTGATCTTAAAATGTCTGAGGACCCAAAAGAAGCCGGTTGGAATCGTGTTATTACCGTAAAAGACACCATGGGATATCGAAGGTTAAATTTACTCCATGCGTTTATCACAACCATCCCAGGAATACCAGTAGTCTATTATGGAGATGAATTTGGAATGACAGGAGCAGGAGATCCAGATAATCGTAAAATGATGCGTTTTAAAAACCTAAGCAATCATGAACTTACGACTAAAGGCATCTTATCAAAGTTAATGAAATTACGCAATGAGAACATGGCCTTAATCTATGGAGATTTCAAAACCTTGCACGTCGATAAAGACAGTTGGATTTATCAACGTAAGTACCTAAACAACCAAGTGACTGTATACCTTAACAAATCTAATAAAAACATAAAACTCCCTTATCATGATGAGTGGGGAGACGATCTTAAACTTAACTTCTATGGAAACATAGAGAATGAAATGGTGGAATTAGCACCATATTCGTTCGAAATTCTAACGACAAACTAATTCTATGACTTACGATAGCTTAACAAAACTTGGATTCGCTGCACTGATTTCATTAGGACTTTTTTCATGTGCAAATAACAACTCTGATTCGGCAGATGTTGCTACAACTGACACAACAGCAGTAGTTGCGGATCTTGATAATTACGTTAAAACCGTTCCAGAATGGTCTAAAAACTCAACCATGTATGAAATTAACCTTCGTCAGTATTCGGAAGAAGGATCATTGAAGAAGTTTGAAGAGTCTTTGCCACGTCTAAAGGAACTAGGGGTTGACATACTTTGGTTTATGCCAATTCACCCCATTGGAGAAAAGAATCGCAAAGGAACAATGGGAAGTCCATATTCTGTAAAAGATTACAAAGCTATTGATCCGTCTTATGGAACAGTAGAAGAGTTTAAAGGATTTGTATCTCGTGCTCATGACATGGGCTTCAAGGTGATCATTGACTGGGTTGCAAATCATTCTGCTTTTGATAACGTTTGGATTCAGGATGGAAAGATGGAGTACTATACGCTAGATTCCACAGGAAATTTACAACCTCCGTTAGGAACTGATTGGTGGGATGTGGCAGATTTAAATTATGACAACAAGGAAATGAGGTTGGCTATGATTGACGCCCTTAAATTTTGGGTAGAAGAATGCGATATTGACGGTTACCGTTGCGATGTAGCAGGAGAGGTGCCAACCGACTTCTGGAACGAAGCACGTTTAGCGTTAGACCAAGTGAAACCCGTATTTATGTTAGCCGAAGCAGAAAAAACTGAATTACATGAAAAAGCATTTGACATGACATATGGATGGGAAATGCACTTTTTATTAATGGAATTGCACAAAGGTGAAAAGACTTTAGAGGATTTAAGAAACTATCATAAAAACAACAAATTCAAAGCAGAAGACTATAGACTTCACTTCATAACCAACCATGACGAAAACGCTTGGAAAGGCACCATTAAAGAACGTTTAGGAGACAGTTGGAAACAATATGCTGCATTTTCATTTACCTATGAAGGAATGTCATTAATGTACTCTGGTCAGGAAGCAGGCTTAGATAAGAGATTAGAATTCTTTGAAAAGGACGTGATTGATTGGGAAGGAGGAGAAGACCGATCCGCATTCTATGCAAACCTAAACAAACTAAATAAAGAGAACGAAGCCCTTTGGAATGGAATCTACGGAGGAGCACCTCAATTGATCGAAACTGATAATCAAGATGTGTTTTGCTTTAAGCGCGAAAAGAATGATAATGTTATCATAGGAGTTTTCAACTTTACGGATAAAATACAAGAGGTAGCAATTCCAGGAACAGAAGACAAAATCAAAGGAGGACTCTTGACTGGACCAAAGGAAAATACTTTATCCTACAATGAAGAGACCCAAGCGTTGATTCTTGAGCCAGGAGGATATTACATTTTAGAGATCTTAGATAATCCAATCCAAAAATAGGGAAGATGCACACTAAGAAACCACAATTAAGTTTTTGGCAAATCTGGAACATGAGTTTCGGGTTTTTGGGAATCCAATTTGGTTGGGGACTTCAAATGGCCAATATGAGCTCCATTTACAACTACCTTGGAGCCGAGGCGCATGAAATTCCTATGCTTTGGTTAGCTGCACCATTAACTGGACTACTAGTACAGCCCGTAATTGGTTATTTTAGTGATAGAACTTGGACTACACTAGGAAGAAGAAAACCTTACTTTTTGGTGGGGGCTGTATTATCTTCAATTGCTCTTATTCTAATGCCGAACTCTACCGCATTGTGGATGGCAGCAGGTTTACTTTGGATTCTAGACGCTTCAATTAACATTACAATGGAACCTTTTAGAGCTTTTGTTGCTGATATGTTGCCTAAGCAGCAGCATACAAAAGGTTTCTCTATTCAATCCGTATTTATTGGTTTAGGAGCTGTAATAGCATCGGCAATGCCATGGATGCTTACCAACTGGTTCAACGTAGAAAATACAACAGGTGATGGAAGTATTCCTATGTCAGTAAAGCTTTCATTCTATTTTGGTGCATTTGCGTTTATGGCTGCGGTTTTATGGACAATATTTAGAACTAAGGAATACTCACCAGAGGAAATGAAAAGTTTTGGTCAGGTTCATGAGGATGTTGACAAAGGAGGTGTTTCAGGAATTGTTTCTGAGATTATTGGAAGCATTAGAAATATGCCTTCTAAGATGAAACAACTTGCATTAGTACAATTCTTCACTTGGCCTGGATTGTTTTTAATGTGGTTTTATTTTAATGATACTATAGCTTATCATATTGTTGGAGCTTCTGACGCTAATGACCCTTTGTATCAAGCAAGTAACGAATGGGCAGGGTTATGCTATGCTTTTAAAGACGCAGTCACATTTTGTTTTGCTTTTGCATTACCCACTTTAGCTGGTCGTCTAGGTAATAAGATAACGCACATAATATGCTTAGCTTTAGGGGCAATAGGGTTGTTATTAATGGGAGTATGGCAAGACCAAAGTATGGTGCTAATCACGATGTTTGGAGTAGGAATAGCATGGGCTTCCATATTATCAATGCCTTATGCAATGTTGGCGAAAAGTTTACCTCCTGCTAAAATTGGTATCTATATGGGAATCTTCAATTTCTTTATTGTTCTACCTGAAATAATAGCCTCTTTGTTCTTTGGTCCATTCATGGAAAACGTACTTAAGAATAATCATGCACACGCCGTAATGCTAGGAGGAGGGTTATTTATTATTGCAGCATTATTGACGTTGAGGGTTCAGGAGAGTGATTAAAGAATTTATTCCTCCTTTCAATAAGTACTAGCCTTAAATGATATTTAAACGTTTTAATATTAAAGGATTAACTCTACTTATGTATGTAGTGTTATTTCCGCTATTTATTAATGCTCAGTCCAAGAAACTAGTAATTGGTGTCTTAAATGGGAAATCTCATAATCCTTATAGCTGCAAAATAGGAATACAATTTGAGGATTCTAGTCGCTTTGAATATGGATTAGGAGTAAAGTATTTTGTTAGTGATATACCACCTTGGTTTACTTTTGATGGTTACTATTATCCAGAATTGGATGTGCATAGTGTTTTGGGAAGGTCAGCAAGGAAATTCTCTACTAGGTTTGGCTTACATGCTAATTTGGAGTACAAAATTG
>JAHDFW010000160.1 GCA_020627945.1 Cytophagales bacterium
ATCCTAACCCTACAGAAGGCAATCTTAATATAGAAATAGACCAAATAGAACCTTTTGAAATTCAGTTATTTGATCCTACTGGTAGATCAATTGTAAGCAAATCTAGTGCAGGAGGCTCCATTCAATTAGAAAATTTAGCCAGTGGCGTTTATTATTTAAAAATAACTTCCGAGGAACTAAGCTTTAGCAAAAAAGTAATTGTAAAGTAGCTAAATAAGGTTTTTCAAAAAGTTTAGAAGCAACCTTTAAGTCATTTTTTTAGTTATAGTATTATAACCTAGAGATGCCTATGAGAAATTTAACGTTCAAGTGTACTATTAATTATTGCGCACTTTTATTATGTGTAATATTATTTACCCAATGTGGTAGCAAACCTGAACCAAAATTGGACACATTAGAAGGATCATACATCGTCCAAGGTGAAGAGCGCTCTAGCAGTTCTGGATATGATTTGGTCACAATGCAATATACCACATCATCTTCTTCAAATACTTGTGAAGATTACGAATTACAGGTTGAGCTAGTAAATTTACATGGTGAAGATTCCGAATATATCGGTACTATGCTCGTAACCATTAACGAAGAACCTTATGGAGAAATTCAGATTGAAAAGCGACAATTTGAAGACATTCAACTTAATCGCTATTCTTTTACTGGTAACTATAGTACTGGGTACTTTTATCCTGCTGACAGTATAGAGTATGGTATTTATGTACCACGAAACACCTCTTCGTATAAATTGGATCTAGCTGGTTCTAAACAATTATAGGATTCTAAAACGCTCTTTCAACCTTAAAAAAGGCTTTTCAAAGTACTTATAAGAAACAGTAGAGAGTAACAATACCATTGTTAATGAAATTATAGGTTGAATTGTAAAAACCTGCCAGAGACTCTTATTCCAGCCCAACTCCCTAAGCATCAAAACCACAAAATAAATCACAGTGAAGTGATAGATGTACATTCCATAAGTCATTTTGCCAAGCTTATTTAACCATTCAAACCTTGAAAGCTTAATAAATGAATTCTTACAATACACTTGTTCGAAAATGATGAATGCAAAAAACAATGCATAAACTACTCGCTGATTATAGGTAAAATGGACAGGCAACAGATATAGAAAACCTCCTGCAGTGACGAAAAAAACTGTTCCTAATATATAAATCAAGACTATTACACTCCTTTTCATTTCTATAAAAGGCTTTAAGGACTCTTTTTTATAATAACAGAGATAAGCCAATATCCCGCCCAGTCCCAGTTCGTTAAGACACCCTATAGTGTGCGCATAGGCCATGCTTTCTACTATAAATGAACGCCAGATATAAGAACCTACCACCATTGCAATTATAATCCATAAGAAGAACTTTTTAGGAATAAACTGCACCACAAAAGGCCATACTAAATAGAATTGCTCTTCCACAGCAATAGACCAGAGAACCATAAGTGCAACACTCTCCGGGCTACTAAATAAGTTTGACAAAAACATTAAATATGGCCAAACCGCTACGGTTTCCATCGTACGTCCATAAATAGCAAAATAATACTGTGGTACAATTACAAACCCTATCAACAAGGCCACAATATAAAGTGGCCAAATCCTTAAACTTCGACGAATGTAAAAAAAAGGAATATTCACCTTCTTTAAATTTTCCTTTTCTGAGATCAGAAGGTACGTTATCAAAAAGCCACTCAGAACAAAAAAGAAATAAACGCCATAAACGCCATAATGTGAGTACTTCTTTATCAAGACGTATATGGAGTTATTCTCCAAAGGTCCAACGGATAGATCAAATACATGTGCTATAAACACGTTAATAAAGGCCAAAAACCTTAATGCATCTAATCCTTTAAAATAAATCCTATCGTCTCCCGTCCGTAACATTTACGTAAAGTAGATAAATTATCTGAGAAACTCTATGGTATGCTTCAGCTTTATAGATTGCTTATTCGTTATTACTAACCGCAAAGGCGCAGAGCAGCGCGGAGGTATTTTAGTTTGAGAAAATGTCAGTTCGATTTATAATGACTTGCGTTAGCAAAGTCATCGTTATATCGAGAACTAAATAATAGTTCTTAAGCTGTTCTCGATACATTTTGATTTCTATCGTAATCAAAACACTCGAACGGACAATTCGAAGAGAAAAAAGGCCCATACATGAACTTTGATTCCGAACTGTATTTTAATAATACATTTGCAAAATGATGGTTGATATTTAATCGTAGTTGCAAACTACCATTAGGGAAAGGATGATGTCATTGTTTTTGAAATCTGTTATCTTAATATTTCAAAACTAAGAATGTCAGGAGTGGCCCTGATATGCCATAGCATCATCAGTGCAGTATCGAGAACGGGATTGTAAGTAATAAACTCGTGCTCGATACATTTTGATTTCTATCGTAATCAAAACACTCGAACGGACAATTCGAAGAGAAAAAAGGCCCATACATGAACTTTGATTCCGAGCTGTATTTTAATAATGCATTTGCAAAATGATGGTTGATATTTAATCGTAGTTGCAAACTACGATTAGGGAGAGATATTTTAGCCTGAGAAAATGTCAGTTCGAGTTTTTCGACTAGAAGGAGAAAAGTATCGAGAACAAATTTTCGAATATTGCATTCTATTCTTAAACAGAAGTCGCGGGTTCAAAAGCATTGCTTAGAATCATTATAGCTGGACCTGGCCTTGATCGTCCATTTCTACCAGGTTTGCCAGAATTTGCTCTTTCTTGAATACTTTTTTCTAAGAAATCAGAAGCACCATGAAGACCTCCTTCACCCTTTTCTCCTCCTTTACCTCCCTTACTATCTTGTGAATCTAATTCCAGACATTCAACGTATCCCTTCGGTATTTCGATAAAAATATTTGATGATAAACCGCCATTACCTCCATGACCACCGTTGCCACCAACACCACCGTTGCCTCCTTTGCCCTGAGCTCCATATTCTTTGGTTTTAGGGTTAACCACAGGTTTGCCACCATTGCCACCATTTCCTCCATCACCACCGTTGCCTCCAGTATAACCAGCAGATGCCTGACCAAAAATTCTTAAACGCCCTTTACCGAAATTAGATAATTTTCTAATCCTTAGATCCGCTAACATAGACATTCCCCCATTTTGGCCATGAGTACCATGCTCTCCTTCCGAACCATCTGTTCCATTCTCCCCGTTTAGATCTGATTCGGAACACTCTTCGATAATTGGACCAAAAATGGAAGGGGTTGACTTGATTTCAGAAGCGTCTGAACCTTTTAAGCCATTTAAGCCATTCTTCCCATTTATAGCACGAAAATTTCTTATTCGGCCATATGCAGGATGATGTGTTCCCAAAATTCTTATTTCAAAATCCCATGATTTGCTTTCATCTGATTCACCTTCGAATACTATTTCATCGCAGTTTAAAACAAATACATTTCCATGTACTATCAATTTTGCTTCAGCTTCAACGATTAGTTTTTCGATATAGACGTAGGTATAAAGTTCTTCTTTAGCATCCAAACCAGGCCAATAATCAACCGAAGACGTAACATCCAAAACAGTTCCTCGATCAATTTTAAAAGTTTTATACTTAATCACTTTGACATGAAGCGGTAGATGACGCTTGGCTCCTGCTGGATCAATATTTTCAATTGCTCCATTCGCAAACATATATTCTTCGGCCTGATCATGTTTACTTAATCTTAAACGGTTTCTAGCCTTACTAGGTAAAATGTCAAAATAGTACTTACTCTTCTGGTTTCTTATTTCGTAGTTAGAAGGACCTAAAAGTTCTCTAGCTTGCTGAAAAGTAGGGATTTCTGTAATAAATGTCCCATATGGCCAACCTTCTGAAGAATCAGGTAAATCACAAGGTTCTATTCTTTGCATATCCTTGATCTCATTTAATGAAAAATTAGGTCCTTTGAGTAGATCTCAAAAGACCTAAACCAATGATTTAAACGTAATTGGGAACGAATGAACCTGGTTTTCCTGTTATTGTACCAGATTGGCCTGGGTTACCTTGTGCTCCTGGGCCACCAGGGGAACCTACTGAGCCATTGCTACTGTGCTTTCCGCCAGATCCTCCTGCTCCCGCTGCTCCTGCTGCTCCTCCTTGACCGCCAGATCCTCCTTTACCCGGCAAGGCAGGTGCTGAAGTCAACTGTAGATTAGCCTTTTCTGCTGCCGGGAATGTAATACTAATAACCTGTCCATCAACTCCATTTCCTCCAGTTCCTCCTACGCCACCTGTGCCTCCCGTCCCTCCGGTACCACCAGTAGCACCATCAGTTCCTTCACACCCAGAATCACATCCGTTTCCACCTTTACCAGCATTCTGTCCTGGTCCACCAGTTCCACCTGTACCTCCATCACCACCTGCACCGGATTGAGTATGAATAATTAAAGGCAGACCAGTCGATGAGCTATAATTGTTAACCACAATATTTGCAGGTAAACTTGCTAAACCAACATGTCCAGGATAACCAATTCCGCCAGAATAGCCTGTTATTCCATTTCCTCCATTTCCTGGTGCACTGGCTCCAGTACAAATACCTGGAGATGGAGCTGAAGAATTATGTCCATTTTGTGCCGTAGGATGAGATCCACCAGGGCTTCCTGTTGAACCTGCTGTTCCTTGAGTTCCTAAAATCCCAATGTGATACGGATTCGGTCCATTAGATTTTACCACGATGTTGTTTGCGTTTAACTTCAATGCTGTACTCAAGACTAATAACGATCCTCCATCAAACGTGATGGTATCGTAATTTAGAACTGTTGGTGCAGCAGAAGGACCTATAATCATGTCTTTATTTAAGTATAGGTTGGCGCTTGATTTTAAATTCGCCTTTACAGGTAATATCTTCTTGAGATATTCTTGATCAGAACGACTTAGTTGTCCTGTTCCATAGATGTGGTTAGTTAGATTGTGCAAAGAAACACTCTGCCCTTCTTTCAACGAAGTAGTAGGTGTCGAGTCGATAAAGTTATTGCGCTGCTCATCAGACATACCGTCCGAAAGCAAATCTTTCAATTTTTCCACGCTATCAACGGGTATGATAGTGTCTTCTGTCCCTCCCGATTTTAAGTTATCGGTGTTTTGACCATGTAGTTCGGCCCTTTCAAGATAGTTCATAATTAAGGTTATTTTTGGTTTGTGTTGTCTTCTTATTAAACCCTAAATACACCTACCCTTAATTGATTGATCTTACTCAAAGTGAATCAAATATAATGAATAACATGTCCAAATCAAACTACATGATATAGCATGCAATGGCACATCCTTATTGCGATATAAATCAAAATATTTTCATTTAAATTGAATTTGTATTAATTTACATTCATCATTAAACTAAATTATATCATGAAAAACTTATTAAAATCTCTATTTGGCGTCTTAGTTTTAACATTGTTACTAAATGTGAATGCACAGAGTCAAACGCTTAATACCAATAAACAAGTAGCAACCGCTCGTCAGGCTGTTAAGGATTGTATCGCAGGTGAAGGCCAAATTATTGTAGAAACAACTTCTTTTACATGTAATCTTCTTAGTGCCCCAGGAGAAACGGTAATCGTAACTTTCTTCAAGCCTGTAACTTGCCCAAAAGATGCTCAGTGCTTGATCAGCAGAATTCTTATTGCACGCGTAGAAGTTGATTGCCTCGGAAGAGTTGTAAGTTCCGAGTGTTTTAACTAACATTGTTGCACTTAATAATAAAAAGAAGGTAAGTATAAACACTTACCTTTTTCTTGAGTATTCGGTAAGTTAGATCCACAGCTAGATGTCAAACTCCTTTAAATATCAGCAATGCAGAAAATGTAAGCATCAAGGCTTTAGTACTCAATCTGGGTCTATTTGTAACATTACTAAGCAAAAACCTAATTACGTGAACCATTGTTCTCTATTCGAAGCAGACCCTGATAAAGAACGATTCGAATCAATGAGAGAAAAAGAAAGAAGTAATGTCAACAAGGTCTATTGGGGGATTACCTCATTGGCCATGTTTGCAGGATCCTTTGTTCTTTCCAAGTTTATGGTGCTCAGGCATATTTTTCCTTATCGTATCGATTTATGGGATCGAACAATGAGAATTTGCATGATTCTTTTCGTTGGTTCATTACTTGTGTTTGGAGTGATCTCAGGTGTAAAAGCGGTTAAAACCAATCATCAAAGAATTATAGGAGTTATAGGTGTCATTCTTAATGTCATTCTATTGCTGCATATTGCAATAAAGGTGATTGATGATCTTAGTTAACTAAATCTTTCTGAAATAGGCTACCATTTTACCTTGTTTCAACACTAACACTTCATTATCAATATAAAGTACTTCTGATTTTATTTTTGTAAACTTCTTAGACTTACTCGCCTTAAGATGTTTAGGATATTTAACTGTACGAGTAAGTGTTTTCTCGTCAGCACTGAATTCATAACTTCCTTCTTCATCGCTCATGCTATAATCCCGAATGGAACTTGAATTAAATTTTCCATCTTCTCCAAAAATATAAATCGCTTTGTTACTGTTGTCTTTCGATTGCTTAGCTTTTGCTTTCGCAAATTCTAAATCTTCGTCGTTCAGTTTAGAAGATTTGTTTTCCGTTAATAAATCCCATTTCCCCTTTATGAGTACTCTGATATCAACCGCCTTTTGCGAATAGCCACCTAAAGCAAGTAAAACAAGTAATAGAAAAACTGGAAGTGTTTTGTTAAAATTTGTCATAACCGAATTGTTTCGAAAGTATTATTCAAATCGAGTGCCAAATTCGTATTTTACTATAATATTCATTGCGGGATCAACTTCTAAATATAACTTCTAAAAGATCACCTACTCTTTCCAACATAATAACTAACTTTAATCGTTTTTTAACTCTGGCAAGTTTTATGCATTCTATAAGTGGTGAAATTAATTAAAAAACACATTTCTATAATTGCCGTACTTCTTTGGTTTAGTGCAACTTATGCTGCACAAGATCATGTTATACTGCATGGAAAGGTTCTTGATTCCAGTACCAAGGAAGCTATACCTTTTGTAAACATTGGTATTGCAAATCATAACATAGGTACCGCAAGTAACTTTTATGGAGAATTTCAACTAAAAATCCCAATTGCACTTGCTAATAATAGCGTGGTCTTTTCAACCATTGGATATGCTTCTAAATCTTTGGCTATCAACACTATTAATAAAGAAGAACAAACTAAATTAACGGTGTATTTGGTAAGTACTCCTTCAGAAATTGAAGAAGTTGAGGTTAAACCTTTGAACCAAGAAACAATTGGTTTCAATCCAAAAATTAAACGTCGTAAAAGTGGTAATGGTGCTTATTCTTTCCATTCGACTAGTATGGGGCAAGAAATAGGAACTTGGATTGAATTAAAGCACTCTCCTGCTATTCTAAAGAATTTTAAGGTTCCTATTCGTGATAATGAATATGATTCATTAGTACTGAGGCTCAATATTTACTCCATTAAAAATGAAATGCCTGATCAGAATTTACTTAAGCAAAACATTATTATTTCAGCTGAGAACATTGAGAATGAAACGCTTGTAATTCCTTTGGATGAATATAACATCATAGTTCACGATGATTTTATTGCTACGCTAGAATGGTTAACACCAACTCCTCAGAAAGTTACTAATATCTTCTTTGGATGTGTGAGTTCTAAGGAAAGGAACTTAATATATGATCGAGTAAGTCAAGGTAAATGGAATGCTAATCACTCCCCTTTTAATTTACGTCTCAGGTTTACTTTCGACACTTACTATTAATCATAGTACTCTGATTAACTACTACCTAACCACTCTATACTCAATAGTGTCGACTCGTATAACTTCACCCAAATCATTTGGTCCCATAAAACTAAGTGCTACTTCATACTTTTTAACACCTAAAGAAGTTTCTTGTGGAATAGGAATTTCGATGTCATGATTACCAGTAGCCTCAAACTCCAAAGGCTCTTCTTTTCCATTCAACAGCTTCCAGGTAACCGTGCTTTTAAGTTCCGTTGAATACGCCTGTAAAAATACTTCAGCTTTAATTGGTTCTCCTGCTTTGCCCGACTTTTCTTCAAGTCCAACGAATATATCTACACCGTCGAACTTAAAATCATTCCTGCCAATTCGATCGTTCATTTCATTAATAATGATAGCTTCCGTAACCAGTATCCGTTGTCTACACTGAGCTAATGTAGGGTTGGCTACTGCACTTGGGACATCAGTAAGTGTTAGTAAATCTAAACTTCGAATATAAGTCGCACTAAGATCTTTTGAATGTTCATCCAATAGCTCATTAAATGTTTCTATCTCTTCGTTCAACATTTCCAGTTTCGGCTTATCTCCTTCAGTCATAATTCGGTTTACTTGTTGGTAATCCGTCATTGCTGTATTACTACTAGAACTCTCGGATAGTTCGTTCCTCAACTCGTCAATCGAATTCAAAATATTATTAGTTTTGTTTCGAATCTCAGCCATATCTTCAAGTAACTCCAACTCCTCATCTTTTTCACCCCTTTCATCAACTTTACTTTTGGTTGACTCATAAATGGCTTCATTTTCCTTTTCAAGAGCTCTTGACATAGAAAAAACATGCGCATCTAAATTGTTTAGATTCTTAATTGAACCTTGTTCCATTTTGGTATTTGAGCTACAAGAAAGCATTGTTATTCCTAAAAGGATAATAACAACGGTATACAACGATAAAGATTGGTTTTTCATAAGATATAGTAGAAATTCTAGTTTCATAAAGTTAATCATTCCTCCAGTAAAGAGCAATTCCAGCTCCTCTGAAAAGTTTTAGTATCATGGCTTTTTTTTCAACTTATAGACTTAATTTTTAATAATTAAAACACTAAATCACATTTATTTAAACTATATTTGTAAAACAACACTTAAAAAAACCTTAACCTTTTAGCTAACATGAAAATCAAATATCTTGTGTTAGGTGTGCTTTCGTTCACCTTTTTTGCCTGTCAGCAGAGCAATGTACAAAACAACGAAGAAGTTGAATCCCCTGAAGATGAGTCAAGTCCTGTCGTTTACGCAGCTGCAGATCCTTGTCTTGCAGATGCCAGCTGGTTTAATACCAATGGTGCTGGAAAAAGAATGACGCCAAAACCGGCTGAAGGTTCTAGTAGTGTATTTGGTAACAATAATACAGTGACAAACTGTGACTTCCATAGATGGTCGTGGCAAAAATTTCTTTGGATGACCAATGAGAACAGTGCAGGTAAACCTCATTTCATTACGAACTTCATTCAAGTTACTAACCAGAATGTTAACGTTCAAAACTCGGATTATTTAACGCTTACAGAAACTAAACAAGCTACTGGTAATGTCTTGACTACCAATTCAACATACAGTACGGATGGTCAAGCGCATACCGTATATTATTCATTGCATGCAGATAGCTCTTTATACAACACTGTAGTAAATTACGCGTCTAAAGATCCTTCGGAATATGCGAACGTGATTTATCCAATTGGATCTGTAGAGTTAAAGGTATCTTGGGTAGAAGCTGCTGCGGTAAGAGATACCACTACATATTTCATGACAGATGCAAAGTTACCTGGAGCAACTAAAACCACAAGAGTAGCAATGCTTGGTATGCACGTTGTAGGAGCTGTTTACAATCATCCAGAACTTGTATGGGCTACTTTTGAACGTGATGATTTAGCGCCATTCTATGATTGGACCAACACTACCGATAAGGACGTTCCTGTTACAACTACCAAGAACTATTTATTATTCGATTCTACTCACACGGGTACTATAGCAGATTTACCTTATAAAAATCCAGCTACAAACAATACTTTCAATGTAAATAGACTTGGAGTACCAATTCAAGCTCATGCATCAAGTGATACTACGTTCCTTGTAACTAGTCAAACAGAACCTACCAATATCAAACATATTGAATCCATCAATGCTGATGTTAAAACTAAATTAACTGGTGTTTTGAATAATTATCATTACAACGGTTCAATTTGGATTAATACAGTGAATGACTCCTACCCAGATGCTCAAATAAAACTGTTAGTTGATACTTTGGGTAAAAATATTGATGATGTAACTAAGGGTAAACGAATTCGTGGATGTGCATCTGCATATAACATAACCATGGAAACTTACGAGCAAATTGGTTTAGTAAATCAAGCTACATCAATCAGTTCTATGGATTTAGCGAATGTAGCAAACTGTTTCTCATGTCATAAAGCTAACAAAGGATCAACTTTAAACTTTAGCCATATTTTCAATGGTGCTGTTGATAAGCATAAGAAAGGTTTAACATCGACAGAGTCTAAGGAGTTACGTAGAACTGAGATGATAAATTACATTCAATCGATGAAGAAAGAGTAATTTAGATTATAAGTAAATTCACCTAAGCAAACCTCTGGTCTTTATTGATCAGGGGTTTCTTTTTT
>JAHDFW010000161.1 GCA_020627945.1 Cytophagales bacterium
CTTTTCTGAACTCCTTATTATTAAGAATATTCTTGATACTCAAACGTGGGTATGCAGAGTAAAAGACCTGACATAAATATTGATGATCTCTTACAACAGATTTAAATGCCTGCTCGTTGAATGCTCCTCCTCCTATTAACCACTTAATTGGTGGGAACCCATACGTCTGACCAAAAGTTAAATTCATCGCAGGACTTGCTGAGTCAATAAACTCGCCTAAATAACTTTCCCATGCTCCGTCATAATTACTACAGAACATCAGATATTTTGTATTATCAAATAGGACCCATCTCGCAAAGTGAATGGTAGTAATTCCACTTAACACCCCTTTAGTTGCCTTAAATTGACCATTGAATCTGAAAATAAACAAACACAACTGCAATAAGGATTTTCTAAACCAATATGGTTTGTTAATGGTACCGTATATGGTAAGCTGATTTTGATAATTGAAGTCCTCACTCTCGATTACTTCTTGCAATTCATCCTCAGGCCTCTCATAATACTCGTCATTATCTTTCTTCTCTTTCAACACCTTTTGAGCATTATTATTGAAAATCTGAGATAAAACAAGAATTAGAATTATCGGAATTATAGGAAGAACCAATACGCATGCTCCCAATAATATAACCGCTAATTTCCATATAAATGTCCAAGCTGATTTCAGTTTGTAACTTAAACTTGATTTTGGTCTTGAAACCAAAGCCCATCCGAATCCATTAGTTTTCAAATCTGCTTTGATAGCCTCTTTAATCATGGTAGCTGAATAGCCGTCCCAGTCACCATTGGCTTTCTTAGAAGAAACCAGCTTTTCGACATGCTTACGTAGCCGCTCTTCATCTCGTATAATCTGAACTGTTCCTCCAACGTCAGCGGTCCAAAAAAGATTGGTTCCGACATTATGATCTTTCATCCATTGAACTCTGGATGTAACATTCATTTTCTCTTTAGGTGGATATTTTTGACAATGACTAAAAATCTCATCCAAGGTATCAGGAACCACATTCGCTAATAGTTGGAATTGTTGTTCTACTGAGTTATCAAAATTAGATGTAAAAACGAATCTTGCTGGTTCAACTACATCATCATTCAGATCGCGTAATGCATCCACAATAAACATTCTGCAAAAGTGAATTGAGTCAAGATATTTGAACGGAAAAATCTTATCGTTTTGCTTTTGTTCTCCTTGATACAGATATTTACGAAGGTTGTCAACTTGACCAGGCTTTATGTCTATCATTAGAGTAAAAGCACTCTGGTGTACCATAGTAGACTTGGACATAGGTATTGTGTTTAGTTTGTAAGGTGATTTGTCAGTTAAGTAGAGCAATTTTAAAAATAAAATTCACAAACCCAACTAATCACACAAGTAATTTCTAAACTGTAATTCTACTAATCAAAGTCCGTAAGTAAATTTTGACTTTTGAGGTATTCTTTTAAGAAAAAGTCATTCATTAGCAAGTGCGCAGCTCGAAGACCATTGCAAGGATCGTATCTTAACTTAAGTAACTCCAAACCAATCACTCTAGAGTCTTGATTTGATAAGCCACCCTCAATCATTTTTTTAAACTCAAAATCACAAGTAGAAATTTCATTTGAGTATTCTAGATTATTTGGGTATAAACGAATTTCATTACCTCCATACATGAGTTCTTCTTGTGCAATAAAAGGGAAGTCTTCAACACCATTCTCTTTCTGCTCCTGCGATTGCACATGAGTGATAACAATACTATCGACGCATATGGAAAATAAAACGGGCCCTAAAACATCCAATACTCGATCGTGGGATGGAGTATACGCTATTGATTTAAATTCTTTTGCATAATTGGTATTAAGACGAATCAGTCCTTGGTTCCAATCCCAACTTTCAAGATCCCTTTCAGAGATTACAAAACCACTACCGTCATGAAAATAAATACTCAGCCCTTCATTTTCTGCAAGGAACTTCTTAAATACTTCATTACTATCCACAGAAGTTTTATAACAACGTGGTAGTTGAGCATGTAAGTTTATAACTATCAATAGACTTGATAGAAAAAATACTACTTCCTTCATTAGATCAGGTCACTTTATGAATCTCAGCCGGCAACCTAGGTAAAAACAAAAAAAACAGTTCATTTAACTGAACACAATTTCCCTCAAAAATGCGACTCAAAATTCTACGTTTACGATTAAGCTTAATTATTTACTAACGTAAATTAAGCTGAAATCTCAGTTTTTCAAAAAACACAGCTTTAATAACACTCCTAATCTGTCACAACAAATACGTGGACCCAATACATCATCAATCCTGTTTAACTTTATACAAGTAAAGATCTTCATTTTGATCGTAATACAAATAATAGAGATAGCCCTCATAAAATACGAATGGAGCAAACTTATTCTTAAGCTTAGGTTTTTCAACTCTTGAAAGTTCTTTACCAGAAGCATCAAACTCAAAAAGAGTACTGTATTCTTTGGCTCCCATAAAGCTGAGCATTTGATAAACTGCCTCGTTCTTCCCCACATTTTGACTTGTCCTCATATAACCAAATTTGTTATTTGAACCATCAAACAACGATATACTAGTTTTTTCAAAACCAACGGATTGCAATGTTGAGAACACACTATCTCCGTTTAGATCATAAAACTCTGGTAGCACATTAAAATTCACTATGGGTCGATCATCCCAAAACTCAATAATTGTACTATTATAGTTATAATACAGATTCTGATCTATGAAGTACTGAGGCAATTGAAATTCTTCTAGTTTACGCACCTTTACCTGCCTATCATCAAGCACAAATTTGGAATATTTGTGGTATTTTGATTGACCAGGTCCTCCACAGTGCAAAGCCCCATAAAACTCCTTATCATTAATCATGGTAAAAGTCTCAGATGAAAGGATATAACAAGGATCCATTTGATCACGAGCAACCATTCCAGGAAACCTATAAGATTCAAGAATATTAAAGTTACGATCCAGCACTACTACCGCATTGATCGTTTTCCACTTCCATTCGGAAGGATTATTTATTTCACCATCCAGAGACATTAACTGAAGAGAAACAAAAACTTTGTTATCGTAAATATCAAAATTCTGATAACGAATTGAAAATACACGATCTAAGCTATCCTTATTGTTTTTTAGTATTTTAAGAATATTTCGATGTTCGTCTTTACTTACTAAGGTTTTATACCAATTTCTAATTGTTTTATACGATGGTTCGAACTTTTTCTTAATGACTTCTCCCTCCAAATCATAAACAAATAGAGTACTATACTTCAAATCCAATGTTACCATATTCGATGAATCCAAAAACAAGAATTTAGAATAGTTATCGATCAGAAATTCATCCTCCTTTAGATGAAAAGAATCCTTAGGTACGTGCTTTGAAAAATCAACAGGTATCAATACTCCTTCTTGACCATAATCGGCAAATGCATAAGTAGCAAAACTGCCATCTCGGTACGTCTCAATAATTAAATGGCCTAGATTTGGGTTATAGGGACGAAGCAACTCATCATCTGCACATACGTTCAGAGTATCAGAATTCAGGTTGAGGTATTTACTAAAAAACGGCTTCACCTCTTTTGTTCTTACTCCAATAAGCCAATAGACTACCTGCAAATCTTGATTATCAGCATACTTTGAAATCCGATCCAACTCTGCTAAACAGTTTAGACAGGAAGAACTATTTATTGCTACTATTAAAACCCTTTTGCGTGAATCCAACTCATACTTCTCAATAACAGTATTCAACAACTGTAGCATCTTCGGATCTTCCTTACCACTAAATGGTGAAGCACTGATTCCCGTAGAAATCAGCGCCATACAGATTACAAGTATTAATTTACTCATCTTCATCACCAACTAAACTAAAGCTTTGGAAGTTTTGCATTTATATCCAGACAAATGGTATTGTCGGTATTTCCACATTGCACAAGTCGATAACCTGACTCATGTTGCGCTAATTCCTTTTTTGGACCACAAAATCTTCTAAACCCTTTCTGTGCTGTACCACACCCCTCTGGAATTTCGTTACCATTTGGATCATTTTCATCCTTTTTCGCTATACCAAAAGTGTTGTTAGCATTAATAGTTGCCAAAGGTTTCACATTGTCAATCTCAATTCCGTTTCCAGCTTTACGCACATTATCAAACTCGACTAGTACCGCTCGATCTTGTTCATAAATTATACCTCGCTGAGCATTACATTTCATTGTAGCAATTGCACCTAGCACAACTACTATCATTAATATTTTTTTCATTTTCTAGAATAATAGGTTTTACTTAATTGATTTACTTAACCCTGAAGCATCGCTTACTGGCTAGGAGTAGGCTCGTTCGCACAAATTGTTTTATCCGTATTCTCACAGCGAATAAAATAACCCGACAACGGATTCCCTGACCACGTACCAGGCCCACATTGCAAGGTAAATCCTGGCTCAGGCGTACCACAAGGCGCTAATTTGCCGAACGGAGAACCGTCATTTCCTTCTCGCTGCTCTAACCCCACTTTGTTTGCCAACTCCCTTTGTAAAGTTCCTACGGTTTTTGGCTCTTTAATACGGTATTCGACTCCCGCACCTCTTGGGATTTCCACGATTCTACCTTCAATAACGACTCCGACTTCTCCACCATTCGGATAGTAGATCACCTGTCCATGTCGTTGGGCTTGACATACAAAACATAGTCCGCCCATCATAAATGTTAATAATAATTTTCTCATAAGATTGTCTATTAATTTTGACTACAACACAATCTTAATAGCTTGTTTCTAATTATCAATAATATTTTTAGATTATTTTCTATTAATACTGATAATTTAAATATTATTTTCTATTAAAAGGACGTGAGTTAGTTATATATTACAGCTAAAAGCATAATAAAATTACAAATATGAGCATAAAATAAGAAATAAAGACATTAATTCAGATAGGTAGATTTAAATCTAATTTATTTAGACCGTACTAATCTATTGATCAAATGGACCAATAAAGTATAAAACAAATACTACAATTGATGAGATAGAAAATGTAGCCATAAAAGAGGTTAGCCACGCATCAGGGAAAGTTCCAAAGCAATACTGATACCCTAATCTAGCTAAACTAATAAAGAGCGCGATTACAATAGAGCTTAAAATCAAATTTTTCAACACTGGCCAGACCACTTTCTTACCAGTCTTTTCTCGTTGTTCAATGGACTGGTTTGAAATAGATTCAAAATTCACTGAATGAAGAAGAAGAGCTTTTTCTAATTTGCCACACCAAAACTGAGCAAAACTCATATTGTCATTTAATGATTGAAGTTCAACACATGCCCCACTCATCTCCATGTATAGTTTGATATAAATCGGATGTTTTACATTTTTCGTGAGTTCCTGTTCCAATAAATGTTTCTTTTCTTCCAGCTGACTAAACTTAGCACCGATGACTATGTAAGATTGGGTGTTCATTAACTTAATTTGTTCAACTCGATGCTATAAATGAATCAATAATAAAAATAACTAGCCAACAAGCTGCAAAAGCACCAATGAATGTCATTGATAAGTCTAACACCAAATTTTCTGGAAACCCAGAAACAAAACCATAAAACAATCTAAATGCTAACGCAATGACTGCTGCAAGAGAGGGAATTCGGATATATGCATTCTTGCCTAAAAATGAATGTTGAGCAATATCGTTCTGTTCATTTTTCATAACCTCAACAGACTTAATTATCCTGCAGTATAATTCCGAATCCTGTTGAAACTTCTTTCTTATTAAAGTCGCTACAAACGAATGCATCCCTACCTTAGAGTCTTCACTACTAATTACTACTCTTAAACCAACTCCTGCTGGTTTAATATTAATAGAGACATCACAATTTAAAGCTTGCTCAATGTTAGACTTGAGAAATTGCTGCAAATCTTCTCGCCCAATAAAACTGCAGCCTTCCAAAATAAGTTGGGTCTGATACATACAATAAATTTACTCCATCACCCCCACTAAAGCAATAAATAAGAGTTTATTTAATAAAACTGCACGTAGATTAGATCAAAATATCCAATCCATTATTTAACAGAAGGATAAGTGCAGAAAGAACTAGCACCATAAACATATGAAACACTCCTTTAGGAGGCATTAGGTCATTAAGCAATGCTGTCCCAACAGCACCAATGTAAACGTAATTCAAAAATTCTCCGTTCATCACAAAGTTGTTTTGCACCCAGATGGATGCTATTCCCAAAGCGCCCTGCAAAATCACTCCTAAACCAACTATTATAATATACTTAGAAATTTCTTGGTCTTTTTCCTTTAAGGCTTGCATGGCTGACATCCCACCAAACCCTAAGGCTCCAACTCCAAAAGTGACTTTGCTAATCATTTTGGTAATACCCAACTCAGGAAGATATAACGAAACCTGTAGTAATTCTGGTGCCATTAAGGCCAAAAAAAGCAAAAAAGGCCCCGTGATTTTAGGGTTCCGAAGCTCATATAATGTATATAGAATAAAAACTCCTAAAGGAATCAACGGCACGTAATCAGGTACTCTCATTACTTTCATTAATTCGAGTCCTCTTGACACCAAAACGGAACCAAGAGTAATTGCAAAAAGTACTTTCTGAATATTATTCATCCTTGAAGGATTAATTAATTAAATGAGCTTATGCCATATTATGATATACGTTCTGTACATCATCATCATCTTCAATTTTTTCAAGAAGCTTTTCTACATCAGCTTGTTGCTCTTCAGTAAGCTCTTTAGTATCGTGAGGAATTCGCTCAAAACCTGAACTGGTAATTTCAATACCTTTTTCCTCTAGTGCTTTTTGTATAGAACCAAAACTCTGAAAATCTCCGTAAATCATGATGCTCTCTTCATCTAAGAAAACTTCTTCGGCACCGTAATCTATAAATTCAAGCTCAAGTTCCTCAGGATCATGTTCTCCTTTATCGAATTTAAAATGACAATTTCGATCGAACATAAACTCTACCGAACCAGCCGTACTTAAATTACCGTCACACTTATTAAAGTAACTTCTTACATTCGCAACGGTTCGTTTATTATTATCAGTAGCTGTTTCAATAATAACAGCAACCCCATGAGGAGCATACCCTTCGAATACTACCTCCTTATAATTGGATGTATCATTTTTATCGGTTGCCTTTTTAATTGCACGCTCAATATTGTCCTTAGGCATGTTAACTGCCTTACAGTTCTGCATTACCGCACGCAGTTTAGAATTCGTATCCGGATCTGGACCTCCTTCTTTTACTGCCATTACAATATCCTTTCCTAAACGTGTAAACGCCTTAGCCATTTGGCCCCAACGTTTCATTTTTCTAGCTTTTCTAAATTCAAATGCTCTTCCCATCGTACTTAATTATCGAATATGCTATTTGTTATTTTATAAAATCGACCTGCGAATCTGTTTAAACATTAGATAAATTACAAATGCAGATTTATTTTTTTATAAATCTAGATCTATAACGGCTCCCGTTGGAGTTCGTTACACGTACAAAATAAACTCCAGGTTCCAATTCTTCAATATTCCACTGAATTTTATCACCAAACACATTATCCTTCTTAATAACTTGTCCAGTAACAGCCAATAATTCAACTTGAGATTCTCCAAAAACATTTTCTCCCAAATCAATTAAAATTTGATCATTGGCAGGATTTGGGTATACCTCTAATTGCTTGACATTAGACAGTTCATCCACACCATCTATGTATTCCTCCAATGAGAATAAATAACGTGTCGACTCTACATTTGTACCACTTGTATCATAGGTAAACTCCAGCACGGGATAGGATTGGCCTCGAACCCAATACCTCACGTAATGTTCGTCAGCACTTGGTAATTCAAAATCCAAATAATCCGAAAGAGGCAACCAAATAAGAACCCCACTAAAAATCTCTACTTTTATTTCTAAAGTAGTATTATGGATAATATCTAACTCTTGTCTTAATCCTTCAAGCGTATCATTGCCTGGCAAATAAAGGACACCATACCCGTTTATTGAGTCCGTAACGTTAACTTCGTCTATCAATCTTACTGAATCAACATACAATTCTATTGTATCAAACATAAAAGTATCTTGGATCGGGTAAGCAAATTGTCCTTCAACAAAGTGAAGATTCAAATCCTGATATTCCATTAAAAACGACGCATGAGGAATCCCGCCATTATCATATTCAATGAACACTGTTCGTACCGTATCAGCAGTATCTAAAATTGAAAAATCAAATTCATATCCAATTGCTGTGATAGATATTCCATTTGCATCTTTATTCCAATGGTTCAGTAATTCCAACAATCCAGTTTCCTGTGTTACTAGATTTGATCCATTCACCGAACCATCTGTTGTTGATGTTGGGTTTACGAACAAAATGGTATCTCTTGAATTATCCGCTAAGAATGAAAAATCCCAATAGATCAGGTCACCACTTAGACCAGTGAGAACACTTCCTGTGTAGGCTTCATCAGAAACCATGAAAGCTGTATCACCAACACTTCCAAAATCACGCTCCTCTATCGTTTTCTGCCCGAAAGATGCTAAGCATACAAGCGACGCTGCAATAAGTAAAAATCCTTTTCTCATACCATTATTAAATACTATCTTTGACAATACGTTCAAGCATAAAAGTACAAAAAATAAATATGGAATTTATAAAAGTTACCGAAAATGCCCGACCTTATGTGGCACTTATCCAACTTAACCGACCAAAAGAACTAAATGCTCTCAATTTACAATTGATGGGTGAAATAAGAGATACTCTTAAAAAGCTGGATGAAAACGATGAAGTCCGTGTGGTTGTAATTACGGGTAACGAACGTGCTTTTGCTGCAGGTGCAGACATTAAGCAAATGGCAGGCAAAACTGCAATTGATATGCTTAATATTGATCAGTTCTCAACTTGGGATCAAATTCGCAAAACAAAAAAGCCTATCATTGCTGCTGTAAGTGGTTTTGCCTTGGGTGGAGGATGTGAATTAGCCATGACTTGTGACATGATTATTGCATCTGAAACCGCAAAATTTGGACAACCTGAAATTAAAATTGGAACAATGCCTGGTGCAGGTGGAACACAACGTTTAACGAAAGCATTAGGAAAAGCGAAAGCAATGGAGCTAGTTCTTACAGGTGATTTTCTTTCAGCAGAGGATGCTTGTTCATACGGCTTAGTAAATAGAGTTGTTCCTGTTGAACTTTATCTGGAAGAAGCATTCAGATTAGCTGCTAAAATTGCAGCAATGTCTCCAGTCGGGGTAAAACTTGCTAAAGAATCAATAAATCGTTCATACGAAACACATTTAGACGAGGGATTACACTTCGAAAGAAAAAATTTCTATCTAACTTTTGCCTCTGAAGATCAGAAAGAAGGAATGAATGCGTTTATAGAAAAGAGAAGACCTGATTTTAAAGGTAATTAACCCAACATTTTCCGTTGAATGTAGCAACAACATATCAATTCAGACAGCTTAAAATCATTTTGCTCTCTTTCTTAATGATTTGTTGCGGATCAATCGTTTCGTTTGGGCAAGAAGATTTTGAAGAGCTAGATGAACCTTCTCAAACTAAAACAAAAGTAAAAAAAGAAGTACCAGACAAGTGGCTTACCAACAAGGGGGTTTTCTTAAACACCGTGGTTGGCTTTGGAATGACACATCGCAGATCTAACGGAACAGTTATTGATCCTCAAAAAATAACTACAGGAGCTAATTTATCGGTTCAGGGAGAATTTGGGATCACTCCTAATTTTCGAGCGGGTTTAGTCTTTGAACGTACGGGAAATACCATAAACACAGACGATTCCTTGAGAATTTACTCACTAAATGGCGGGATAAATTTGCATTACAGGTTCCTGAATGAAGACAACAACTTCTATTATACCAGATTTGGGTTTGGTTCAAGCAGTCTGCAGATGCTAGATATTTTTATTGTTTCCAATCGTGATAGCTTTCTTCTGGTTTCAAAAGGTGGAATGTTTTTCAATTTCGAAATAGGTCATGAAACCAGATTAAACAATGAGGTTAATTTTTTCTACGGAGCTAAATTTAGCTACCTTTTGTATCCCGAAATACATCGGATCAACATCTACAAGAATAGCAATAATGGCGCGATTTTGATCGGGCAAGCGGATGACCCAAAGAAACTAAGCATCTCCTATCGACAAGTATTCTTGGTGTTCGGGTTGTCGTTTAAGCTTTGACGAAAACATGCTTCCCTTTCATAAAATAAAAAACAGTTCTTTGCGTTTTGTAATGTCAGGTATTAAAATTGCGCATGATTTAAACCATTTTTAAAAGTTGATTGTTAATTTCACGATA
>JAHDFW010000162.1:0-9867 GCA_020627945.1 Cytophagales bacterium
CTACAGAGATGTTTACCGTAATGTTCGCATTAGGTCGTCTTCCAGGTTGGATTGCACAATGGAGAGAAATGAGAGCTAATAAAGAGCCTATCGGTAGACCTCGTCAAATATATACTGGTCCAACTGAAAGACCATATGTAGACATCAACAATCGCTAATACCGATTTGATTATTATATAATTAAGAAGCTCTGACCATAAACGTCAGAGCTTTTTTTATGGCATTTATGAAAATCTCTAAAGCAAAAGTTTATAGGCTTACTTTTAGTCTTATCATCCTTCTAATTTTGGGCCTTTGGTTAAGCTATTCGGTAGTTGCTCGCTTCTATGGGTTCCCGCAATTTATGGTTGATTTAATATCCGAGGAATATGTTGGAGAAATTCCAGCGAAAAATCTTCGAGTGCTAGAATTGATCCAGCAAAATGGAAGATCGTATGCTCCAGATTATAAAAACCATGTTTGCACTCAATTCGTAGCAAGTGTTCTATCCGACGTAATGATACTTAACAAAACAGATCGAAAAAGAATAAACGTGGTAATTGGTAACCTGCCTTTAGATTCTTTGGTCAGTAATCATTCAGATCTTACCCGCGGTGTTGTATATGCTATGGAAGCTCAAAATGCCTGCATAACTATCAATAAACTAGAAGATGCCGCTCCGGGAGATTTTATTCAATACTGGAACAAACTGGCTGGAGGTTATCATGGGCATAGTGCAATTATTTCAAGTGTAAACCCGACCACAAATACCATTACTATTCATTCTTCGCACCCTAAAACCAATGGATATGGCAAGCAAGTCGTATTTTATCCTGAAATTTACTATGTAGGAAGACTGAAATAACTAAATTAAACCTTCGAACTATTAAATTACACTATGCCTCATTTCATAATAGAATGCTCAGACAACGTTTTAAATCACCGATCAAAGCAAACGCTTTTGGAAACTGTTTGGAACAGCGCTATGGACACTGGTTTATTTAAGCCCAATGTAAAAGTCAGAATAAATACGTATCAAATAGAAGATTACCTAAATAATGGTGCTCTTGAGGATTTTATTCATGTATTCGGACATATTATGGAAGGTCGTACGAACGAACAAAAAGCAATGTTATCCTCAACTATTGTTAGAAACTTAAAGGAAAAATACCCTAAAACACCTACGGTCTCTATGAACATCTACGAATTTGACAAGGCTTCATATCGTAATCAAGGTATGGTTTAATCCATATTATAACGTGAGTTCGGGATAAAAATCTATTTTTCAACCTGTTCGGCTTCTTCAGACCAATAATCTTGCTGAAGTTTCTTTGCTACATTTAACCAAGTGTTTTTATCATATTCATCCCAATCAATAGCTCCAAAAAAATTCTGAAAATCGATTTCATCTGAGTTGGGATTCATTGCTCCTGAGACTCCAACATAGGAGTACTTCTCCCCTTTTTCACGACCATAAAATGTAACTTTATAGGCATCGTAAGTCTTACCATCTACGATAAAAGATCCTAGTTTTTTATGCTCATCTGCTTCATATTCTTCATCCAAGATAGTTTCGCGCAAGACTA
Source organism: Cytophagales bacterium (assembly GCA_020627945.1). Classification (GTDB taxonomy): domain Bacteria; phylum Bacteroidota; class Bacteroidia; order Cytophagales; family JAHDFW01; genus JAHDFW01. Next base: position 1,566 of record JAHDFW010000162.1, read on the forward strand.
ACCACGACAATCTTTTCTTCTTAAGGTATTTGCTTTTAATTCGATCGATCATTTTATTATGCGTGAAATTCCTCACTAAATTAAGTGATTGATTATCATCCTTAATTAATTTATCCACTACATCATCTGAAATAGGGAGCCCTACCTTAACTCTTGTAGAGATGGTGTTAATCATTATATGTTTGGCCTCTTTCTGGTTCAAGATAATATCAGTAAATCGCTCTGTAAGATCTTTTTGTTCTCCAAGTTCCATCAACTCCAAATAGCTTACAAAGTTTCCAGTATATTCATAACTATAGTCGGATTGATGATACTGAGTAACTTCCTTCTCTGCATCTTTCATGAGTTGAGAATAATACTGCTTAATAATAGGTTCCGCACCATCCAACGTATCTCCCAAAAAACCTGAAGTTAACAACAGTACTTTCGAGGAATAATCTTCATATTCCATTAGCTTGATTACTTCATCAAAATGCTCTAATGCAAATGAACTTGAATCATTTAAGAATTTAGTAGCCATCCAACGAGTATAATAATTATCTACTTCTGGTGGATCATTTACCAATAGCTCTAATGCCATTTCATAAGTTGCAGAATCCTTCAAGTTTGGAAGCGTATATAATATATAAGCCTTAAGATATCCTGTAGCAGCTGGCTTTTTATATTCCTCATATAGATGCTGAGCAAATCCGGAATCAGACAGATAATACATTTGATCTATTAGTCCTACTTTTATGGCTTCCATGATCGTATCTGCATACTCATATTGTTGACCAAACGCCTCCATTAATTTAGGCATGTCCGCTGTATCAGGGAAATGATAATTCAATGCTCCTATTGCATTGTTTTGCACATCTATATCCTCGCTGTCAAGATCTTTCAATATCAGGTCGAATTTATTGGCCGAAAGATCAAAAGAATTCTTTCGTTCCATAATCTTCAAAGAATTAAAATAATCGTCGGTGTGTTTAGCGAAAGTCTCGTCTTTTCCACCCAAATGTTGACTTACATACACATGACCATGCTGAGTAAAAATAATTTGTCGACAACGCACGCCCGTTTTTTTATTTTCAACAACTAATTCCCTTCCTATCGCTCCATTTCTTTCTATTGTATCAAGATTATAAATGGTATCATTCCATCCACGTACATCCTCAATATAGTCTGCATAAAACGAATCTACATTGGCATAACGAGCATATTTCTTAAAGTCATAGGTTTGAGTCATGTATAAGCCACCTGAGTTTCTGTTGGTGCTATAAAAGTTGGTAATATTCTCATACCTACTTTCAAAGTTTCCACCTTTCCCCGGCTTAGTCGAGGTTTCTGCAAATTCGAGAATTTCAATGCCAATACTATCGCTTTTGTAAATTGAGGTACTTGATGAATCGAAAGGTTCGAATGTAAAACTAGAGAAGAAATCATCTTCTTGCATCACTCTTATTCCTTCTAAATTTTGCTGCTTATATAACTTATACGATCGATTTCCTCTCACATATAATTGAATGATTCCATAGTATGTGTTATTCAGTAAAACTTCCAATTGTCTTCCCTCTACGCCATCTAAGGTAATGGTATCAATTTTAAGAATCTCACTAGTAGATTCTGTAGACTCTATAATTTCTCGATACGTAACTGATGGGTCCGTCAAATAATAATGATCAGGCAAGTCATTGTAAATGATCATATAAAGTTGCGATGCATTTTCATTGAAGGCCATAGACAAATAGCTAGTTATCCCTTCATAGAAACCTTCCATTTCTTCATTCTTCTCAATAGGTTTAGATGGCAAAGACACCGAATAGGCACCGTGTTTATCAACATGCGTTTCCCAACCAAAAAGTCTTACCTCCTTTTTCGGTGGTTCTAAAATTCGTACAGACTTAAAAAACTGATTGGCACCGGGACTGTATAATCGGCCGTAAGTTTGCTCCAAATAAAAGGTATATATACGACCATGTTCGAAGTAAAATTGCATTCTATTATAGTCCGTAATGTTTTTCTTTACTACAATCTCGTATACTTCGTAACCATTTTGCTCAATCTTATGGGATCTTACCACTTCTGACCCTTCTTTTTTGTTGTACCCCTTAACCATTCTCTTAATTCGAGAAGCAGGAGACTCATTTGGGTTTGCCAATTCAGCGGACGTATAAAAGTATGTTGCATTGTTAGCAATATCGGGGTAAACCTTAACGCCTTTTGAACTATTAATTTTTATTTCAAACGGGTTGCCTGGCAATTCTAACTTCACTCCCATTTCTTCATCTTGCACTTGCTTCCACTGAGGCTTAAGTTCTTCTAATCTTTGCTTGTCTTTACTTGCTAGTCCTGTAAATGTTGCTGGAACCAACGAAACCTTATATCCATCTTTTTTAAGCAAGTCTACTAATCCATATTGCGTTGGTAAATGTGCAGCACCAACAGCTACAAAAACGGATTGCTTATTCATAATCCTTTTCATCGAATTAAGCATCACAATATTTCTTGCTATCATTACCGAGTCAATCAATTTGTCTTGCAAGACCGTTTTTTCCAGATTAATTAAATCCCCAGAACTATACATGTTAATCATTTTATCTAAGGCCTGGTCATAGTCGTGGGTAGCAACTGGATCCATAGCTCTCAGGATTCGTTTTCGAACTAATTTTAAATCCTTACTTTCTAATAATTCTAATTGATCCAAAGGGTTTTCCAGTCCATAAATATCTTTATTAAGCCCTCTGGAAAGTCTAAATAAATAAGCATCCACAAAAGTATCCTCCTGCAGGGTTGGCATCTCTCCTTTTTTTCGCTTTGAGCTTTTCTTTACTCTAACCTCCTCTGGCACATCTTTGAGCAAGCTTTCAATAATATAAGGACTTTTGAAAGGTACCGAATAATAACTGTAGCCATTGATTTGCTCAAATCGTTTTGTCATCCGTTCGAACTCCTCATCCGACAATGCTTCTCTAATAATATCCTGTTCCGATTTAGAAAAGATTTGTTGAAACATTAGAGACAAAGTAGAATCTGGATCAACTTCCATGGCAAAAGCATCTGTACTTTGTAACGCCGTAAGAACAGAGTCACTAAATTCGAACGCTCTAGGGTCATTTACATGCATTGTTCCAAAAAGATACGATGGTTTAGGAAGAGCGGAGCCTTCTATTTTCCAAAGCAAACTATAACTTGCTTTATCATCTTCCTCTTTATCAGCTGTACTTTGTGCCCCTGTATTTAGCGCAAAACATAGAACACCTAGAATTATAAAAGTGCCCCTGACTAAAGAATTTAGCCTAGTAAAATTAAACATATATGAAAATTGCAATTGATATTAAGTCTTGAAACTTCCTTTCCCCTCATAACTGATTGTAAGATATACAATATGACATAAATCCGCAAATTCAGTCTCCCATTATTTAAACGTTAATTAAACCATGTCTAATACCGATAGTGTTTTTGAGCCAATTGTTCAACTTTATCACCAATCTAGCCATTAATGTACTGGCTAATCCAATAATAATGTAATACTAATATTCTATTGATCTCACCTTGAATATTCTTACACCCTAAATACATTAAACCAAAGTAGTTAGTCCTCATTAAATTCAACAAACGAACTTCCATTAAATTTATAAGTACAACTGCATTTGGTACCTTTTGGAACAGTTTCTCCTTTAATCTCTATTTCCTCATCTAATGGACAATCACATATTTTCATCATATCATCCGTTTTACAGTCAAAAGTTAATATTGAATCGCGAGGGTTATAGTTCATTTTTTGACCCCATCCACGGTTTTCGAAGTACTTTACTAGTTTAACATCGACACCTCCCTTATCAATCTGGACATGCTTAAAGTAATGAAAAGAACAAGTACTACACAGTTTAGCGTAGCCATGGAGCAAATAATTTGGTCTTTTTCCATTGCTTAAATTATAAATACGTGCATAACCGTCGTCATTAAACGAATTATCCAATTTTTCGTCAAAAGATTCTGAGTTAAACCAAAATTTCTTTTGTGGCGCATAAAAGACCATGGACTTCATAATTCGGGCGGTTCCACCATTTTGGGAATAATAACTAAAATTCCATAATTTTTGATCTTCTGATACAGAAACATCCATACCATATGGTAACGAAAATATTTGTGGACTTAATCTAATGAAATCAGGATGTAGGCACATCTCCTGAAGCTGGTCCTTAATTTTTTCATGAAAAGCCACACACAACATGTAATTGATAATGGAGTCTTTACCATAACTCAGTTCTTCTGGGTAAATCTCAGGATTCTTAAGTATTTCTTTTTTCCATTCGTCATCTACTCCAAAGTCCTTAAAACTGCACATTACATCTCCTTGTTCTTCAATTCTATAATAGTTTACAAAGAGCACCTCCAAATCTCGAATGATAGAAAAAAATGATTCATCGGACTTTCTATAGATGCAATCAGTTTGCAACATACTTGATACAACTAGAGCAATAATTAGTCTAAACTTATTCTTCATCTTCTTCAAAATTGATTTCAGTGGAGTTTTCAAAAACAAACGTATCTCCATTAAACTTGTAGGTCAATTCACATTTCTTTTTCTTAAACTCAGAATCCACATATTGGTCGTATAGAAGATCTTGGTCTAACTGACAAGTCCCCATAAAATCATCGGTTAAATAAGACACAAAAATGGAAGTATCATTAGGACTATATTGCATTTCCTGCTCCCAACTTCGGTTGTAAATTTCCTTATCGGCCCTGAGTGAAATCGATAAATCCTCGGAATCAAAATCAAAGTATTGGAAGTAACTTATGAAACAGGAAGTACAACCTCTAGAGGAACCTATAAACAGATAAGAATCCGTATTTCCATTTTGTACTTTATAGATTTCCTGATAGCCATCTGTATAAAAATCATCTGATAAATCTTCTATAAATCGTTTCCAAGGCATATAAAATATGTACGAGTTCATCATTATGGCAGTTCCACCATTTTTCGAGTAATAGGAGAAGTTGAACATTTTTCGATCTTCAGAAACGGCCACGTTAACCCCACTTTTTCTTAGTCGTTCTTCAATCACAACGGTATTAAATTTGGGATGCATGCAGATCTTATGAATAAGGTCATCTATTTCCGACTGATAATAGTCTATCAAATTGAATCCAATGATTGAATCTTGCTGTAAAGAATCATTGTGACCATCCATGTATTCAGCCAAACTATCCGCCTGAAGTTCATAATCGCTTAAGGCGTACAATACATCCTGATCGTATGCGTCCAATGATTGATAAAAATTTGACGTACAGATTAGCTTTTCGATCAAATGATCTATGTTTTGACAATAACTATTGCGGGCCACTAACAAGGTTAACCCTATAATAAATATAGTTTTCATAAAAATAAGATGAGTAGAAGAAATTAGAGTTTATGTGAAGAGCAAGAGCTTCGAGTAATGAGGTAGAGACCTTTTAATTAGTAATCAACCTCTTTACTCTTGCTCGTGGCTAGGTACTCAAGACTAGTGTTCTCTACGCCAACTACCATACCTTCAACGATAAAGTTATCCCCTTTTGAAACGGCAGAAATTGTATAAGTTGGCAAATGATCTTGTAAGTACTCAATAGAGACAAGTTGATCGGAACCGTTGAATGCAACGAAGTTATCTCCTATTTCTATTTTACCGGCATTTTCAAATCCTTGGTACATTTTAGAATTTTCTGGAGCTAGTGAAGACCAACCTTTCGCTACTACCAAAAATGGATGATCCTGAGTACATGTGATTTCATTTCCGCTCTGAAAAGTATATTTCACCAGGCCATGATGAATTTGAGACTCCATTTTTTGCACCTCCAAATGGTAAGCTTCTCGATTCTTAAAATCATAGCCCTTTACGGAATCTCCAATTTGCACATCTTCAATATTCTTTTCAGTTCCGTTTGCCATTAGGACCTTAGATCCCTTTGCGAAGCAGTGTACATCAATCCCATCGAAGTAAATTTCAGAAATAGCTAAGTCATCATATTTATCGCCTTCATATACTTCAAGAATTTCGAAAGTTATAATCCAATTTAGATCACTTACTCTTCCTCCTAGGGTATCCAGATCAAAAAATTGTTTTCCAATCACATCGTGCAAATTCAAAATTGCATATGGCTTATCTCCTACATACATTTTAATTTTCTTTGCTCGAGCGTTATCATAATATGCTTTAGTGGACTTCGCGTATCCGTTAACTAGGATTAGTTCTGTTATTCGAGGCGAATTCCCAGCAAACTCATACATCAAATACTCCCCAATTCCATTACCTTCCACACCTTCAACCCAGGCATTTTTTGCACTAAAGTCATGTGCGTTTTTAGGTTCATAGGATATTTCTCCATTAGATTTCAAAAAACTAGAACCAGTAATTTTTTGAGGTCCTCCTCCACAATACCAACTGCATCCTTCTCCTACCAAAGTCCAACGATCTCCTACCGTTTCGCCACCTAATTCATCAAGCAAACCTCGTTCTTCTTGAGTTAAATCATCGTACTTCACCCCATCAAAGGTTTTTTGCAAAGCGGCATCACGCTTCTTCCATTTAGCCAATGTTTCGGGAGAATCATCTATTGGAACGATGCTGGTCGGATCTAATTCTTTGAGTTGTTGAGCCGTTGTTATTCCAGTCACTATGGCCAGAGACAACATGATTAGGCACTTCAATAAATTCGTTTTCATAATTTCTAATCGTTAATGATCGAAAACAAAGATTGAATGAATAACTGATGTAATTAAAGGAGAATGATTATTCGCAGACTTTCTTTTATTATTCGATGCTAATTCCGTAACCTGGAAAAGTTTCTTATCATGAAATCTCGAATACCTTGAATTTTTGTACAAGAATCTCCGTCCAAGGAGATGGTTTTAGAAGCAAATTTGAGATATAAATGTCTTCTGGCACCTTTAAATTGAAATTCCGAATAATGCCATGATTTCAAACTGTCCCAGTAATAAACAGTTCTTATTGGAAGAACCTTATAGTTAATTATCATTCGGTCCTTATATATTTTGGTTTCCTTAAGCAGCAACATAACTATAATCGGAATTCCCACAAAAATGAATAATATCACATTCTGGACAATAGCGTTCTTCACTAGATCAAAACCTGTGAATAAACCTCGCCAATCGTCAAAACAAAAAATGAATAAAGGGAAGAAAGCGAATAAATAATATATTCAACCTGGTTTGGAGTGAATAAGAAGCTTTTTTGTTTGATTGGATTTGGGTTTACGCCTTTTATTTTTCTTACGCATAGATATTTATAATTGTTGAACGTACCATATTATACGCGAAATTTAATTCACACGTTTCACCAAATTCTGTAAAAAACATTACGGACTTCTATAGGTAATTCAGGATATTTATCGGCAAATTCTAACACCCAAGGATTAAACTCTCCCCAAAGTTGGATCCAGCGACCTTTCTTAACGATCTTAAATTTTCTGAATCTAAAGTTGCGGGCGCGTTCTACTAGGTCATCAAATTTCTTAATGCCTTTACGACCCATTTTTCGTCCACTAATCAACAGTAACTTGCCTCCACGAGTGGTCATGTTTTTGAAGCCTTTTACTCCTATTTTGTAGATGTTCTTCGTAGCATTAACACCGGCCTTTAGGTCGGTAAAGTAAATAATATTGGCTAGTTCATCTACTTAACCAACTTCATGGTAGTTGAATTAACGCCTCCTCAAAACACCAAAAAACTTAGAATGGAAAACGAAATTCTGTTAGCGATAAGAACTTCATCCCAGTCAAGTCACTGTTCTCAATTACTAATTTCATCTCTTCGCTAACAACTATCTGAGATGTAATTTCGCGAAATCTAAATATTGGGGTATTCAGAATTGTATTATTTGGAATTAGTTTATTCACTCTTAACACTCGACCGTTAGGTAAAATTCGAAGTTCTGATTTTTCATAATCAATTGGTGATAATAAATCAAGGAGATTTAACAAATAAATTTTTTTTTTATCACGTTTCTTGGTAATGACCTCAACGGGTACAAATTGAACATTGTCAGAAAAATTGTTATCAATAATGAGAGCTTTAAATTTTTCAGAAATTATATGATAATTATCTACACAAAACAACAAATCCTGATCTGGTTCCCCTTTAAACTCAAATCTTAAATCTGTTAATTTATAATCTCCATTAATTAACTCTCCACGTAAATGCCGTGAATCCGTTTGAATCGTAACATCTAATTCAGAAGGAACTTGAAATTTAGTAATATAATTCTTTTCATCAAGAGCATTCTTCTTTAATATATAATAAGACATACGCAAAATT
>JAHDFW010000162.1:9877-10215 GCA_020627945.1 Cytophagales bacterium
CATTTCCGATTCTTACGATCATCAAAATCTTCAGGTAAATCATAATTCTCAATATAAGTATCTTGATCTATTCTTTTAGCATCAAATAAATAATATTTTTCCACTCTAATCAAATATTTTGTTCAACGGTATACCTTTCTCCATCTGCTCAACCAAATTTAACATTTTTCTACCAAATTCTTCTACTACCAATTTTTTACTCGCATCATCCAGCATTTCGAAACCTTCCGACAACTCATCCAATACCTTTCTCAAGCCTTCTGTATAATCAACATGAGGCCCCGAGTGCCCAGCTGCATTGGCGAGCTCATCTACCTGTTCTAATTCCTTAACCAGCT
>JAHDFW010000163.1 GCA_020627945.1 Cytophagales bacterium
TTGGCCTTTCATTTTATCAATCAAGTATGAAAGTCCATTACTTTTTGAATCCAAATAGGGTGTATCAATCTGATAAGGGTCACCACAGAAAATGATTTTGGTTCCTTCACCAGCACGTGTAATAATTGTTTTTACTTCATGCGGAGTTAGGTTTTGAGCTTCATCTACAATAAAGAATACGTTTGATAAACTTCTACCTCTGATGTATGCTAAAGGAGTAATCAATAGTTTCTTTTGTTGAAGCATTTCATCAATTTTCGCATGCTTTTTTGAAGTCTCTTTGTACTGATCTTGAATTACGGATAGGTTATCAAAAAGAGGTTGCATATAAGGGTTTAGTTTGTCCTGTACATCACCTGGTAAAAAGCCTAAGTCTTTATTAGAAAGTGGAACAACAGGGCGAGCTAACAAGATGCGTTTATATTTATTACTAACTTCTAAAGCCGCGGCAAGTGCCATCAGTGTTTTACCAGTCCCCGCTTTTCCTGAAAGTGTTACCAGATTGATACTAGTATCCATTAAAGCATCAAGTGCAAATGTTTGTTCGGAGTTTCTTGGCGAAATTCCGTAGGCGTATGTTTTTTCAACAGGATAGAAAGTGTCTTCCCCCTTTACATATCGGGATAGAATACTTTTATCTGTATTTTTTAGAACAAAATATTCGTTATCTACGGGCTGCTGTACTTCCAGTTCTTTGTAACTAACATCCGCTCCATTTAGTATTCGATCAATAGTCTTGGTTTTAAGACCGTCAATAGAATTTTTACCAGTAAAAAGTTCATCAATATGTTCAACTTTACCAGTTTCATAGTCTTCCGAAATTATCCCAACACTGCGAGCTTTCATCCTTAGGTTGATGTCTTTGGAAACCAAGGTCACACGTTTATTGCCATAAATCTCAGCTAGATTATAAGCAACAGCTAAAATTCTATGGTCTGCTTTATCCTCCCAAAAAACTTTAGATAGAATCTCATTTCTTTGATTGTTGGTGTCTACAATTAGAAATCCTCCATTTGGCAGTTTTACACCTTCATTCAAATAGTTATCACCAACAAGTGTATTTAATTCGCGCACAAATTCCCTAGAATTATAGTGGATCGTTTCATGTCCCTTTTTGAATTTGTCTAACTCCTCAAGAACCGTAATAGGGAGTACAACATTATGTTTGTTGAACGAATAAATAGACTGGTAGTCATACAAAAGTACATTCGTGTCCAGCACGAAGATTTTGGATTTCTTATTTTTTAAAGACATATCTTAGAATTGATTTATTGTAAAGATATATGATCTACTGGCATTTCAAAATGGTACCAACATAAAATCTTTGAGAGCCAGAATCATAAGTATTGACCAAAACGTTTTTGGAAAGTGTTAAAGAAGACTTTATCTTGGAAGGAAGAATTTTGTCTGTATTTAACAATGTTTGTAGCTGGCCCTTTTATATTACATCTCTCATGGTTAATGATAATCTATGGGTATCTATATTACTCAGACTACAAATACGATAAAGTACGTTTCCTTAATGGATTGAAGCAGTGGCCGATCATATTGGGCTGGATAGGTGGACTTGTATTTACAACATATTGGTTATTTTATGCATATCAAAGTGTTTTTCCTTTGAACAAGGAAACCAATGCACAACTGAACGAAATTAGAAGTCAGAATGAATTGCCAGAATTAGATAAGTCTTGGAACTTTGATGAAACTGGTAGTTCGCAGTTTTGGTTAAGATATGTAGAACAAAAATCCGAAAAACTTGAAGTAGAAAAGGTTGTGGAATATGGGCACTGGGGAGTTAATAAAGAGTATAATTATTACTTACTGACTGATTCGAAGAGACTTTTGGTGCAAGAATTTGATTATTCTGAAATGGTTATGCATTACTACGAATTAATTTCGGTAAAAATCAGAATGAATTGGAGAGAAAGCGAAAGAAGACCTTGTTCCGAAGAGGAGTTTGATCAATTGATTACGGCTGCTCGGGAAAAATAACCCCATGTTAATTGAACCTTCTATGAACTCGGACGTATATAACAACACTAATTGAAAATTATGATAGTTTTAATAGAATTTGGTAAGGGAGCATTGCATTAGGTATTAACCTAAATGTAATGATTATGAAACCAAAAAGTGTATTTAGAAAAGCGTTTGGATTAGATGAACATGGTTTTGTCGCTCTTCCGTCAAAGTTTTCTAACGTGCAAATTGCCAGATTAGAATTTGGCAATAAACGAGGATGTTCTTGGTGTTTTCCTCATGGTTGGGAAACCGATAATTCTACTGTTGGAAAAAATAGAAAAAACTGGAAGAATCATAGAAAAACTCAATATCGCTCCAAATAAGACATGAATGAGTCTGTCTCCTACATTTGACTTTGCAAACATAGGAGACAGACTCATTTTTATATTCTTTAATTTTAGATTAAAACCTTCTTTGTGTGAATATTGGTTGTGAATACTTCTAATGATTTGTAATTCGTTGATCTCTTGTGAAATACATTTTGTAAAACGGTAAAAATATACGAACTTTGCTATGCAAGCGCTTAGTGTCAATATGACGCTGTTGATGTTCACCTTGATAGCTTTTTAGCTTGAAACCATTACGAAAGCGTACGAACACAAAAGAGAGGAGAAGAGAAAGAGAGATAAATAAATACTATCCTTGGTGATAGGAACGTACAATGCCGTCCTGGCTGAAGACGTATTCTAGTATTTATTACAGCATAATTGCATTTAAAACTTAAATAGGAGATACGATGAAATATGGTATTGCGAATTGGTGTGCGCCGTTTTGTTTAATGTTGCTGATGTTGGTAAACTGCAATGTTGTTTTAGCTGATAACTGGACAGAAAACTTTAATACAGGTATGCCAGGAGGTTATACAGCGGGACCGAATACTGTAATCACGCTTTCAGGTAGAAATTGGACTTCCAATGCTGTTATTGGCGAGGCTGCTGGAGCATCTCGTGGAGGAACTGGGTCAGCGGCTCGTATCAACGATGATAGGGCGGGAGCTCACCTAACCACACCTGCATTAAATACCATAGGCACTGTATCCTTTTATTATCGAGAGTTAAATTCAGGAGGAGGAACTTTTCAGGTTCAGACCAGTACCGATGGAACAACATTTTCGACTGTTGCTTCTCAAGCTTACAGTGGTACAACTTACAATTTATTTTCGTTGGCAATAGATAACGCTGCACCTACAATTTATATAAGAATTTTAAGTGATAATAACCCAGGGCACTTAGTTATTGATGATTTTTCGGTTACTGACTATGTAGCGGCTACTCCTGAAATTAATTTTGCGGTTACTTCGGCGTCTGTTTCTGAAACAGGTACTACTTATTCTATTCAAGTTACTAGTAACCTTACTGGATCTCATACTGCTGACATAGTTATTTTGACTGGCGGGACTGCTTCAAATGGATCTGAATATTCCTTTACCCCTCCAATTACTGCAACTTTTGCAGGTTCAACGACCTTCTCAACTAATGTGACTATTAATGATAATGGGACATGTGATGGTAGTACGGATGTCCTTTTTGGTTTGAATAACGTTACGGGGACTGGGGCTAGTATTGGAGGTGATGATTCGCTTTGGCTTACAATAGTAGATGATGAAACCAGTACCTATACATTTTCCTCGTTGCAATTTGAAGGTTGTAATACCAGTACTCATACCACTAATGGTGTTGACCACGCAGGAACTCAAGTTGAGGTGAATGGGATTCAACTTTCTGGAGGAGAAAACATTCAGGTTGCATCAGTAGATGTGAGCGCTTTTTCGAGTGTTACTTTTTCCATTGATTATTCTAGTTCTGGAATGGATTCAGGAGAGGATGCAGTACTTAGGTTGTACTATGATGGTTCAGCAACTCCAGATTTCACACACAATTTGATTGATAATGGAATAGACGTTGGTGTACGTACTACCTATACAACAAATATTCCTAATGGTACCAGCTCCGTAGTTGCAGAGGTAGTAAACTTTGCCAATGGAGCTTCAGATTATATTTACCTTGACAACATTATTATGTCGGGTGATTATTGTGCTTGTACCCCTCCAGCAACGTCCGCGGTTATTTCGAATGAAAGCTCTAATGAGAATTCGATCTCATTTGATCTGAATGCTCCTACTGGAGTTGAAAGATTAGTAGTGGTGCGACAAGGTTCAGCAGTAACTTGTGACCCTACAAATACTGTAAGTTATACTGGTAATACTATTTATGGCTCTGGAACAGAATTAGGTACGAACAACTTTGTAGTACATTCAGGAACAGCAACTACACTGACTGTTACAAATTTAGCACCAGAAACAGATTATCACATCTCAGTATTTGATTACGATCCTTCTAATAATTGCTATAACCTTACCGAAAGCACAACGACCATTACAACAACATGTCCATCTCCTTTAAACGATGTGACAGGCCAATCTACTTCAAATTGTGAAAATGAAGCTACAACGGTATCTTGGACATTACCTTCTAATTGTTACGACGAAATACTCGTAGTAGCTAATGAAATTTCGGGGATAGATTTTTCACCTTCAGGAGATGGGACAGCTTATACTGCAAACTCAGTTTATGCAGCGGCCAACCAAGTCGTGTATCAAGGTGCGGGAACCTCAGTTACAGTAACTGGTTTGACAAATGATAACACGTATTATTACGAAATTTTTGTGCGTAAAGGAACTTCTTGGAGCAATGGAGTTGAAGTTAGTTGTACTCCTGTTTTAAGTTATTGTGATCCAGCTCCAACCTCGGTAGATAATAGCGGGATTACTAATATTACAATGGGGACCATTAATAATACTACAGGAGCTGAACCCGGAAACTATGCTGATTATACCGCAATGAGTACTACAGTGGTCCAAGGAGCAACTGTAAGTTTAGATATTACTTACTCAACGGGGTTTACGTACAACACAAAAGTTTGGGTTGATTGGAATAATGATGGAGACTTTTTGGATGGAGGAGAAGAAGTAGTAGATACGGTATCTTTAGCCACTAATCCAACTACATTAAGTGTAACATTTGACGTTCCTGTAGCAGCTTCTACAGGTGCAAGAAGAATTAGAATTGGTGGAGCAGATATTGCAACACCTACACCTTGCTATACTGGTTCATTTGCTTCATTTGAAGATTATACGCTAAATGTGATTTTAGCATGTACACCAACACATACGTTTACAAGTTTTGGACCAATAGAAGGCCCAGATGAAACCTTGGTAACAATTGTAGGAACAGGGTTTACAATGTCTACCATTGTAACAATCGATGGTAATTTGGCTAGTACTTCTTTTGTAAATTCCGATACAATAATAGCAGAAGTTCCAATTGGAGCAACCACAGGTGAAATAAGTGTAAGTGAATCATCGTGCCCAATTTCTTCCGCATCTGACTTTACTGTCACGCAAGGTAGTACGCCATGTACGGCACCTGCAAATTTCACAGGATTGATAATATCGGAAGTATATGATTCAGATGGAGGTAATACCTGGTACATGGAAATTTATAATCCAACCGCAAGTCCAATTGATTTGGATGCTGCGGGAACTGATTATACCATTGAAAATTATTCAGATGCTGCTGATTTGACAGCAAATAACACAATTGATTTGACCGGTGTAATTCCGGCTGGAGGAGTGTTTATTTTGGATTTAGGAGGGGATGAAACCGACTGTCCATCTCTTACATTTGATTTTGCGGTAGATCTTGCTGGTATCAACGAAGATGATGTTGTACACTTACTCTTGAATGGAACGGTAGTAGATGAGGTTATTGCGCCAAATCAAATTGGGTATTCTATTTTGAGAAACGGTGATGCAACTGGTCCTGAAGCTACCTATGATGCTGCAGATTGGACATTGTTGACGACCGAAAGCTGCGCGGATTTGGGAATTCCTCCTGTGGCAACAATAGCCGCTCCTTCCATCACTCCTGATCCAGTTGATATCACAGGTACAATTGCTACCTTTAACATTGGCGCGACAGACGGTAATGGAGGAACACTTACTTATCAATGGAAATATAATGATGGTACTTCCGCAGGTTGGTTCGATGTTACCGATGCGGCATTCTCTCCACTTACTGTTGATGGCGAGCAGACCGATAGTTTATCAATTCATGGAACAGGTATAGAAGACATTGAAAATTATCAGTTTTATTGCGAGGTGATTGAAGATGGATCTTGCCAAATTGTGAGCCATGCAGCACAGTTTTATGTTAATATGCCAATGCCAGTTGGTGAAATTAAGTTGAGAGGTAAAAGCACTCTAGAAGGTAATATATTAAGCTGGAACGTAGACCAATTTTCTGCAAACCCTACATATCAGTTATTAAGAAGTGATAAGCCTTCAGGGTTTAAGGAAATCTCTAGACAACAAACTGCTACAGGAAGCACTGAACAATCCTATTTAGATTTCAATAGTTCTGGGAAACAATTTTATAAAGTAATTTCCGAACATCCAATAACAGGAAAAATCACTCAAAGTAACGTTGTGGTTTTGGAATCAATTAACAAGACAAAGCTGAAAGTATTCCCTAATCCATCTAATGGGCATGTGAATATTTCTGTAGAAGGAGGGAGTATTATGAAGATCTTGATTTACGATGAAGCAGGAAGACTGTTGTTAGATTCAACTGAAACCAACATAGATCTCAATCTAGCGTCTGGTATTTATATGGTAGGTGTTATAGATGAGATCTCTAGAAACTTTCAAAAACTTGTCGTGTACTAATTACAACAGTCTGATTTTTTTAATTATAGTGAAAATTTCTTATCTTAGAGTGTAGATCGAATTGCACTCCAAATGAAATACTCTATTAAACTCCTCTTTATAGTAGCGCTGTTAAGCTTTTTTACACTTCCGTCTTATGCTCAGATACCCAATTTAGACTTGGGAAATGATACTACCTTGTGTGATGGTGAAAGTATTTCTTGGGATTTATCGGATGCACAAGCCCTTTGTCCAACATGCAGTTTTACTTGGTCTTCTTGTTGCTTTTGTACTGACTTGATTCATGAAATAAAAGCAATTGATATATGTTATCCAGTACCTGATGCTGGAATACGCCCTTGGACCATTCAAGAAATATTATTTATAAATAACGGTTCTTTTTTTTACTCAGATACCATTAATATAACTTTTGCTGGCGAGGTAGTTGCCGATGCAGGACCTTCTGTTAAACATTGTTGGGGTGATACAGTTTCCGTAGGCGGTAGTCCTTCTGCTTCAGGCGGAACTGAAACGGGATATATATATAGTTGGACTAAAGTAGGCGATACTACTATTTTGGATACACTTCCTAACCCTGGGGTAAGTTTTATAACCAATACCTTTTTGAGATTGGAAGTTCAAGATAGTATTCAACCTAGATGCATGGATACTAGCGTAGTATTTGTAGAATCTATTTCACCACCTTTGGTAAACCTGAATTTTACTGATTTGAATTGTGCTAATGATACTTTTTTGCTGCATACTTCAATAATTACGGATACCACCGGGGTGTCATATTGGTGGTCTAATGGCCAGTGGGGCGATACAGTGGCTTATTGGATTGAGGACTCAACACAGTTGCAGACTAATGTATATGCTCCAGGTGTCGAACAGATTACGTTTGATTTTTATGTAGAAGATTCACTGGGCTGTGGTTATACATATCCTATTAATGTAAACCTAAGCGCGTTGCCTATAGCGAATTTCTCCTATGATACGGCGTGTTTTGGTGAGGTGATTTCTTTTACTAACCATTCTACAACAGTTTCTAATACTGATTCAATAATATGGAATGTTTGGGATTTTGATAACCTAAGTTTTGGTTCAAGTATTGAGAACCCTATAATTCCTACTATTGCAGGCCCTACTTCGGATTCACTTTATCAAGTTACTCTAAGTGTACTTTCTTCTATTGGTTGTGCTAATGATACAACAATTGATGTGTTGGTTCGAGGAAATCCCGTTGCAAATACAACATTTGATAGCGCCACTTATTGCCCTAATGTGCCTGTACCACTTGGGGTGACAGCTTCTGGTGGTGCGGGACCATATGCCTATTACTGGACTCAGGAAGGCGTTTTAATTGATTCTGCATTCCAAAATCCAATTGTGTTTCCAAATCAAGATGGTTTAAATCATTCGTATGTTGTAACCGTTATGGACATGAATGGTTGTGTAGGTATAGATTCATCTATTGTGAATTTGGTAGATCTAAAGGCTCACGCTTCAACTTATGACGGACTTATTTATGTTTGTGAATTTGATAGTGCATTGCTTGGAGGATTCCCCGAAGTTGCGTCAGGTGGTACAATCCCTTATTTCTATACATGGTCTACAGAATCATTAGGAACGCCTATTGACAATGATACAATACCTCATCCGCAGGTTTTAGTATCGGACAGTCAATATTTTTATTTGCGTGTCGAAGATAACGGCGGCTGTTTTGATTTCGATACCGTATTGGTTAGATCATTGCGTAATCCAGTTTTGGGACTTTTGGATACCGCCGTTTGTGAAGGAGAACCTGTTCTTTTGGCAAGAAATTTACAAGAGAGAGATGATCTAAGTTATAGCTGGACCCCTAATGTATTTGATAATCCAGATGATTCACTAAATGTCTCCAATTTACATTGGAGTGTGAAACCTTCTTTAAACACTAGTTACATTTTGAGTGCACAGTATATTATTCCTAATAGTCCACCTTGTACTTCAATGGATACGGTAGATATTCAAGTTTACCCTAGGCCTTTATTAGATGCGGGAGAGGATACAAGTTTATGTCATTTTGATAGTCTTATGCTTAATGCGTTTAGTAACGCTTCCATTGTTTGGGAAGATGGATATCAGAATGGAGACTACGTGAAGGTGCTAAATAACACTTACTTCTATGTTACAGCAACAGATTCGATGGGTTGTGTTTCTAATGATTCACTATTTGTTTTTGCTTCAGATTGCATAGAAGATGGTATCGATGAATTGAATACTCCTCTTAGCATAGAATTATTTCCCAATCCTTCAAATGGAATAGTTTATGTTGATGTGAAAAGCGAAACTAGTGTCCTAGTTGATTTAGAAATTTATGATCAAACAGGAAGATTGGTTAAGCAATTGACCGATGTCGCATCAATTCAAATTCTTGAGTTAGAACCTGGAACTTATCAGGTGAAGATGATTTCGGGTCAATCAGTCGGAATTTCAAGATTGGTTGTGCATTAGATTAAATTAAAATCATCGTCTATGTTGTGTATTGGTTGTTTTTGGCCAATATCATCCTTTGTAGGTAGTAACCTGATTAATGAGTTTGCGTTATACTAACCAAACGAACTAATCAATTTCAATCATGAAAAAGCTAACTACAACATTATTATTTATAGCGGCATTTGCGGCAACGGTTTATGCTCAATCTTGTCAACAAACAGGCATGAACCAATATATGTGTGGAGTGCCAACGCAAGAGTTCAATTTTATGAAGGCTAACTCTGTAAATGGAGGGGCTCAAATGCAATCGAACTGGTGTTGGGCAGCATGTATTCAAATGGTTTTAAACTATCATAACTTAAATGTAAACCAAACTCAAGTAGTTCAACGTATTTATGGAACTACAGCAGCCAATCAGTCAGCCAACGAAAATCAAATTCTAAATGCGTTGCAAGGATGGGCTCCAAATAACTATGGGGGAGTTAATCGTATAAATGCTGTTGGGGGATATACTTCAGTACAACAAATGATAACGGGGTTATCTAATAAAGCTCCGCTGATAGTGGGATTGCGAGGTCACGCAGGATGTGTAGGGCATGCATATGTATTGACAGCAATAGAATATCAAAATACATATAATATGTATGGACAATGTGTGCAGGTGCCAATAAAAGTAGTATTACGTGATCCATGGCCAACTGCTCCGTACGGTGGACGAACTGTAATGTCTTGGAATGAATTTCAACAACGAGCGAAGATGGGAGTGAAAGTGTGGGTGAGTTAATCGCTGGTTGAAGCTGGGGAAGACACCATGTTCTGATACTTTTAGTTGAGGAATGTGGTGTTTT
>JAHDFW010000164.1 GCA_020627945.1 Cytophagales bacterium
TCATAATTGGGTATTCGAAGTCGTCTTCTTTAAGGTATTCCTCTTTCCAAACTGGGAATGTAGATTTAGTAACACTTTCTTGATGTCCAAGTAATTTCCAAAGTTCTTCCGCAATATGAGGAGCGTATGGAGAAAGAATCTGAACAAACGGTTCTAAGATTGCTCTTTTGTTACAGTTGGTTTTATTCAGTTCATTGAAACAAATCATAAACTGACTTACAGAAGTATTGAAAGAATAATTTTGAATGTCCCACTCTACTTTCTTGATCGTTTCGTGCAGAACTTTTAATTCTGCTTTTGTAGGTTCATCATCAGAAACCGAGAAATTATCATTTTCATCCCAGAATAATTTCCAGAAACGTTTTAGGAATTTATTAACTCCTGAGATCCCTTCCGTATTCCAAGGTTTAAACTGCTCTAATGGTCCTAGGAACATTTCAAACAAGCGAAGTGTATCTGCTCCGTATTGAGCAATTACATCGTCAGGGTTCACCACATTCCAAAGACGTTTAGACATTTTTTCCACTTCATGTCCACAATGATATTTACCGTCTTCCAATACAAACTCTGCACCTTCTGCTTCAAATCTTTTATCCGCTTTAAATGCCTCAACGTCCAACACATCGCTTTGCACAATATTTACGTCTACATGATGCGTGGTTGTATCGTATTGCTTTCTTAGTCCTTTAGAAACGAACTTATTCTCTCCTTTTACCTTGTAAACAAGATTACTACGTCCTTGAATCATCCCCTGATTGATCATCTTCTGGAATGGCTCATTCACTGTAATAAATCCGCGATCGTAAAGGAACTTAGTCCAGAAACGAGAATATAGCAAGTGACCAGTTGCATGTTCTGCTCCACCTATATAAAGATCTACATTTCCCCAATACTTAAGTTGCTCAACTGAACAAAATTCATTATCGTTCTTCGGGTCCATATAACGGAACATATACCAGCTACTTCCAGCCCAACCAGGCATCGTGCTCAATTCATATTCATATTGGTTTTCAAACTTCCAGCCTTCAGCACGACCTAATGGAGGTTCACCTGTCTCAGTTGGTAAGTATTCATCTACTTTTGGGAGTTCTAAAGGCAACTGATCAATACTAAGCGGATAAGGTACACCATCTTTGAAATAAACAGGGATTGGTTCTCCCCAGTAACGCTGACGACTAAATACTGCATCTCGCATTTTAAAGTTAATCTGCCCTTTTCCTCTCCCCTGTTTTTCGATTTCGCTAATCGCCTTTTGGATAGCTTCCTTTACGTCCAAGCCATTCAGAAAGTCAGAGTTAACTAACTTACCTTCTTTAGCGTCGTAGCTTTCTTCTTCAAGGTTTCCACCTTCAACTACTTCTTGAATCGGAAGGTTGAAATGTTTTGCAAATGCGTAATCTCTACTATCATGAGCAGGAACAGCCATTACAGCTCCAGTACCATAACTTGCCAAGACATAGTCCCCTATCCAAATTTGGATTTTTTCTCCTGTAAATGGGTGAAGTGCATAACTTCCGGTAAATACTCCAGAAATGGTTTTCACATCACTCATACGATCACGCTCGGAACGATTCTTTGCTTTCTCCACGTATGCTTCCACCTCTACGCGTTGTTCGTCAGTGGTTAGTTCTGGAACCCAATCATGCTCAGGAGCAATCGTCATATACGTCGCACCAAAAATAGTATCTGGACGAGTTGTAAATATTTCTAGTTTCTTTTCAGAATTATCAATATCAAAATATACCTGAGCTCCATTGGATTTACCGATCCAGTTTCTTTGAATCTCTTTGATTGAATCTGTCCAATCTAAACCATCGAGGTCTGTAAGTAAACGGTCCGCATATGCTGTAATACGCATACTCCACTGGCGCATTTTCTTACGCTCCACTGGATGCCCTCCACGCTCGGAAAGACCATCTTTAATCTCATCATTAGCAAGTACAGTTCCCAATGCTGGACACCAATTCACGGTTGTATCTGCCAAAAACGTAAGTCTGTAATTCAGCAAAACCTGCTGTTGATCGTTTTCAGAAAATGCATTCCACTCATCGGCGGTAAAAGTTGTTTCTTGATCTGTATTTGCATTTACATTCGAGTTACCATCCTTTTCGAACTTCTCAATTAACGTTGAAATTGATTCTGCTTTGTTTGAATCATTATTGTACCAAGAGTCAAACAGTTGAAGAAAAATCCACTGTGTCCACTTGTAGTAATCTGGATTAGAAGTTTTAACTTCTCTATCCCATTCAAATGAAAACCCAATTTTATCTAATTGCTCACGATAGCGAGCTGTATTTTGTTGCGTAGTTATTTCCGGGTGTTGCCCTGTTTGAATTGCATATTGTTCTGCTGGCAATCCAAATGAGTCATATCCCATTGGGTGCAGTACATTGAACCCTTTTAGTCTTTTAAATCTTGAAACTATATCAGAGGCGATATAACCGAGCGGATGCCCAACATGTAACCCTGCTCCACTTGGGTACGGAAACATATCCAGTGAATAAAATTTCTGTTTTGACTCATCAATTTCTGTATTAAAGGTCTTGTTTTCCGCCCAATACTTTTGCCATTTACCTTCTATTGCTTCAAAATCGTAAAATGATGACATATCGCTTTTGTTGATAACAGTTTATTATGTGTATTAAATTGTATTTCTCTTACCTAAATGAGGTTTGAAGAATTAGGACGCGAAGATAATAGTAAAAGATGTGAATTATAATTAAACCAGTAGAAATAAGCGGTAATCCCTTTGATTTATCATTCCGAATTAGAAGTTCATCTAATACTTCCAATTGAGTAGTAATACTCAAGCGAAAATAACGCCAAACCAATTAATAAGGTAATAACTATGGTTTTCGCTCGTACCATATAAATCTGTTTTACTTGAGGAGAAATCAAAGACCAATAAAGTCCCCCCCAGTAAATCAAGAATATCCCTATAAGGTAAATACTATTAAAAACGTTTAGGTGTTCAACCTCCTCTCCAGAAAGTTCGCCATATAAATGCTCCAAAGTATCTGCCAGTGACAAAAGTAAATTCTGTACTACTACAATGGTTACTAACCCCCATCCCACTTTTTTACGAAACCAAAACAACACTGCACCAACTGCCAAAATAAGCAATAGTGTTGTCCAAATTACCGAATATAAATCAGCCAGTGCTTGTTGGGGTTCAGTGAAAACATAAAGTAAAAATTCTCGATTGCGATAAGCTGTAAATAATATGATTCCAGCAACAGCATAAGTAATATTATCAATTTTATTACTGGTCTGTTTTTCCTCACTTTCTTCTTCCGTTTCTTCCTCTGGTATGGAATTTACTAGCTCGTCCTTTTCCAGTTCGGATTGTAACCGTAGGTTCACAGCTTCACGAATTTGCTCTAATTGATCTAATGTCAGGTTTCGGCGCTTAATTTCTTGTTTGATCAACTCTTTTTGATCCTGACTAAGAGATGTATCAGATTCCAAAATATAACACAAATCCTCATTGGACAGCTCCTTAAAATTTAGCCGTTTTAAGTCCATGTTAGTTTAATTTTACGTCGAGATCATTAGCCACAAACAAATATAATAATCCCTTACTATAATCGAAACAAGTTGTTTCTCAACTTATAAATGTATAGATTTGGATAAGTAGATTATAAAAAAACATGAGAAAATTATCTTACATTAGTCTAATTTTCATTAGCCTCACTATCCTTTTATTTGGGTTAAATTCTTGTAAAAGATATTTTGAGCCGGTAATAATTCCGGTCCCTCCTATGTTTGGAGTGTTGCAAGGTACTATCACGGATGCAGGGAATAGCAATGCCATAGAGGGAGCACGAATTTTCATTTTTAATGCGGATACAAAAACACCAACGGGAGCTTTCAGTACTTCAGATGTGTCTGGAAATTATGAGTTCAAATTAACCCCTGGAAATTATTTTATTAAGGTATACAAGCAAGGGTACTTTGACGTAACGCCAAAAGACATTCCTGCTATACCTTTTACCATCTCTTTAGAAGATACATTAAGCAAGTCTGTAGAAATGTACACGCATAACCTAACCGATGGAGGGTGGATTTCTGGAAATGTTTCATCTACTTCAGGTAATAACATCGGAGTTTTAGTAGTTGCAAATGACACCTCCTCAGGTTATTCCTCAATCACTGATTCCGCAGGAAACTATATTATCTACAATGTGCCAGCTGGAGATTACGACGTGAAAGCATGGGGAGCAGGCTTTAATAGCTCAACGGCCACTGCATCAGTAACAGCAAGTACCGAAACTGCTAATGTAGATCTTGTTCTTACGGACGGTGCTTCTGGTTCTGTATCGGGCTCGATTACGTTTCTTTCAACAACAAACATAGAAGTGGACGTAGCATTAACGCATGAAATTACGGGAGAAGCAATTCCTGGGTTGAGTGCTACTACAGTTGGACAGCAATATACAATTAGCAATGTACCTGATGGGACTTTTTTGGCAAGAGCCTCTTTCATCAACGATGGCAAAGTGATGGATCCAGATTGGATTATTAAAAATGGAGAACCATTTGTAACGGTTTCAGGAGGAGCAGCAACCAGAGATTTTAGTGTTACAGGAGCGATTACAGTAACAGATCCAACCAATGCCGCTTCATCTTCTGTACCAGTTGAAATTTCTACTACTACTCCTACCTTTACTTGGGAAGCATATTCTAGTACAAGTGACTATATTGTTGAAGTACGTGATGCAAATGGTAAATTAATTTGGGGAGGATTTAGTGATAACTGGACGACTAGAAATATGACGGTACCAAGTTCTCAAACATCTGTAGCATTCAACTCAGATGGAAATGCAATTGAAAACCTGAAGGTTGGACAAACTTATCGTTGGAGAGTTTATGCTAGTAAGGATGCTCAAGGAGGTGCTTCTTGGAACTTAATTTCAGCTAGCGAAGACCAAATGGGACTATTCACGATTATTCAGTAGTCCGAAATTAAAACGACAATTTTAGAATTTATTAGAAATGAAAAAGATATTGACATTTATAGGAGCTGGAGCTATGTTAGCACTTTGCTTAACTTTTAGTAGCTGTAAAAAAACATGTGCTGAATGCCCTGAAGGAACTACTCTTTCTGTAGATGAACCAAAGGAAAAAACTTGCATCTGCTGCCCGACAGGAGAATCTTATAACCAAGAAAAAGGATATTGTGAATAAGCATTAAAAGCAGCAGGAGAAATTAGAATACGAATATGATTTCTCCTATTACATCTTGCTCTTCAATATAACCGAGGTATCGACAATCTAGGCTATTGTCCCGATTATCTCCCATTGCGAAATATTTGCCTTCAGGAATAATTATTGGGCCAAAGAAATGAGTATTAAAGTCTCCCTTCCAGAAAGTTTTAAGTGATGGATCAACAAATTTGGAATCTATTAAGGTTCTAGAGCAACCACAGCTAGCAAATTTTGGCAAATCCTCATTAGAAATTGTCACCATCATTTTTTGAGCATCTAAGCGTCCCAGTAGATCCTGCTCTCTTAATTCTACCGTTCTATCCAAATTACTGCATTCATACCTATATTTAAGATTAAGTCCTTTATCTGCAGATTTTCCGTTTACAAATACTTCTCCTCCTATAATCTGTAATTTATCCCCCGGTAGAGCTATTAAGCGTTTGGTATATATACTTCCACCTCCAGTAATATTTTGATCTTTTTTTAACCTAAACACCATATAATCATTTCGCTCCAGGGAAGATAAATTAGTTCCAATGACATATGATCCCATCATTAAAGCAGGTTCCATAGAAGGTGTCGGAATAGAGTAAAATTGCCACATTCCTGAAATTCGACCTAAAGCCAAGCATAAGACTAAAACCGCTACGGTTATTCCCAGTTTCTTTTTGATAGAGCTATTCATGTAAGTTAGGATCAATCCGAATATCTATGGATAAATTTGTCGATTCTGGTCTTTCATAATTTAATTGCAAATACGAAAATTGAAATCTGAAAACGATCCTAATATTCATTAGAATGGATTTTTCAGGTTTCTGGGTTTCCACTTGATCCGTAAGTTAGTCATTAAAGAACTCCATCAATAGGTTCCCAAAATTCAATTTTATTTCCTTCAGGATCCATGACCCAAGCAAACTTGCCATATTCATACTCTTCCATTTCTCCTACTTGCTCCACTCCTGCTTCTTTCAATTGAGCCAGAAGCGCTTCCATATTCTCAACGCGGTAATTGAACATAAAATCCTTAGGAGAAGGCAGAAAATGACCTGTTTCATTGCTAAAAGTACTCCATTGAGTAAGTCCTTCCTTATTGCTTTCTTTGTCAACCCAACGAAAAGATGCTCCCCATTCATCAACTGGAAACCCAAGTTGCTCTTTATACCATTGCTTTTGTGCTTCAGGATCTTCACACTTAAAAAATACTCCTCCTATGCCAGTGACTTTTCCTTTCATTTTACTAATTTCTGATCGTTGATTCTCAATTTCTAGTCGCCAAGTATGTAACTATTTAGAAACATAAAATTGGTTACTAGCCGTTAAAAAAATTCATTGTACGCTCCAACCCAATACTACCAAATGAAAGGATTGCCTCGCCACATTTTCCTATTAGAGACGGAAGGTAATCTTCCTGATCTTTCGAAAAGTCTCCCAACACATAATCTACTTGCTTACCTTTTGCAAATTCATCTCCTACTCCAAAACGTAATCTTGGGTACTTAGATGTTGCTAAAAGCTGCTCAATATTCTTAAGTCCATTATGTCCACCATTGGAACCTTTAGCACGAATTCGTATTTTACCGAATGGCAGGGCAATGTCATCAGTAACAACCATAATATTATCGACAGGTACTTTTTTATCCTGCATCCAGTAGCGAATAGCTTTACCACTAAGGTTCATATATGTAGTTGGCTTTATAAGGATATAAGTTCGCCCTTTATGCTTTATTTCAGTAATGAATGCGTGCTTATCTAGCTTAAAAGTAGCACCATGCTCTTTTGCTAAATCATCCAATATCATGAACCCAATATTATGACGAGTCTTTTCGTATTCAGGTCCTATATTTCCTAATCCTGCTATTAAGTATTTCATATAGTTTCAAAAATAAAAAAATCCTGCTTACTACATTGAGTAAGCAGGATTTTAAATCTTTAGTTTTCGAGTATTTTACTCTTCAGCAGCTTCTTCTTCTCCACCACCAGCAGTCTCGTTCATTGCTTGACGAGCTGTTCTTGGGATATTAACTTGAACTACTGTTACGTTAGGGTTACCCAACAAATCTACACCTTCAACCTCAATTTCTTTGATTTTCATAGATCCACCAAGTGTAACGTTTGCAACATCAATCTCGATAAAATCAGGAAGATCTTTAGGTAATGCACCAACTTTTAACTTACGATTCTTTAAGTAAAGAACACCCCCGTCTTTAACACCTTGCGCAAGTCCTGTAGTTTTCACTGGAACATCCATCTTCACGTAAGTTCCTTTAGTAATTCTAAGGAAATCAACATGTAAGATCATTTCACTTACTGGGTGAAACTGGATATCTTGCATAATAGCGTCGTACTCAGTCCCCTCAATGTTTAATTTAACCAAAAATGCTTGAGAAGTGTACACCAATTCCTTAAAAAGGTACATTGGCGCATGAAAGTGCACATGGTCATCAGATCCATAAAGAACACATGGAACATTCCCTTCAGCTCTTAATTGCTTAGAGAACTTAGTTCCTACATCTTTTCTTTCGAATCCTACTACTTCGATAGTTTTCATTTGCTTTACTATTTATATAATTAAAAAATTACTTCTTATTCACTCTCGATTAAATAAACAATGAACTGATAGATTCATTGTCAATTAACTTTCGAATGGCCTTTCCAAACATATCGTCTACTGAAAGGACTTTTATTTTTGTACTCTCTTTTTTCAGTTGAATGGAATCTGTTACAATCAATTCTTCCAAAACAGAGTTTTCGATATTTTCATATGCATCTCCAGAAAGTACAGGATGCGTAATCGCCGCTCTAACTGTTTTTGCTCCCTTTTCTTTTAGCAATTTAGCTGCTTTACATAACGTACCTCCAGTGTCACACATGTCATCCACAATAACAACATTGGCACCTTCTACGTCTCCAATCACTTGCATACTTGCAACCTCATTTGCACGCTTACGATACTTATCACAAATCACCACATTTGCCTGAAAAAATCCGGCATATGAACGAGCTCGTTTAGCTCCTCCTACATCAGGGGACGCAAAAGTAATATTTTCTAAGTTTAAACTCCTCAAATAAGGAACAAAAACTCTCGACCCGTATAAATGATCCACTGGAATGTCGAAAAAACCTTGAATCTGACCCGCATGAAGATCTAATGTCATAATTCTATCAGCACCAGCAGATTGAATCATATTGGCAACAACTTTAGCTCCAATACCTACTCTAGGACGATCTTTACGATCTTGTCGAGCATATCCAAAATATGGTACGACAACAGTAACATAACCAGCAGAAGCTCTTTTAGCGGCATCAATGGCCAGAACTAATTCCAGAATATTATCGGCAGGTGGACAAGTAGATTGAACGAGAAACACGTCACAACCACGAACGGACTCTTCAAAAACTGGACAGATTTCTCCATCTTTGAATTTCTCGGTTTTCATGTTTCCGAGTTCAGTTCCATAAACATATGCGATTTTCTCAGCAATGTGCTTAGAACCGGAGCAGGCGAATATTTTAACTTTAGACATAGAGCAAAAAAAAAAGGGAGTGAACTCACCCCCTCAGTAATCTGTTCTTAACTCCAGCTGAAACAAAGTTTCAACGTTCATTTTATGTTTTCCGACTAGGGCTCCCCTTTCGGGATAAACTTCTCGCCCATCAAAATCTCCAACATTTTATTTGTTGTCCGACTAGGGCTCGAACCTAGACTCTTCTGGACCAAAACCAGACGTGTTGCCAGTTACACCATCGGACAATTGCGTAATTGCGAGTGCAAAAGTAAAAGGTTTCTCAATAAAGTCAAAAGGTTTTAAAAATATTTTTAGTTATTTAGTGAGAACTATGGATTGGATATCGCACAACGGTCAGATAATCAGAGAAGAGGATTTTTCTATCTCTCACAAAAACAGGAAGTTTAAGTATTCTGATGGGTTTTTCGAGACTATAATTATCGAAAATTCTCAAGTAAAATATTGGGATCATCATTGGAAAAGAATTTTCAGGGCAGTAAATATTCTGCAAATAAAAAAGATTCCTGAAAAAGAACTCTTAAAGAGCATTTCAGAACTTCTTGCTAAAACCAACACCAAAGATGGCATAATAAACATTCAGTTTTCTAGAAATGAAGGTGGACTTTACACTCCTTCTGATAATAGTTTAGAGTACTACATTATAATTCGCGAAGATTTGTCTAACCATACGAATCACTCTACGGATAAAATTAAAACTGGCATATCCAGAAAGGTATGCAATCGCTTTTCTCCATGGTCATTTTTTAAGAATGAGAGCATAACCTACGTTTTGGCTGGGTTGGAAAAGAACAAAAAAGGTTGGGATGATATTATTATTTTGGACGAACGCGGATATATTTCTGAATGCCTTAGTTCAAACATATTTTGGCTGAAAGATAGTAAATGGTACACTCCAAATATTAGTACAGGCTGCATTGACGGAATAGGTCGCAATGTGTTTTTAGAAGAATTAAGAAATTCTGGAGAACAAGTTGAAATCGGGCTATGGAAATCTTCTGTGTTAAAAACTGCTGATAAGATAATTCGTACGAATGTAACTGGACGAAGAGAATTGATGATTGAGTGGTGAGGAAGAGGAATGAGGTTAGAGCAAGAGTGGGGAGCAAGAGTAGTGAGTGGGGAGCAAGAGTATTGAGTAGTGAGGAAGGAGCAAGAGTATCGAGTAGTGAGTAGTGAGTAGGGAGCAAGAGTATCGAGTGGTGAGGAAGGAGCAAGAGTATCGAGGGTTGAGCAAGTGTGATTAGGGGGTTATTAAATTGTGTTACTTATTTTACTTAAACTTGTTACTCTTTAT
>JAHDFW010000165.1 GCA_020627945.1 Cytophagales bacterium
GTAAAGACCAAACTCTTCCAGATTTACGATCCACCCCATAACCACCAAATGCTGTTACTGCGTACATCACAATCATCCCACTGCTTATCCCTCCACTAAATATTGATATCAACGTTGTTCCTAAAAAAGTCCATAGGTAACCAAGGTTATAGGCCTCTATATACTTTTTTGTAACTTTTAAAAACGCCCATGTAGCTGCCGTAAGCATTGAATACGAGAAGAAAGCCCAAGCCACTATATAATGCGTTTCTAAGTAAAAGAGATTTAGCAACCAAAAAATCAATACTGCGACTCCCGAAAACAACAGCATATACTCTGTCATTATCGCATTACCTCGAACAACTCTTTGATTCTTATTGTTAGAATTACCTTCCATTAATTAATCGCATATTTTAACTCCTACTACACAAATATCATCGGTTTGAGGATTTTTGTCTCCCATCCAATCAACTATTTCGCGATCCAAAATTCTCATTTGTTCTTCCATTGGCCTTTCTGAAACTTCAACAAGTAGTTTTTTAAACCTCTTGATCATAAATTTACCTCCACTTTCGCCTCCAAATTGATCTGGATAACCATCAGAGAAAGTATATAATATATCTCCTACTTCCAGTTGAAATTCCTTCGTTTCAAAAGGCTTCTTTTTAAAGTAATTACCAATAGGTTGTCGATCCGCCTTAATTTGCAAAATTTCTTTATTTCTAATCACAATCAAAGGATTATACGCCCCAGAAAATTGAAGTTTATTAGTGTTTTGATCCCAAACACATAATGCGATATCCATTCCGTCTTTTTGTTGGGATTCTACATTCTTCTGCTCTAATGCGTGAATTATCTTATCCCTTAGACGATCAAGTATTTCATTTGAATTCGTAATATTATTCTCAACAACAATTTCATTTAAAAACCCAACTCCCAGCATACTCATAAAAGCTCCAGGCACACCATGACCGGTACAATCCGCAGCAACCCAAACAGCTATGTTGTTTGGTGCCTGATATGCCCAAAAGAAATCCCCACTAACCACATCTCTTGGCTTAAAATACACGAAATTCTCAGGACTAATTTTTTCCCATTGTTCATCGGCCGTTAATAATGCCGTTTGGATTCTTTTAGCATAATTGATGCTATCTGTAATTTCCTGATGTTTATGTTCGATTTCAGCTTTCTGTTCTGAAATCAGTTCATTTGCTCTATGTTTATTTTTGTAAGCCCGATATATATACCAAACAAAAACTAGTGCAAATAATAAAATAATGATCAAGAACAATCTTTGTCTATCTCTCGCTTTTAACTCTTGATCCTGTAAAACTCTTTCATTATTTAACCTTTGTATTTCTTGATCACGTTTGGCTGCATTATACTTTGACTCCATCTCTGCTATTTTATCAGAAAATTCGGCATTTGTAATCGAGTCTTTAAAAAGAATAAATGAGTCCCTATAGGCTAAAGCTGTTTCAAGTAGTTGCTTTTTTTGATATGCGTTACTCAAAATCATATAAGTACTCATAACATTTTCCTTAACTCCTATTTCCTTACCAATGGCCAGTGACTCCTGACCAAATCTAATTGCCTTATCTAAATCACCTTGCGCGGCAAACAACTTGCTTAGAGTGGATTTGGTACTTACAATCCCCTTTTTATCCCCTTTTCGTTCTCTAATTTCGAGAGCCTTTTGCAAATAATCCGATGCCTTAACTAAATCCCCTTTTTCTAAATATTGAGATCCAATATTTTGAAGCAGCAATGACTGGTTGTTTTCGTCTTCTATCTCATATGCTAATGTAAGAGCTTCTTCCATATAAAAAATAGCAGAATCTCTATCTTCCAACCCGTTGAAAATATTTCCAAAGTTCGATAAACAAGAAAGGATAAGTCCTGTCTTCTCAAGTTGATATGCAATATTAATTGCTTCCTGATTTGTCTTTATTGCTAGATCATATTGCCCTAGATTACAATAAATCAAGGCTATATTGCCCTTCAATGTACAAACGGCGGATTTGTTTCCTTTCTTTTCAAAAATTTCAAGAGACTGTAAATTATATTCCAATGCCTCCGCATAATCCGCTTTATTCTCCGCAATAACCGCCAGTTTTGATATAACACTGCTAATCCCATTAGTATCCTTAAGCTCTTTTCTAATTTCTAAACTTTTGTTTAAGTAGTTAATAGAAGTATCATAAGAACCATATCTCAAGTATAATGTTCCCAGATCGTTATATGCTTGTGCCGCTAATGAGTCAAAACCTTGCTCTTGAGATAACGTTAAGGCTTCCTGACCATATGTTTCGGCCATTTTACGATCTTTAACAGCCAAGTACCAGCACAAATCGGCAAGCACTTTAATTCGTTCTTTTCCTCCCAATTGAGGCAGTACATGCTCCAAAGAATCGGTATTTACCTGAGAATAAACAGGAGCACTTAATAATAAAAAGGAAAAGAGAAGCAAAAGAAAAGCTCTCATTTTGTAATAGGGTTAAGTTGTCATGACGAACTTAACTATTCCATATTTAAAATACAATAATACCAGCAAGTGGATTTTCGAAATCCCTATCCTTTCATTCTTTTTCGCTTTACGAAATAACTCATCAACACCTTTTCAAATTCGGTATTAATATCAACTGGGACGTAATCTATTTTAAGTTGGTGACATTTCAACTCTACTTGCTTTATTAAGGACTTTATATTCTTTTGGTAAGAATCCTTAACATCTTGTGGATTTATCTTTAATTCTTGACCAGACTCCTTATCAATAAATACATAAGGTCTATTTTCAAACTCGAAGTCTATTTCTGTTTTGGAATCAAGTACATGGAATACCAAAATCTCATGTTTCTTATGTTTAAGATGTTGAAGTGCTGAAAAAATTTCTTCCAGATTAGAACTCCTGTCAAACATATCGGTAAAAAGGACAATTAAACCTCTTTTACCAACCTTGGCTGCAATTTCATGTAATGTTTCAGCGGTAGATGTTCCCACATTACGAGAAGTACCTTCAAGCAATCCACTCATATGCAACATTAACTGATGTAAATGGATCGAAGTACTTTTTATGGGGGACTGATATTGGATTCGCTCGTTAAAGTCAATTAGACTTATAGCATCTCTTTGACTTTGTAGAACAGTTTGTAAAGCGGCAGCAGCATAAACGCTGAAGGTTACCTTCCCATTGGTCTCATCCGGATAATACATAGATGAAGAAGTGTCAATGAGAAAGTGTGCTCTAAGATTCGTTTCCTCTTCATACTGCTTAACAAACAACTTATCGGTACGTGCAAATACTTTCCAATCAATATTACGAGTGCTTTCACCCGTATTATATTGTTTGTGTTCAGAAAATTCTACGGAAAAGCCGTGATACGGAGACTTATGCAGTCCCGTAATAAAACCTTCAACCAATTGACGAGCCATCAATTCAAGGTTCTTATACTTCTTTATTTCTTCTAAATCAAACTTCACCGATCAACAATCTTCTGGAAATAAGAAGTTTGACTTAATAAACTACTCTATCAAATGTTGGATATTCCTTCTTAGTACTTTCTATTTTAAGCGAATCTTGAGAAACAGAATTTGTATCCTCTTTAGTTCGGAACAGGCTATAAAGCCAATCTTTAACGCCTTCACCATCTTCTCCTGGGTTTGGTGAAACAACACTAACTACCTTAGAATCATGGCTTTTAGTTCCTATTTCACCTCCGCCATTAGACGAATCTGCAAATAGAAAATTAATGGATAAACAACCTAACAGGGTTAATAGAACTTTCATAGTTTTCATAATCGCACGTTTTAATTTAACCAATTAATGCTCCAATATAAACCTAAACCTCCAATATAACGGCCTAAAGAGAAAAATATTTTCTATTTATCCTTTTCCTTACGTTCTTTTAAACGGTTGGCACGCTGCATAGGATTTTCTCCTCCTCTACCTCCATATCTACTGTATCCTCCAGATTTGTACAATTGAAAACGACTTGGCTCCTGCTTTGGAGGCCAAAAGTTGTTATTCATATCAGTATCTGCTAATTCCAAAAATGGATCTAGTGTTATACTCTGCACCTCTTTATCAAAGAAGAATACTTTAGAAATTTCTTTATTATTTCTTGCCCAAATTTCAGCTGGGATTCGTCTTACCTCTCTACTTCCATCTGTAAACACAAACTCAAGTACCAATGGCATTACCAATCCTCCTACATTTGTAAAGTCTAACTGATAGTAATTTCTATTAGAACTTAAAAAATCTTTTTCGGATTCATCAAGTTTACCTAAGTACTGTTCATAATCCTCTTTATCTAAAACTGTAACCTCAAATTGGTCCATCTTATTATAAAAATCTAATATTGAAGGATCAGCCTCAGAATACGTTTGCTTCACCATTTTCTCGTCATCATTTCTGATTTCGGAAATGGCTTTAGTACGGTTTGCATATTCTTTGGCCTTTATTGGGTTCTCTATTTCAGGATTTTTCGTATCTATTTTATACCAAGTCACTTTATCCATTGAGATATCTACGTGATCTGTTGTATAGAACCATCCTCTCCAAAACCAATCCAAATCTACACCAGAAGCATCTTCCATGGTTCTGAAGAAATCAGCAGGAGTAGGATGTTTGAATTTCCAACGCTCACTGTACGTTTTAAAAGCAAAATCAAATAACTCTCTCCCCATTACTGTTTCTCTAAGGATGTTCAGGGCTGTTGCAGGTTTTGCATAAGCATTATTTCCAAATTGATTAATGGATTCTGAGTTCGTCATAATAGGAGTAATATTGCTCTTATCTCCTTTCATGTAAGGAACAATATTTTGAGCTGAACCTCTTCTAGAAGGATAACCTCTTTCCCACTCTTGCTCTGTAAGGTATTGTACAAAAGTATTCAATCCTTCATCCATCCAAGTCCATTGACGTTCGTCTGAATTGATAATCATCGGGAAGAAATTGTGTCCTACTTCATGAATAATAACTCCAATCATACCATATTTAGTACTCTTGGAATAAGTTCCATCCTCGTTAGGTCTTCCTCCATTGAAACAAATCATTGGATATTCCATTCCAATCCACTTCGTATGTACTGATATAGCAACTGGATATGGATAGTCAACCGTATACTTCGAATAAGTTTTCAGAGTGTGAGCGACAACCTTTGTTGAATAATCTTCCCAAAGTGGATTACCCTCTTTCGGATAATAGGACATGGCCATGATATTTTTACCTCCAATTTTTACTGCCATTGCATCCCAAATAAATTTTCTAGAACTACAGAAAGCAAAATCTCTTACATTCTTAGCAGAAAATTGCCAAGTTTTAGTCCCTTTAGCCTTTCCTTTCTCAGCCTCTTCCGCTTCTTCTTGAGTTACAATCATAACTGGTGTTGAATACTCAGACTGTGCTTTTTTATATCTTTCACGTTGTTTAGAAGTTAATACGCTACTTGCATTTTGGAGTACTCCAGTAGCTCCTACAATATGATCTTTTGGAGTAGTAATTTTCACGTTATAATCACCAAACGGCAATGTAAATTCACCACTTCCTAAAAACTGCTTATTCTGCCACCCTTCAACATCGTTGTACACACACATTCTTGGGAAGAATTGAGCAATAGTATATAAGTGATTATCGTCTTTTTCAAAATGTTCAAAACCACTTCTACCTCCTATTTTCATTCGATCATTGATATTGTACCACCACTTAATCTTAAAGGTATAACTAGCATTTGGTTTCAGCGGGGATGGCATATCGATACGCATCATAGTATTATTTACTACATACTGTAAATCTTTCCCTGACTTATCTTTAACCTCCTGTAATTTAAAGCCTCCATCAAAGTCACTATGCATTCGATTCATGTCTCTGAAGCTCATTTTATCGTTCAAAGAACCTGTTTTGATTTTCTTGGTATCTGAATCCTTCGCACGCATATTTTGGTCCAACTGAACCCAAAGGTATTCCAACGTATTAGGAGAGTTATTTACATAGGTAATCACCTCTTCACCGGAAATGGTTTGTTTTTCATCATCCAACACTATATCCATTACATAATTGGCCTTTTGCTGCCAATATTGATGACCAGGAGCTCCTGAAGCTGTTCGATAAACATTTGGCGTAGCCAGTTCTTCTTTAAGCTGTTTGAATTTACTTGTGTTAAGATTGGACTGACCAAAAGTACTGGCTGCAATTCCAATGCAAAGAGTGCTTAATATTAACTTTTTCATTAACAATTTTATATGCGTATTGTATCGAACGCAATTTAGATATATTTATACTATTAACTCATACTTTAATCGACAAAAGGCAAAATATATTAGACTTTCATCACCATTTTCTAACTAGCTCCAAAATTGAAAATCACAGCACTAATCGAACGTCACAAGAATTGCCCAAATTTTCATTTATCTTTCAAAATAATGGCTATCTTTGAGTCAATACAGTATTTTTAAAACACAGGATAAAAGATTATTACAAGCATGAAAGCATATGTTTTCCCAGGACAAGGATCTCAATTTGAAGGGATGGGTAAAGACCTTTACGAGTCTTCTGATTTGGCAAAAGAGATGTTCCATAAAGCTAATGAAGTTTTAGGTTTCGACATCATGAAAATAATGTTTGAGGGTTCTAAAGATGACCTTACTCAAACTAAAGTAACTCAACCAGCGGTTTTCTTACATTCGGTTATTACCGCGAAAGTTGCTGATGTAAAACCTGACATGGTAGCAGGTCACTCTCTTGGAGAATTCTCTGCACTTGTTGCTGCGGGGTATTTAAATTTTGAAGATGGACTAAAACTAGTTTCTCAACGTGCAATCGCAATGCAAAAAGCTTGTGAATTGAAGCCCTCAACTATGGCTGCAATTACAAGACTAGAAGACGACGTTGTAAAAGAAGTATGTGCAGAAATTGACGATATCGTAGTTCCTGCCAATTTTAACTGCCCTGGTCAATTAGTAATTTCTGGAAGTGAAACAGGAATCGACAAAGCCTGTGAGGTTCTACTTGAAAAAGGAGCCAAAAGAGCGCTTAAATTAAAGGTAGGTGGTGCGTTCCACTCTCCTTTTATGGAACCTGCTAGAGAAGAATTAGCTGCTGCTATTGAAAGTACTAACTTCCAAACTGGTTCTTGTGCAATCTATCAAAATGTTGATGCTACCCCTTCTACTGATCCAGAAGTAATTAAAGCTAAATTAATTAAGCAGCTTACTGCTCCAGTACTTTGGACTCAAACGGTTCAAAATATGGTTACGGACGGAGCTGGTGAATTCATAGAGTGCGGGCCTGGTAAAGTTTTAAGAGGTCTTGTGCAAAAAATCAACAAAGAAGTTGAAGTTGGTGTAGCATAACTTATTTCATACACTGGTAAATAGAATGAAATTTTTAAATAATATCCCGCGTTGGTTAGTTTTCCAAACAGACTTGATTCTGTGCGGGATATCATTTTTTCTATCCTATTTACTCCGTTACAATTTCAATGTTCCTAGCGAAAGATGGAACATTATCCTCATTGCGTTCTTGTTTGTAATTGCTGTTAAAGCTTTTGCTATCTTAGGAACTAAAAGTTATGCGGGAATCATTAAATACACTAGTATAGAGGATGCAAAACGAATTTTCTATGCTTCTGGGCTGAGTCTTGTAATCATTTTTGTAATTGACATTGTTATTACACGAGGTTTTGATCAGTATTTCATTCCTTTTGGAGTATTACTAATTGACTTCTTTATAGCATCTGTTTTAATGGCGGGCTTTAGAATTATTTCTAAAATTCTTTATTACGAAAACCGCCAATCTAAAAACGAAAAAGTTAACCTGATGATTTTTGGTGCAGGTGAGGCTGGTTCGATCACAAAAAAAACACTTCTCCAAGACGACACTTATAATTATAACATTGTAGGTTTTCTTGATGATGATAAAGCTAAATCGAGCGGTTTCATAGATGGTGTAAGAATTTATCACGGAGATAACTTAGAATCTTTCCTTTATAACAACAACATCAAATTTCTTATTCTTGCCATTGCAAATATTGGCTTTACTAGAAAAAAAGAAATAATCGAATTATGCCTGCAGTATGATGTATCTGTAAGGGTCATTCCTCCTGTGCAAAATTGGATTAATGGTGAGTTAAGTTTAAAGCAAATTAAGGAGGTTGCTATTGAAGATATTCTTGAGCGTCCAGTGATTGAAATTGAAGATCCTGAAATTGCAAGTATTCTTAATCAAGAAACAGTATTGGTATCAGGTGCTGCTGGTTCTATTGGAAGTGAGTTAGTGCGTCAAATAAGCACTTATAAACCAAAAATGATTGTATTATACGATCAATCAGAAACTGGCTTATATGAAATCCAGAATGAACTTTTGGAGCTTCCCTACAATGTCAACTATGAAGTAATTGTTGGCGATGTAACGAATAAGGAACGTGTTAATGGTGTTTTTGAAAAATATAAACCACGTATAGCGTATCACGCTGCTGCCTATAAACATGTTCCTCTAATGGAAGAAAACCCTTCAGAAGCTATATCGGTAAATGTGGGGGGAACCAAATTACTTGCGGACACTGCTGTAAAACATGGGGTAGAGAAATTCATTATGGTTTCGACCGATAAGGCCGTAAACCCAACTAATGTAATGGGAGCTTCCAAAAGAATGGCGGAGATTTATTGTCAATCTTTAAACAACATCTCTAACCAGCAAACATCCTTTATCATTACACGATTTGGTAATGTACTTGGTTCTAATGGATCCGTAATCCCTAGATTTAAAAAGCAAATTGCTGATGGCGGCCCAGTCACCATTACACACCCAGATATCACAAGATACTTCATGACTATCCCTGAAGCCTCTCAACTAGTATTGGAAGCTTCTGCAATGGGTAAAGGTGGAGAGATTTATATTTTTGATATGGGCGAACCTATCAAGATTTTAAATTTAGCCAAGAAAATGATCAAGCTTTCTGGGCTTAAAGTTGGTCGAGACATCCAAATCATTCATACAGGACTTAGACCAGGTGAAAAACTTTATGAAGAGTTATTAGCGGATCCAGACAATGTAATCCCAACACACCATCCTAAAATCATGATTGGACGACCAGAAAACCATGATTTCAACGAAGTTAAGGATAATATAGAGGGACTTCTAGAGTTACTTTATACTCAAAACGCTAATGACATTGTGGCTCGATTAAAAAGCTTTATTCCAGAATATATCAGTAACAATTCTGAATTCGAAACCTTAGACAAAAAAGAAGATAAATAGTAGAGTTATATCTCGAATAATTCCACTTCCAACTCATCTTCACAAGAATCAAGCAGTTCCCGCACACTAACCTTTAATAATGGATGAAGTTTATTAGCGGCTAACTCATTCAGAGGCACTAAAGTGAATTTCCGATCCTGTAACCTTGGGTGAGGCACAATCAACTCTGGAGTACTAATAACATGATCATCATAAAATAACACGTCAATATCGATCGTTCTTTCGCCCCACTTACGTTCACGAATCCTGCCCAATTCAAGTTCTATTTTTAAACAAGAATCCAACACCGACATTGGTGGTAAATTAGAATTCAACCTTAACACCTGATTAAGGTATTGAGGCTGATCCTCTACTCCCCAAGGAGCCGTTTGATAAATTTTAGAAACGCCAGTAGGCTCTGACAGAACCTCTCCTATTAAACGTCGAGCATCTTCTAAATTACGAACGCGATCTCCTAAGTTAGTTCCTAAGAGCAGATATATTTCGTGTTCGACTGCACTACTTTTCATAAGCTATTCCCAGATTGAAAGAAGGTGCTTTTTGCGCGTGACGTGCATACACTGCACCACCAACATTCAAACTAAAATGTAAATTCTGAGTAGCTTTATAGTAGGCACTAAAATGAGGTGATAGGAATTCCTGACCTTTATCGTAGATCCCAGTAAATGTATAAACAGGGTCAGTATAAAAAGATTCCTTCAATTGCATTTTTA
>JAHDFW010000166.1 GCA_020627945.1 Cytophagales bacterium
TTGACTTTAGAAGAATTTACTCTACTATTCTAAGCAAGTGGATGAATGCAGATTCAAATTTAATTCTAAACAATCGCTATGAGAATTTAAACTTTCTTTAATCCTTTAGCGCTTTATTAGTAACGGTAAAAGTTTCTGTCTCATAACCAATCCTATCTAGAACCACCTCGATTTCTCTATCTTCAATAGGAACAGGTTGCTTGTAAATGTTCCAAGTATTCTCGCCTAGGTAACGCCATCCTATTGAATTCGCATCTTTACAATTTATGGAAAGACGTCCTTTTTTTGTACTCACTTTAGGCTTACGAAA
Source organism: Cytophagales bacterium (assembly GCA_020627945.1). Classification (GTDB taxonomy): domain Bacteria; phylum Bacteroidota; class Bacteroidia; order Cytophagales; family JAHDFW01; genus JAHDFW01. The sequence continues at coordinate 311 of JAHDFW010000166.1, forward strand.
CGTTGGTATTAAAAACCCTGGCAAATACGATGACATTAACTGCTCTTCTGATTTTACCCCCTTATCTTGTACCTCTTCCAGCCATTTAAGAAGAGCTGTTTCTAACTTTACTTGAATCCCTGCATATTCCTCCTTACCCGCCAAATTATTAAGTTCATCAGGATCGTTACGTAAGTCATAAAGTTCTACCCTACTTTTTTCACCCGTTAACCATTGATGAAAATAGTCTCCCGCAAGGCCGTTTTGGTCCAATTCTAAAAGACGAGTCATGGTAGGCATTTTCTTACGATAAGACAAGTCGAGATAATGTGCTCTTATTGTATCATAGTTCAAGATGAGCTTAAAATCTTGCCCTATAATTGCTCTTTTTCGATCATAATGTTCATCAAAACGATCAGAAGCAGCATATACATAATCGGGTGCCTGCTTTGAATCAAAAATTGACCTACCTTGAAAATGATCGGGAGATTTAATCCCAACAAGATCCAGAATGGTCGGTGCTAAATCAACAAAACTTACTAGTTCGTCTTGATTTATAGTAAACTGATTTCTGTATTTTTCAGGAACATAAACGGTCATTGGTACTTTTAATCCAGATTGATAAATAGATCGTTTTTGCCTCGGAAAAGGGCCTCCATGGTCACTGTAGAAAAATATAAAAGTATTCTCCGTTAATCCATCTTCCCTAAGTTGATCCAACACCTGTTTAATCTGACCATCTAACCTTTCCAAATTGGAGTAGTTAATGGCAAAGTCATTTCTAAATGTAGAATCATTCGGGTAATAAGCAGGTAAAGAAACATCTTTGGGATCAACTGTTATTTCCTTATTAGCCATCTTCCAAATTCCAGATTCATGACAAACATTGAAATTAAAAACGGAAAAAAATGGCTGCCCCTTATCTCGGTTTCTCCAATGCGCTTTATTACTAGACTCATCCCAAGCTAATACCGGAGTATTAAAATTGTAATCCTCTTTTGGATTGTTACTGCAATAATATCCATCAGCTCTTAAGTACTCCGTGAAAGCTCGAACACCTTCTTGCTGTGGAAAAGAATACCAAGGCATATCTGTTTGAGGATTTACGTCCTTTTCGCTCCATCCATTATAAGCCCTCATATGATGAGTTCCTGTAGAAATCGGATGCATCCCAAGTATTATTGAACTTCTACTTGGTGAACACACAGGTGAAGTTACATAAGCGTTCTGCATAACATAACTTTCATTGGCCAATTGATCCAATACAGGTGTCTTTGCTGTTGAGTCTCCGTAAAACGAAAAATATGAACTCTGATCCTCACAAACTAACCAAAGAATATTCGGCCTTTGCGCATTGATCTCAGAGAAGGAAAATATGGTTAGAATTACAATTAATAATCTCATCATGATTTCAAGTTAACAATTCTTTTTCAAATGCGATTTATCCTAAATCAAGGAAAAATAAATTTAAATTATTTAAGCGTAACACTTATATCAAAATCACACCTATAGGCTTTTAAACACTAAATTTAAGGGTTGATTTAAACGAAATATTCATTACCTTTAAGTAGAATTGAACTCAGTCTTTACAACAAATTTACCCTACTTAAATAGGTTATTAAACTAGTTGGATACTATTATTACGTCACAATGTTCAAAAGAATAATTACATACATAATTTTAGGTTCCGTCGCTACTATAGCCACTGGTCAAACTGAAAGCAAAATTCAAAATCTAGAAAGATTTAACAACCCTAGTTATTCTGTATCACCTGACCAAATTGATGTAAACGGATATTTCAGGTTTGTTGGGTACAACCGTAATGAACATGAACTTTTTGGAGACTCAACACCTTATTCTGTTTTTAAGGCGAATGATGAGTTTACAAGTCCAACGGCAAATATAGATCTAAGCTTCAACACGGGTAAAAATAGTTATATAAGAACGAACCTATTCCTATTTTCTCCTTTTGAAGGAGCTGGTAATTCTCCCTATGAGTTTTGGCTTAACCGTAAAGGTGTTGGTCTTGGTGGAGGAACCAGAACAAAATATGGAAACATAGATGTTCAGATGGGAGGAACCAATTTCGTACGTTTTTCCGAACTTACACTATCTTCTGGAAGACAAACCCGAGTTTCATTATTTGACAGAACCGCTTGGACTTATGTATGGGGGCCAAATGTTCAGCATAGCAGTTATTTTTCCGCAAATGACTTCCAACGTGATATCAATTGGGGAAAGCGCTCTGTAAATGGTCTTAGCGTTAATGCCACCAACCTTCCAGGGAACTATGAAGTAAACTTCGTTTATGGAAAAACTCCTTTTAATCTTTCCTCTGTAATAGATAATGTGGGAGCAGTTAAAATCTCAAAATCCTATCGTTTACAAAAATTTGGTTTAATTGCCCTTAATTCTAATGGACAGTCCAGCAATACAAATGGAGAACCGTATGGTAACAGTACGTTGGGCGCAACCTATGAAACCAACCTAAATGAATGGATTATTTCAGCAGAAGCAAATGCGGGTCAATTTTATGCTCCTAATGTAAAAACTACCACAGATATAGGTCTTATTACTAATATTCGACCATCCAAACGAGCGTTAGGCTTTCCTTTAAACATTGAAGCATACTACATAGGAGCTGATTTTGCCAATATTCATTCGTCTATTATAAACACAAGTGTTGAAGAAGCACAATTTAGTTTTAATGGGGATAATGTGCCAGATGGTGCACGACCTTTTGGAGGGACTATGACTCCATTTCACTTAAAATCAAATAATAGAACAGGTTTAAACCTAAGTACCGAATTTAATTTCGGACCTATTAATATTAACCTTGCAAACGGAATCTCTACAGATTTAGAAGCTAGAAACAATACTATTTCTTACTACCATAAGGTCAATGGATTATTCTTAGCTAGAACTCAAAGATTTTCGCCTAATGCTGGTGCTTATGGGGCCGTTAAAACCTTCTTCAGAGGAGCATATGAGACGGCTACCGTTATAGATACATCTTCCCTAAATACAATAGCGTATAATGTAGGGTTGATCAATCTTAAATTTAAGAATAAGCTTCTTGGGCGTAACTTCTTTCTATTCTATCTTGGTGATTTCCAATCTTCACAAGACAACCTCTCTCCTGTTCCTGTATTCTCCAACAAAGCTTACATAAGAGCTCAGTTTCACGAATTCGACCTTTACTACAATTTTGCGAAGAAACTTTCTCTCGTAGGATATATAGGGTTCGAAAGGATCCGTGGAAATGAGAAAACAGATTTAGGAGAAAATGGATTGGCACGTAAACAGAATGGGCAAGTATTAGGAGCTGGTTTAGACATTGTCATTTCTCCTAAATCAAGTATATACGTACGTAGTAAGTGGGTACAATTTGAAGACAAAAACTTTTTATTAGATCACTATTCTGGACTTGAAAACTCGGTGGAATTCAAAGTGATTTTTTAACCATTAGAAAATGAATTTAAAACAATACATACAGCTAATTTGTTTGTGCTTCCTAACTTCTGGAATCATGGCACAATCGGATTTCAAAGTAGGTGGTGTTGGTCGTGGTAACATGATGATTGCCTCTCTTGAGCAAAAAGACACCATAAATCCAGATGCTGGCTATTCTGGCTATACGTTACTAGATTTGGGGATAGACGGTAAACTCGGAAAAAAGGTAGAAATCAACACCATCGTAAGAATATACTCGGAAATCAATGCCTTCTTTGATGAATCGAATTCGTATATAGACATCCGTCAAATTCAGCTAAAAGGACGTTTTAACCGTCATTTCAAGTATGAAATTGGAGATTTAGATTTCAAAATGAGCAAATATACGCTATGGAATGAGTATGAAGAAGGGTTCTCTAATGAGTCAAGAATTTTCAGCTCGTTCAGAGATGTAGCTCGATATGAAAACTTTAATACTGATAACGTATGGAGACAACAAGGAGCAAAGGTTTACGGGAGATACAGATTTGACTCATCAAATGTTGTGTTAAGATACAAAGGGCTCTTCTCTCGTCTTGGTGTAAGTGATGGCGTTATTAATCCTAATGAGTTTATGGCCGGTGCAACAGCAGGATTAAAAATGAATGACTTTGATATCGAATTGAACGGTATCAACTTTTATAATAGTCCAGCATCTATCCGATCCGATATTAAAACTCAAAATAGTGTAATCACGTCCAGACTTTCTTATAAAATGGGTGATTTAAATGTGTATACAGAAGGGGGGCTTTCAAACTTAAGTCAACAAGGAGATACGACCAGTGACTTTCAAATTGGGGGTGAATTCATTGAGTTTGGTGCAGAATATAAACTAAGTGACAAATTTCAACTTAATGGAGCATTTAGAAGTGTATCGGATGACTTTTTTAGCCCTGGAGCACAAACTAAACGTATTCGTTACGGGCAATCCCCGATGCTTTTCGGTTCGGTAACCAATGATCAATATCTCAGAGATATTTCAGTCTTTGATCTGCTGTATGACTATTCCATTTACAACAAATCGATTGATCGCTCATTAGATGTGTTTAATCCTAAATTTGGTACAGCAACACCTTATGGTACAGCTACTCCAAATAGACAAGGAATAAGCATCGAAGCCTCTTATGGAGATACCTCAACAGTAGTAAATGTCAGTTTAAAACCTGAGTTTTTGCGTGACGTGACTGGTGAAGGAACTGATTTACAACGTACTTATTTACAAACCAATGCTCAGGTAAACGTTGAACTTAGTAAACTATTGAATTGGAACAAAGAGTTTGATCTTGACCTTGGAACATTCTACACATCATCAAATAGAAATGATCCAAATGTAAGTCCAGTTAATCTTTCCTCAATGATCCTTGATGCAGGGTTGACATTAGAAGTTATAAAAGATTATAAACTACTTGTAGGCTATAAATCCCTTACAGCAAATGGAACAGATTACTTACCAATTCGAGACATGACCAACAGTATTGTGTCTTTTGACCAATATCAAACTGACATTCAAGAATCCATTTTTGGCATGGGGTTACGATACGATATCAATTCCAATGTATTCTTGCAATGCCAATACCAAATGGCGGACGTTAATGATCAACTGAACAATGTTGAATTTGGATTCAATCAGTTCAACGTACTGTTTAACTTGAAATTTTAGTAATGAAAAGATTAGTAGCTATATCAAATTTAAGTGCCCTACTCATCCTAATTGGATTCACTTCTTGCAAAAAAGAGCAGTTTGTAGGTCCTGACGTGGAGAGCATTTATGGCAACTTAGTAATAACCGAAACCTTAAGTCACGATAAACCCAACGGAGTTGATTTTAGTCTTGGTGAACAAGTTAATTTCGCTGGAAAATTCAACATCTCCGCGGACATTAAATTAGAAATAAACGGGCTGACTTCGAATGCAGCTTATGTAACAAACACCACGTCTTCAGATTTAGCTGCAGATGGTATAAATTGGGATGGCTCCTCTCAAGCTACCTTTTTTAAATCAGAATTTTGTGAAATCATTCTGACATTTGCAGCTTCTGAAGATACTTTACGTGACACTGTTTTTGTACTAAACACCAAGGATTTTTCGTCCGAAGGATACCTACTAAACAATTTTGAAACAGACCTAGGGTTTTCTGCAGTTGGTAATACCAATACAAGTGTTTCAGAACGACAAAGCTTCCCTATTGCAGCCGCAGAAGGACAGTTCTATTATACTATTGCTGGAGACGAACAAGGCGGTAATTATTGGTTAGGAGCAATAAGGTTTGTAGGGTTAAGGGATAGCATTGGCGGAATATTTTCTAATGATGAAATCTATTTTAACGCCTTTTATTATGGTCAGGATTTGCCTGGAACCCGTTCCATTATTCGATTAATTGAAGATGAAGATGGAGATGGAAATGAAGACGAACGTTGGGAATTTAGCTTTTACCCAACTGACCCTATCTGGTCTAAAAACAGTTTTAAATTCAGCGATGCTACAGTTGCAGGCGCAGAATCAGATGGTGTGCTAAATCCTTCAAACATAATGCAAATAGATATAACATTATCTACCGATGGTTCAACCTCAACTAGTTCACCTTCACATGGATACTCTATTGATTTTCCAATAATAACATATGGCGCACCTCTTTAAAAAATATTGCACCATACTATTTTTTATAAGTTTGGTTATTACGGCCAAACCTGATTCGTATGTAAAACTTACCGAATTAGAACCTATTGAACTTGAGGATGGACTTAACCAGTACGAAGTTCGAGACCACTGCTTCATTTTACCAGATCCAAGTTCCACTTTTGAAGCTAAAGAAGTTTTTAAGAAGGATCTTAACAACTTCTACCCTTTTAAGATTTTCCCTACCAACAAACAAGATATTAATTCTTCGTATTGGCTTCGTTTCAAAATAACTAACAACAGTTCTACAAAAGGAGCACACTTAATTGAAGCATTTGATCCAAAAATTGAAAACATCGAGTTGTACTCATTAGAAGGAGGTCAAATTCAAAAAGTAGAGTTAGGTAACAAATACCAATTCGATAGAAAAGAGTTAAAGCATAAAAACAATCATTTCACAATCAACTTGGATCAAGGAAGTACTGGCGAGTATCTAATTAGAATCCAAAGCTACCGACAAGTTGGTTTCCGAATGGTGATTAGGGAAACAAAAAGGTTTATAAATTATGCCTTAAAGGAATATCTGATAATCGGCCTCTTCATAGGATTAATACTGATGATTGTGATATTCAATACCACGTTATTTGTTAACACTAAGAATCGAACTTATTTGTTCTACATATTCTATGTTGCTAGTAATCTGCTTTTTATACTATCCGTTAATGGAATTGGATATCAATATTTATGGCCTTTTCTACCAGGGTTCAATCGTTATGCAACCCCTATATTCTTGTTGTTTTTGAGTCTTTCGCTCTACTTCTACATTGGGAGTTTCATTCAACTGGATGCCATAAAAGACAATGTTAAAAAGATTTTTCAATACGCTATTATCATTAAAATAGCAGTTACAATAATTGGCTTTCTATTCTATCGACCACTGTTTTACGATATCAGAATAGACATCATTCCTTTTTCTGCAGCATTCTGGCTTTGCTACAACGCTTACAAATTCGAAAAATCCGCCTACAAACATCTCCTTATTGGGTTTTATTGTCTGTTTGCTGGCTTTATAACTTATGCTCTATTATTAAGTGGATACCTATCCAATATCATTCAGCCTCCTTTTAGAATAATCTTTGTATACGGACTGGATATTGCCATTATTCTAGAGGTAACATTCTTCTCTATTGCCATTTCGAAAAGGATGACCAACCTCAATTCAAAAAGTAAACAAAAAGATAGAGAACTAATTCAAGTACTTACCGAAAAAGAAATGTTGACGACCAAGGTCAATCGTGAGCTAGAGCAAAAAGTACAAGAACGCACAGAGGAGTTGAATTCTAAGAATTCTGAACTTACCAAACTTAACCAAAAACTTGAAAAAGCTGCTGAAATAGCTAATAAGTTTAATATTGACTTAGACTTACAAGTTAAAGATCTTAAAAAGGAAATCCGCGAGGAAGTCAAATCGAATATTCTTTTAGTCAAGAGAGAAATCTCCTTTGAAGAGTTTAGTAATGTTTTCCCTTCGGATTATAAATGCCTAGAAAACCTAGAAGAAATCAAATGGCTTAATGGGTATAGCTGTAAGAAATGCGGCGGTGAAAAGTATGTGACCGATGAGGTGAAACTTAAGATTTCGAGACGTTGTGTTACCTGTGGATATGACGAATCTGCAACCGTTAACACCTTATTCCACCGTGTAAGATTTCCAATTCGTAAAGCATTCTTTCTCGTATACCTAGTGTCTTCTAGGGAGAATAAAATCACAGTGGATGAATTAGAAGAAAAAGTTCAACTTAGACGTGCTACTTGTTGGAATTTCAAGAAGCGCGTAGAGTTGGCTATTGAATATTTAAAAAAGAAAAAGAAAGCACCCATTCAGTGGGAAGACTTAGTAATGGTCAACCCTAATAAACTTAAATAAGTACCGAAATGAAAAATCAAATTGGATTAACAGGCAAGGTATTGGCGATAGCTCTATTAGCATCGCTATGGAGCTGCAACTCAAATAATAATACCACAGTTGCATCGAATGATACCTCAGCAGAAACTCCGAAAAAGCCTAACATTGTATATATAATGTCCGATGACCATGCATATCAGGCTATTAGTGCGTATGGTTCAGCTATTTCAAAATTAGCTCCCACCCCAAATATTGATAGAATTGCGCAAGAAGGAGCCTTGATCAACAATGCATTCTGTACAAACTCCATTTGTGGTCCTAGTCGCTCTGCAATACTGACTGGTAAATTTGGACATATGAGCGGTTTCTTCAAAAATGTAAACGGTGGAGATTTTGACGGTTCACAACAAACGTTTCCTAAATTATTCCAGCAAAATGGCTATGAAACAGCAGTCATTGGTAAGTGGCATTTGGGTACAGCCCCTACTGGTTTTGACTACAGTAAAGTTTTAGTAAATTGGGGAGGACAAGGTACATATTTCAACCCTGTTTTCTGTGTCAATGGAAAAGATACTATAACCGTAGCTGAAAAACATTCGACTCAAATAATAGAAGACGATTGTATCGATTGGTTATCTAACAAAAGAGACACAAACAAACCTTTTATGCTACTCTATCAATTCAAAGCTCCGCATAGACCTTGGAAACCAGATCCTCGCTATGCAGACGATTTCTCAGACTTTGACTTTCCTCTTCCTGACAACTTTTATGACGATTATGAAGGACGTAAGGCAGCTTCTGAGCAATGGATGGAGATTGCAAATCATATGAACCGTAGAGATCACAAACAGCAAGTACCAGAAGGGCTTTCTGCAAAGGATTCCATGCAATGGTTAAACTACGGAAATGAAGGACAACCTTGGTCTCCAGATGAATCTCTCTCTGGCAAAGAATTAGCTGAATGGAAATATCAAAGTTATGTCAAAGACTATTTGCGCTGTGTAAAGGGGGTAGATAGAGCTGTAGGGCGATTATTGGACTTCTTAAAGGCTAACGGACTGGACAAAAACACAATAGTAATGTATTCGGCGGACCAAGGATTCTATTTAGGAGAACATGGTTGGTTTGATAAACGGTGGATGTATGAGGAATCGTTTAAAATGCCATTATTGGTTAAATACCCAGGAGTTATTGAACCTGGAAGTCAAGTAAATGATATGATCATGAACATTGATTACGCTCCTACTATGTTGGAGTTGGCAGGTATAGAAGTTCCAAGTGACATGCAAGGACAGAGCTTTGTGGATGGATTAAAAGGTCAGAAAGATGAAGATGCGAGAGATGCGGTTTACTATCATTATTACGAGTGGCCTAAATGGCACAAAGTACAACCTCATTATGGAGTTAGAACAGATCGTTACAAATTGATGCACTTCTACTATTCCATGGACGAATGGGAACTATATGATCTGCAAGAAGATCCATCTGAGATGAATAACCTATACGGTA
>JAHDFW010000167.1 GCA_020627945.1 Cytophagales bacterium
CAATTTCGAACGTTCCTGCTAGTGAAGGTAGACCAGGAATAATCCCAACCTGAATAATTCCAACGCAAATCAAACCTCCAATAAAAGCAATTGAACCTCCAAGAATAGAGTGCTTTTCGTAGCTCTTAAAGTAATAGATTAATGCTAATGCAGGGAATGTTACTAAGTTCAATAAATGGACCCCAATGGAAAGTCCCATTAGGTATGCTATGAAAATCAACCATTTGTTAGCTTGTGCTTTATTATCGATTTGCTCCCATTTAAGCATCGCCCAAAATACGATTGCCGTAAAGAAAGATGACAATGCATATACCTCCGCTTCTACTGCAGAGAACCAAAACGTATCAGAGAATGTGTAAGCTAATGCACCAACCACACCACTAAAAATCACAGTCAATTGTTGACCTTGAGTAGGATCTTCTCCTCTATTAATCAACAATTTCTTAGCAAGAATGGTAATTGTCCAAAATAAGAATAGGATAGTAAACGCACTGGATACCACAGATACCATGTTTACCCAAAAAGCTACCTGTTCTACATCACCCATTGCCATAAACGAGAACATTTTACCTACTAAAAGGAAGGTCGGTGATCCTGGAGGGTGGGGAACCTGCATTTTGTACGCACAAGCAATAAATTCACCACAATCCCAGAAACTGGCAGTTGGTTCTACAGTCATCGTATACACTGCTAGGGCAATTAAAAAAATTATCCAGCCAGTGATATTATTAATGTTCTTGAAACTATTCATTTTGGATTAATTGAATTTTCTAGTTGATTCTCTTTTGGTTTTAACCTATTTATAATTTTACTGGAGCGGTTTTATCCAACTTCCCAATAAATCAAAATAATTTAAGTGGCGAAAATAGCGATTATTTTGAATACTTACTTTCAATATTTTAAAATGCGGTATTAGGACATAAATTTCCTGTCAACCAGATTGTGCAAATACTCATTAGATTCAGGATGTTCTGTTTTCGAAACGAATTCATCCACCAGTAATGTAGCATCTGCAAATGAGTTTGCTCCGTCTAGTTTTTGGATAAAAGAGTCATATACCGATTTCATACCCCCAAAAACGGAATTCGTAAGTTGATATTGTTCGTTAAGTGGGATATTTTGTGTTAGACTTTCCAGTTTGCTCTCGGCATGACTTTCCAAAATAGTTTTGTTTTCTGCCTGATGCTGATCGTTTAGGGTTGGTTGTTTATTCTCATCCTGAAACTGGTCATTAAGATTAGGTTGAGCATTTACTTTGAATTGATTCACAAAAGTAGCAGGCTCTTCAGAAGATTCTTCTTTGTGTTCTATTTCAAGGAACTCCCATAATGTTCCAAGGAACTCTGTAGGATCTTCCTGTTCCAAAGAATCAGGTTCTAGCTCCTCAAATACCAATTCATCCATGCCCTCTTCTTCCATAAAGGCAATTATTCCCATGTTGAAATTGCTTTTAACCATTTTGTTTAGCTCAATCATTTCGTCTAGCGTTACTTTTTCTTGAAAGATTTCCCCTAGAAATTGGATTGGACTGTTGTAATAAAGCAATGAAAGTTGGTAAGACTTCTTTAGTATAGGTTCAAAATCGTCTTTTCTGATGCTGATATTCCTCGAAAGAGTATTCATAAACTCATCCAGAGCAGCTTGAACTTCGTCGGATTTAAAATCGAAATACGGACTTTTAAGTTTACGCATTTCAGATTTCCATGTTTGCAGAAGTATATATATAAATATAAAGTTGATCTGCTTCAATGGAGTTAGACTAGTAAGCTCTTTTCCTGTCACACGTTTTTTGTCCGCATATTTCTCCCTAGATATCTTTTTTACGAAACCGTTGGAATAATTAACAGCGGATTTGATAGATGGTTTGCTCTCCACTTTAATTTTTATTTCTTTTGCAACATATTGAAACTGCTTCAAAAATAAGAAATAGCTTTTATTTACTAGCTTAGTTTTTGACAAATATTTACCCTTAAGCGAGCAATTATGTTTATAGAACCACAAAGTGGAAGAAACAAGGATACCAGAAATAGCACTGGATGGATCGAAGTTGTATGCGGTTCTATGTTTTCAGGTAAAACAGAAGAATTGATTCGTAGATTAAATAGGGCGAAAATTGCTAAGCTAAAAGTTGAAATTTTTAAACCAGCAATAGATACTAGATACGACGAGGTAGATGTGGTGTCTCACAATGAAAATGCTATTCGTTCTACACCGATTCATAGTTCTCAAGATATGCTTCTTTTAGCTGGAAACTGTGATGTAGTAGGTGTTGATGAAGCTCAATTTTTTGATGAGGGGCTAAAGGAAGTTTGTGTTAAGCTCGCTAATCAAGGAATAAGAGTAATTGTAGCAGGTTTGGACATGGATTTTGCAGGTAATCCATTTGGACCCATACCTGACCTTATGGCCGTTGCAGAATTTGTAACTAAGGTACATGCTATTTGCGTTCAATGTGGTGAGGTAGCCTCCTATTCGTTTAGGTTGGCTGAAGGCGATAAGACCGTAATGTTAGGTGAAACGGAATCTTATGAAGCACGCTGTAGAAAGTGTTTTGTGGAAGGAATGAAAAAAAATTAACGTGTTTTGTAATATTTAGCAGTTAAGCTGTGTTATATAGGTTGTTATGTTGAAGCGAATATTATTAGTATTAATGGTTGGCGCCATTACTCTTTCGAGTTTTGGTCAGAAGCTAAGATCTTTTCCCGCAGTAGGAACTTGGGCTTATCACCTTCCATTAAATAAAGGGAAAGAAGTTCTTGCAACCGAAAATTTGGTTTATGGATCCGCCAATGCTGGATTCTTTTCTTTTGAAAAAGAATCCTATACGGTTGAAGAACTCACAAAGCAAGACGGATTAAATAATGTTCAGATTAATACCATGAACTATTATAAACCGCTTGATATGTTAGTGCTGGCATATAGTAACTCCAACATTGATATTTTACAAGGCAACGCCATTATCAATATCAACGATATTTTTAGGAAACAAATTATTGGGGATAAAAGCATTAACAAGATTGTCTTTCATGACGATAAAGCTTACATCGCTTGTAGTTTTGGTGTTGTAGTTTTGGATTTGGTGAAGTTGGAAATAAAAGAATCCTACCAAAGTTTGGGGCCCGAAGGAGAAGTAAGAAAAGTGTATGACCTTTATATCGATGAAGCTACAGACAAAATTTACCTGGCTACTGAAGAAGGAGTTTTACATGCGAAGTTAGCACCTGGGGTTAATTTACTAGATTTCAACAATTGGAACCGGTTTGATACCTCTTCAGATTCATTGAGAAGTTTGGAATGTACTATGATAGAAGGTTTTGGTGAATCGATTTATTGTTACTTTGCCGATACATTAAATGTGCTTTACACCTTAAAAAATGATACAGTTTGGACTCGCGATGACCGATTTCAAGAAAAAATAACGAACATATTCAACTTCAATAACGAGGAACTGATTTTTGGCTATTCTTCTGGATTTTATTCTTTAGATGCTTCGAACAATGTGACGGAAAGAGAATTAACACTAAGATATTTAAACCAGGTTATAAAGGATCCTGTAGATGATGTTTACTGGGGATCCGATAGGGTCAGTGGTGTAGTTAAAATCACCGAAAGTGGATTTGAAATTATTACCCCAGTTACTCCTAATAATTCAGCGGTATTTTCGGTTCAGACGATTGGAGATAGACTGTATGCATTGAGAGGTGGACATGATGGTTCCTACACTCAATTCAATCAAAGAATGCAAGTAGATAGAATGGGAACTTACGGATGGTCAAATGTATCATATGCTCATTTGAATGATTCTCCATTACAGAAGGTGAAAGATGTTCAGGTAGCGGTTCACAACCCAAATAACGGAAAAGTCTTTTATGGCTCTCATGGTTATGGATTGATTGAAGAATATGAGCCGGGTCAGTTTAAGTTATATAATGACACGAATAGTCCATTGATCAATATTTTAGATGCGGGACCATTTGTTCGAATCCTAGATTTAGATTTGGATAGGCAAGGAACATTGTGGGTGGCTAACTATATAGAGTCGAAAGGTGCTACATTAGCTCCTATACATAGTCTGGATGGAGATGGGAATTGGAATTCATATGTACTTCCGAACATAAAGGGAGTAGGTTATCCAACTAAAGTATTAGCAGATAACTCAGGAAATATTTGGTTAACCTTGCGGGTTAAGAATGGTGGAGGAATGGTAGTTTTTAAACCAGAAGAAGGCCAAGTTAGTGATATGAGACACCTTACTACTGAGTTTGAAAAAGGGCAATTACCAGACAAAGACGTACGATGCATGGTTGAAGACCATGATGGATTTATTTGGTTCGGAACTATTAATGGGTTAGGTGTTTTTTACAACCCTGAACTAATGTTTGAAGATGGATTTGATACTGATTCAAGGTCAACGATAGTGGATGGACGACCAGTTCTTGAAGAGGAAGTAGTTAATTGTATTGCAGTTGATCCAGGTAATAGAAAATGGGTTGGAACACCAAATGGTGTATGGTTGTTTAACGAATCAGTAAGCGAGGTGATTTATAACTTTACTGAGGAAAATAGCCCTTTACCTTCCAACAATATTGTAGATATCGAAGTATGGGAAAAAACTGGAGAAGTATTTATAGCTACAGACTTGGGCTTAGTTTCGTTTAGAGCGGATGCCACAACAGGGTATATTCAATGCGAAGATGAAGTTTTAGTATATCCTAATCCAGTTGAACCAGATTATACTGGAGATGTTGCAGTCTCTGGTTTACGCAATAACGCAAGAATTAAAATTCTTGATATGGCAGGCAATCTTGCATATGAAACTCAAGCGAACGGGGGAGGGTTTGTATGGGACACTAAGAACTATAGCGGTCAACGAGTTGCTTCGGGTATATATCAGATAATAGCCTATGGGGGAAGTAGAAAAAACTCCTGCGTTACCCGAGTTGCTATCATGGATTAGAAGTCTTTCCAATTTTTTGATTAATATTGCTTGCGTTATGAGCAATACCTCCATTAGTCGGTTTTATTATATGTTAGCTTTTGTCGAAGGGGGAGCTTTGATGGCTGTTGAACTTTTGAGTTCAAAGTTAATTGCGCCCTATTATGGAGCTTCGTTGTACGTATGGACGGCTGTGCTTGGAACTACCTTGGGAGGCTTAGGCTTAGGATATTATTTAGGGTCTTTGTATTCAAGCAAGGAAATGAAACGTTCTCCTACTCGAGAACTGTTTATCGTTTCAGGAATATTGGTATGCAGTATGCCGTGGTTAGGACCTTTGATTTTGGAATTGTTTTTAGGGTTGGAACTCCGATTGGGGATTACCTTGTCCGGAATTATTTTGATAACCCCAATTCTTACAAGTTTTGGAATGATTTCACCGTTGATTATTAATCGACTTGGGAAGTTTAATGCCTCTTCTGGAAAAGTTGCAGGAATGGTATACGGAATTTCAACTATTGGAGGAATTCTGTTTAGCTTGGTTTTTGGACTATATTTAATTCCTTATGTAGGTGTTAAGTTGTCTTATCTTATTACAGGAGGGTTGCTTATTGGCGCAGGTTTATCGTTATTGTTAGGTGCGCGAATTACGGTTTCAGATGATTAACGTTAAATATTATTCCTTCCGAGGTTTCCGCTTGATCTTTCTTATCCCAACTCACGTTAGTTAATGTGTGGTAGCGAGATGGTGAAACATGCTCCTGCATTATCTGTATTATGCACTTCAATTGTACCTCCGATCAAATCAATACATTGTTTTACAATGTTCAAACCTAATCCAGTTCCTTGTAAGTTTTCTACTTTTTTTGCGCGATAAAATGGGTCAAATATTTTATTTTCAGCACCTTCTTCTATACCATCGCCATAATCAACCACTTTAATTATCACTTCATCATCTTCGTATATCAATGTGAGTTCAGGTTCGAACCTTCCTTCAGAATATTTAAAAGCATTGCTTAGCAAATTCGAGATAGAGTTTTCAATAAGTTTTTCATCCGTTTTGATTTCTACAGGTTTCCCCATGATCCTATATGTGACAATTCGTTGGTCCTTTTGAATTTGGTTATACTCCGTAACTAGATTATCGATAACGCTTTTAATATCAACCATGGACGGGTTGTATTGCATTTTTCCAGAATCTAGTTTATTCATCATTAGGACATCATCAATTAAATGCACCATATGATTTACATTGGTTACTAGGCGATGATTGATCTTATCTATAATACTAATTCGTCTTTCTTCTGGTAAATCATTTTTGAGTAACATTAATAAATCGGAGTTTGCCTGAATTACCGTGAGGGGTGTTCGAAATTGGTGAGATGCTATGCCGATCATATCTTGCTTGATCTTGGTAGCTTCTCTTTGTGCTAAAAGTGCCTGATTTAGTCTTAATTCAGTTTCTTTACGGTTAGAAATATCTTCTTTAATACATACAAAGGCGTATGGTTTATCGTCAGCATTTAGAACAGGGCTGATGGTTACTAGATTCCAAACGAGTGAATTATCTTTTCTTTTGTTTTGAATTTCACCACGCCAAGTATTCCCCGAGGTAATTTTTTTCCATAAATCGCGATACAGGGCATCAGGGTGTTCACCAGACTTAAAAATATTGGGTTTTTTTCCTTGTATTTCTTCAAGAGTGTAACCTGTAGATTCTTCTAATTGTTTGTTAGCGTAGGTTATTTCCCCATCCAGATTAGTAATAAAAACGGATGATCCACTGTGTTCTACCGATTTGGACAGAAGGTTAATTTGACGAATTTGCTCTTCGCTTTCAGTTATGTCCTTAAATACTCCCTGTGTAAAGGTGGTTTGACCGTTGTTGTATGCAATTACATTACCTTCAACGAGAATTAAGTCTCCATTTTTCTTAACGAATTTGGTGCGAAATGTATCAACAGTATTTCCAGACATGATTTCCTTGAAAATATCCATGCAATGATTTAATTCATCTTCCGCAATTATTTTCTGGAAATGTATACCTTGTTCAAGGTCTTCTTCCGTATAGCCCATGCTTCTATACCAAGTTTTATTCACTTCTCTTATGAGCCCGGTATGATCTGTAGATTGAATCAAGAGGTTACTGTTGTTGAAAAAGTGATTTAACTTTGCTGTTTCTTGTTGTAGTTGCTTTTTAGTAGCAATTGCTTCAAGGCTGCTCTTTATTCTGGCTTTGAATTCATCATGATCAAAAGGCTTACGAATAAAGTCATTGGCTCCCATGGAGAACCCGCGCATCAATTGTTGTTTGTCGCTTAAACTTGTAAGTACGATTACATTATTGGAGAACCGTTCCGAATCCAGTTCGGGTAATAATTCATATCCAGTAGTGTCTGGCAGTACTAAGTCCAGAATTAGGAGGTCGAATACTTGTTCGGAAAGAATTTCGTGGGTTTCTTTTCCAGTAAATGCAAAGCTAAGTTCTGCTCCTAAATCCTTTAGTATGGCGCCTATAAGTCGCTGAATACTTTTACTATCTTCAACTATAAGGATTTTTTGCATTGTCCGTACTTGCCAATTTTAGGGTTTGGTCGACCAATTTACGAATTAATGATTCAATATGGCCAGTAGTTCTGGAATATTCTGAATTTCGAATGTAGGTTTAGGTTCGAAGGAGTTGCGAGAAGGGTTGAAAAACACCTGATCAATACCAAACTTTTTAGCTCCCATAACATCGGAATGATGACTGTCTCCAATCATGAGACATTCGTTTCGCTTTGCCCCAAGTTTATCCAACGCTTGTTTAAATATTCTCCCTTGAGGTTTTCGAGCGTCGGCAGTATCTGGATTAACCATGTCTACAAAATAAGATTCTAAGCCACTTTTATCCAGTTTTATTTTTTGAACTTCTGAGAAACCATTGGTCACAATCAACATGGTGTATTCCAGTTTAAGTTGCTCGAGTGTTTCTATAGTTCCAGGCAGTAAATGAGTTTTCAGAGGGCATAACTCTATATATTTAAAACATATTTGAGTAGCTAATTCTTTGTTGCTATAACCGAACTCATTGAAAGTAACTTCGAATCTTTTCCATCTTAGAACATCTTTGGTCAAATCACCGAGTTCGTATTCCTTCCAAAGTTTTGCATTGTTTTTGGAGTAAGATGAGATGAACTGATTGCAACCTGTTTTAAGTTTTAGATCCAATTCGAACTCAAAAAAGAGCTGCATAAGCGTTTCGGCAGAATTTTTCTCGAAGTCCCAAAGTGTATGGTCCAGGTCGAAAAGAAGGTATTTATAATTGCGGGTAGGCATTCTAAGTTTTGAAGAGGTTAAATTAAAGTTCGTTGCTTCGATAGCGCAATTGTTCTATTTTGTTAACTGCTAGTGCACGGTTCGAATACATAGTTTTATAGTGGTCTTGGTCTTTAACAAGTGTGGGGTCTTTTTCCATAAATGCTAAGAGTTCCATTACCAGGTCGTCCATTTCTGGACTAATAAAGTAGAATGTCCACTGGTTTTTTCTACGATTTCCCACAAGACCTGCGTTTTTGAGGTAGAGTAGGTGACGAGAAGTTTTGGTTTGAGTAAAATCGAGAATTTGTTCCAGATCGGAAATGCACATTTCGGTATTACGGATGATCAGGTGTAGGATTCGTATTCTGGACTCATCTCCTAACGCTTTAAATAATTGACTCCCGAGGGAGAGGTGAAATCCTTTTAACCGCATGTGGTGGTTTGTTTAACTTAGGTAAAGATATATTGTATAAATCACAAAAACAAAAGGATTGTTCAGCGGTGAGTACGGAGTTCGGATCAAGAGCGTCGAGTGTTACCGCTGTGAAACTTGAATTTGGGTGTGGGGCTATGGTTTTGGCCTAGTTAATATTATGTCCGCAATGTGCCTCTTCAAAATTCCAGATGTTTTTCTGTTCTCCAATTTCTAGAAGATTATATGCTTTAAATATATCTGTATTTGAATGTACGTCTATTGCTACCAACCTGCCTTCACCTTGCTCATAAGTGCAACCAATTTGTTCTAATCCCTCCCAACAAGAACGAAACTCTGTTATTGATACATCTTTATTTAAAATAACTCTATACGTAGAATGTCCGCTTGATTTAAATGTACTTCTAAACCATAAAAGTCCTTCTATATTTTCAACTTTTACATAATCACCAAAAGAAACTCCTTGAACGTAAAATGGGACATTCCGAATTTCATAGAGGTTGTCATAGATCTTTTGGCCCCATAATGATTCAGAGTCGAAACCATGCCATTGATTGGAAGGGAGGTTAAAGTAGATTTTATCCATTATTTTTTAGTTCCAAGTTTTAATTACCTCACAAGCTATATAATTTATATCTGCTTCCACCTCTGATTTAGTAGGTTGCTTGCACATGTCTATTATTTTATTTCTTAACTCCAAAGGAGGATTGCTTGATGCTATTCCGAAGACGGCAATACAACTATATTTCCATTCTTCGTCAGAACCTAGAAGAATAGCCATTAACTCTTCTAAAATGTCTGGAGTATGTTTTCTTAACTTCTCTGCAATAGGTCGTGATACTGGCCAATTTAAGTCCTTCATCCATTCTAAAAGTCCCCAAACATTAAGTTTGAGTTGATCTAAACTAGCTTCATTTAAACTTGTTATTACCGAAAAATCACCTTTATGTTTAGGTATCATGTTGTTTAATATTAATCGGATCAATCCGAATATCTGGGGAATTCATTTCTTTCCAACCCGATGGTTATGGGGGTTTCCCCTTGATTCTATTAATCCCAATACATTGGATTTACAAAGTATTCACTTACTTTCTTATCCGTAATAGAAA
>JAHDFW010000168.1 GCA_020627945.1 Cytophagales bacterium
AGAATGAAAAGCAAATTAATTAGTATGTCAATAGTAGTTTTTATTCTTGCCATGATTCTGTCTACCCTAATCTTCTTTTATTATAAAAACAGAAGAAGAAAAAGATTACTGAAGCAAATAAAAAACGACGAAAACCCAGTGGACTTGTAGTCGGTATTATTAAACCAAATCCATAGATATTCCCTTTATCTTCTTATAAAGATCAACTGCGTATAAGTCGGTCATTCCAGATACAAAATCCTGTACAGATTGGATTTTTAAATAATCATCTACAGGACCATCGTGCAGATATTGCTTAGGTATCAAACTAATTAGTTTCTTATTGATGGGAGAATTAGGGTTTAGAATTGCGTCACAGAATTCGTTCATAAGGCCTCCTAGTACCTTGTAACCTGCAATTTCGATTTCAACTACCGAGCGATGCCTATAGATCTTCTCTACGGAAATCTTTTGTACTTCTTTCAAGGCTGCAGCAACATTACTATTCACCATTTTTATTAGGTCAGTATCAAACTTGCCCTCCAGAATTTCTGTCTCATTTTGAATGAAAACGTCTGCACATTCGTTTACAAGTAATCCAATAGTTTTTGCTCTAAGATAAGTAAGTTGCTCATTCGGATCTCCAGCTAATGAATCCAGTGTTTCATGCATTCGTTTTTTATCTTTAGCAGGAAGGTGATTGAAGAATTGCAGCAATAGCTCTTTCGTAGTTTCAAATGAAACTATTTTCAGTCTTTGAGCATCTTCAAGGTCAATAATGTTGTAGCAAATATCATCTGCTGCTTCAACAAGATAAACCAATGGATAACGATAAAATGCCTTGTCAGCAGATTTTATAAGTCCAAGTTTATCGGCGATTTTATCAAAGGTTTCAATCTCCGAATGAAAAAAACCATATTTTTTTCTGTGGATACTGCTTTTATCGTGGCCTAGAGAAGATACACAAGGGTATTTTACGATAGAAGCCAAAGTAGGGTAAGTCAGTTGAAACCCACCAGGTTGACGTCCATTAAACTGATGAGTAAGAATTCTAAGAGCGTTTGCATTACCTTCAAACTTAACTAAATCTGACCATTGTTCAGTTTTTACACGACCAATTAAATTCTTACCATTACCAGCGATGAAGTAATTTGAAATAGCATCCTCTCCAGCATGTCCAAATGGAGGATTTCCAAGATCATGCGCCAAACAAGCCGCTGAAACGATGGTTCCAATTTCACCCATTAAAGGACTTTGGTTGCCTTGTTTAATGAGCCTTTCAGAAACAATATTTCCTAATGATCTTCCAACAGAAGCCACTTCCAAGCTGTGGGTAAGTCGGTTGTGTACAAAAATACTTCCTGGAAGAGGAAATACCTGCGTTTTATTTTGAAGTCTTCTAAACGGAGAACAAAATATGATACGGTCGTAATCACGTTGAAATTGTGTTCTTACGAATTCCTGACCATTAGATTTTTGCCTGTCTTCCTGTCCTAACCTTTTTGAGGTTAGAAGTCGATCCCATTGCATCATATTTTTGAATTTGCGGGCAATTTATTTATTCCATTTAAAAAAGAGAGTACATTTGAGCTAAATTTTACAAAGCTAATGGGTAAACGAGTAAAAAAAGTCGATTCGAAAGAGGTTGGTTTAGAGATAGGCCTTCATGTCTTTAAGTTTTTTCTAAAAACTGAATATTTACATTATGGTTTATTTACGGATGGCTTGGATGCCGATGTAGGTAATTTGAAAGAGGCTCAGGAACGCTATGCACAAATGCTTTTTGATCAAATCCCTGAAGGAACCAAAACGATTTTGGATGTTGGATGCGGATCTGGAAAAACTGCTCAAGAGTTAATTAAGCGTGGATATGAGGTGGACTGTGTTTCTCCAAGTATTTTATTGAATAAATATGCTCAACAGTTATTAGGTGAAGATGGAACTATATATAATACCAAGTTTGAGAAATTCGAGACTTCCAAAAAGTATGATCTTGTAATGTTTAGTGAAAGCTTTCAATATATACCAATGGATATCTCAATCCAGAAAGCTAAGTCGTACCTTAATTCACAAGGACATATATTAATATGTGATTTTTTCAGAAGGGACATGCCTGAAAAAGGACCATTGGGAGGAGGACATAAATTTGTTGAATGGCAGCCTATTTTAGAAAATTCAGGTTTGAAAATTGTGGTAGACAATGATATTACTGACCTCACATCTGGAACAATCGATATTGTAGATGATTTAGCAAAGGAGGTACTTCAACCTACATGGAAATTAGTATTTATGTTGGCCGAAGACAGATTTCCAACTTTGTTGAAGTTGGTTCGTTGGAAGTATAAGAAGAAACTTGAGAAAATGGAAAAGAAGCATTTTTCAGGTCAACGTAACGGGAAGAATTTTAAAAAATACAAAATTTACAAGCTGTACTTGTTGCAACAACAGTAGTTTAGTTGTATTTAGAAAACCGATAAATTTGGCGAATAGTTGCAAATTCAATTACAATTTCCATATATTTAGGACATATTTAAGTAAAACGCCAAACAGGTCTAATGGGAAGTAATACAGAATACCCACTTTCATTTATTCGTGATTTACACACGAAAATGGAGGATAATAAACTATCGCTAGTTTATCAAGGGCAATTCACCCAGGAGATTACACGTGCTTTTGTTGCTATGACAGAGCATAGTATGAACCAAATTGATGAGGAGAAAACTACCAAAAAACGTGTATTTAACGTAATGGTAGAATGCTTGCAAAATATTTGTAAGCACTCCACTGAATACGAATTAAAAGGGGTTGAAGAAAGTTCAATCTTTGTAATTGGATTAGAGGACGATCAATACTTTATTTGTTCTGGTAACCATATTTTTAACGAGGAAGTTGAGAAATTACGCATCATGCTTGAAAAAGTAAATGCGATGGATAAACAGGAATTAAAGGATTATTACAAACAAGTAATACGTGATGGTAAAATATCCTCAAAAGGCGGAGCAGGATTAGGGTTGATTGATATGGCGAGAAAATCTGGGGAGAAAATGGTTTATAGGTTCGACCCAATCGACGATCAATTGTCCTTCTTTACTTTACAAGTAAAAGTAAGAAGAAAGAAACAAGAATAGAATAATTTTAAACTAGAGCAATTTTAATTAAGTTATGGCAAAACTAGATATTGAAAGTACTGAAGATACTCCACGTGTACTTTTTGATGCTGAAGGTAATGTGTTTGAGATTTCTGGTAGAAGTCTTCCAGAAGATGCTCCAAGTTTCTACGGACCAATCCTTGATTGGTTGGATGAATACTACGGAGGAACACCGCTACCTACTACTACGTTTGATTTCAAATTAGAATACTTTAATACAGCATCTTCCAAGTTGATACTAGATGTGTTAATGAAGTTGGAAGAGCATCATACGGCAGGTAATGACAGTCTGATTCGTTGGCATTACGATGAAGATGACGAAGATATGCAAG
Source organism: Cytophagales bacterium (assembly GCA_020627945.1). GTDB lineage: Bacteria > Bacteroidota > Bacteroidia > Cytophagales > JAHDFW01 > JAHDFW01. Next base: position 3,461 of record JAHDFW010000168.1, read on the forward strand.
AAGCTGGAGAGGAATTCGCTGATTTGGTAGAAGTTCCTTTTGAGCATATTGAACAGTAAAATGTGTAGTTAGGGTTGAACCTGCTGTGCAGAAATCTACTCTGATTACTTATATTTTTTATGAAATTTAGAAAGGAACAGGTAATAAGCCTGTTTCTTTTCTTATATTATAACAGTTGCTGAATCGAAATTGATTTAGGAACGAACCGTTTACAAGGAAAGTAGTAGCACTAATTTAGGTTTGTGTTAGGTCGCTAAGTAGAATAATATGAGTGAAGAAATACTCAAAGCCCTCATGCAACTCTTTGGGATTATCACCAAACAAGATGGTGGTGTCTCTGAAAACGAAAGAGATTACGTTTGGGGCTTTTTAGTAGATACTCTTGGTCCTGATAAGGCTGAAGACTATATAGGTTTGTATGAAAAGCATTCCGACTATGGTAAAGAGTTAACCGAAAAGGATAAGAAAAAACTTACTTCCGTAAAGGATTCTGTTCGTACACTAGCGATTTGTAAAAAGATTAACAAAACACTTTCTCAAAAGCAGAAAGTAATTGTGCTTATTCGTTTGTTCGAATTACTCAGAGCAGATGGAAATTACTCTGAACAGAGAGTAATGATTATTGACACCGTATCAGATGTGTTTAACATTGATAAGGTTGAACACAAACGTATTGAATCGTTTGTAACATCCGATGATGCTGCTGAGCTTACAGATCCTACCATACTTATTATCAAACATTTTGAAAATGGTGTTGATATAGACAATGGTTTTCACGCAAATGAATTAAATGGTTTTATGCGTATTCTACATGTTGAAAGTGTAGATATGTATTTTGTAGGGTACCATGGTAAAGATGAAATATCTCTGAACGGTACAACTATTAAGTCAGATACCATTCATTTATTTGCGTATGGAAGCATTATTAAACTGGCAAAATCAGATCCTATTTTCTATAGTGATGCCGTAGCCTACTTCCTGTCAGATGAAGAAGTTGCTCCAATTTCATATATAGCCGATAATATTGAATATAAATTCCCGAATGGAGGAATTGGGTTAACAGACATTAATATCTCTGAAGGTAATAATAAACTTATTGCAATCATGGGAGCCAGTGGAGCTGGTAAAACTACATTGTTGAATACGCTTTCAGGTCTTGAAAAACCGTCGGCAGGTAGTATTCGAATCAATGGTAAGAGCATTTTTAAGGATAAGGATGATATCGAAGGTGTAATTGGTTACATCTCTCAAGATGACATTCTTATAGAAGAACTTACGGTATACGAGAACTTATATTTCAGTGCTAAACTTTGTTTAGATAACCTTCCTGAGGAAGATATTCACAAGCGGGTAGAAGAAGTACTAGATAACTTAGGTCTTTGGGAAAGAAGAGAACTTAAAGTTGGTTCGGTATTAGATAAGACCATTTCGGGTGGACAGCGTAAGCGTTTGAACATTGCTCTTGAACTTATTAGAGAGCCAGACGTACTTTTTGTAGATGAACCTACTTCTGGTCTTTCTTCAAGAGATTCAGAGAATGTAATGGACTTGCTCAAGGAATTGAGTTTGAAGGGTAAATTAATTTTTGTTGTAATTCACCAGCCATCTTCTGATATCTATAAGATGTTCGATAAGATCATTATTTTGGATGTAGGTGGTGTGCCAATTTACAATGGACACCCAGTTGAGGCTGTAACGTACTTTAAACGAGAAGCAAATCAACTGAATAGTGAATCTGGGCAGTGTAATACATGTGGTAATGTAAACCCTGAGCAAATCTTCAACATTATTGAAGAGCGCGTAGTTGATGAATACGGTAATTTTACTGAAAATAGAAAAACTGCTCCTACAACATGGCACAAGCGTTATGGTGAGAAAGTAGTGCTAGATAAGGTTGAGGAAGTAAAGAGTGCATTACCAAAGAACCTATATATTCCAAATAAACTAAAGCAGTTATTCCTTTTTACGAAAAGGGATGTGATGTCTAAGTTAAGTAACACTCAATATTTGTTAATTAACTTATTACAAGCTCCGATTCTTGCTGGTTTATTAGCGTTTATTATTAGATATATAGCAGACCCTGCTTCAGATACATATGTGTTTAGGGACAACGAAAACCTTCCTGCATATCTGTTTATGAGTATTATTGTATCCTTCTTCATGGGGCTTACAGTAAGTGCGGAAGAGATTATTAAAGATAGAAAACTTCTTAAAAGGGAGTCTTTGCTTAATCTGAGTAGAAATAGTTATCTTTTTTCTAAAATTCTGATCCTCTTTACATTGTCCTTGGTTCAATCGGGGATGTTTGCGTTTGTAGGTAACATGATTTTAGGAATTTATGATATGACATTCAGTTATTGGATGATGCTGTTTGCTATCTCTTGTTCTGCCAATGTGCTAGGGTTGAATATTTCTGCAACGTTTAATTCAGCTATTACCGTATATATCTTGATCCCACTTCTTATTATTCCACAGATGATTTTAAGTGGAGCTATATTCGATTATGATAAGCTTCATGCTTGGATCAGTAATAAAGAGAAGGTGCCTGTTATTGCGGACGTAATGGTTGCGCGTTGGGCTTTTGAAGGACTTGCCGTGAAGCAGTTTAAAGATAATGAATATGAGCAACGCTTTTATGATATTGATCGAAAGAGAAGTATAGCAAGTTATAAGCAGGCATTTTACTTACCAAAACTTAATGAAATCGTTCGTGATGTAGCGACAAACGAAAAAAGTATTGCGAACGATAAGGATTTATCTGAGAAAGAAAAGCATGAACTAAGAGAGACAGTAAATGCAGACCTTGAAGTAATAAGAAATGAAATCTATTACGAAAACGGAATAAATCCGAAGGTACAATACGATAAAATTGAGGAGTTAGTATACGAGAAAATGACTCCTGAGAGGGTAGATGAACTCAAGGATTATCTTAAGACATTGGAAGAACATTATAACTATTATTCCAATGAATTTAACCAACAGAAGGATTGGCTGGTTTATTTAAATAACCAGGATGAGGATCATACCAACAATTATAATCTAATGAAGGATGCTTACTCCAATGATAATCTTCGTGATATCATGAAGAATATTTCAACTAAGAAGAGAGTAATAGTTTATAAAGGTAGATTGGTACAAAAAATAGATCCTATATATAACATTCCTTGGGGAGATCGAGGTCCGTTAAATTATCGTACCCATTTTTATTCTCCTAAAAAACCAATGTTTGGACAATGGTTTGATACTTTTTGGTTTAATTTTACACTCGTCTGGATGGGAACACTATTTATGTATGTTCTACTTTATTTTGAAACATTTAGATGGTTATTAGATATATTTGGAAAAATTTCATTTGGGAAAAAATAAATAATTAAAGATTAAGAGACATGTTGAGAAAATTATTTGTAGTTGCGCTTGTCGGGTCCTTTTTAGTTGCATGTGGTCCAAGTCAACAGGCTAAAGATGACTTTAACGTAGAAGAGGAATCTAAAAAGGATGATGAGTTGGTAGATGAAGCTATTAGTCTTCCTATGGATCAAGTTGTAATGTTGTTGAACTCAGTTCCGCCACCGTTGGAATTAGCTGTATTGATGAAAGACGTTGGAGGAGAATATTCAAGTGATCCTTTAAACCCAACTGGTAATGCAGATGCATATAGCACTAGTTATAAAAAAGCTATTAACCTTGGAGTATATGGTGCAGATTTAGGATATGCCAATATCTATAGCCAAACTCAAGATGCTATTGATTACTTAACAACAGTACAAGGCTTAGCGGATGATTTGGGCGTAGGTCAATTTTTCGACTTCGAGACAATCAAGGAATTAGCTCAAAGTGCCGATAACTTAAACGAGTTGTTGAATCTTACCACTAAGAACTACGAAAAAATGAATGACTACCTTAAAGAAAAGGGTAGAGTAAACCAGTCAGTGCTTATGATGGCAGGAGGTTGGATTGAAGGACTTCACGTAGCCTGTTATGTTGCTGAAAATCATGATTCTCAAGAATTGTTAGAAAGAATTGGGGAGCAAAAGATAACATTGGCACAGATTATGCCTTTACTTGAAATGTTCCAAAAAGATAAGGACATATCACAATTACATGCCGATATGAAAAAACTTGAAAAAGTGTTTGATAAGGTTAAGATTGAGATTGAAGAAGGGGAACCAGTAACAATCATGGAGGATGGGTTAGAAATAACTGAAATTCCAACTACACAAGTGGTTAAAATTACTCCTGAATTACTGAAAGAAATTAAGGAAACAAACGAAATGATTCGCGCGAAATTCGTTAAGTAAATTGTTGAAGAAATTAAAAAGAGTTTAAGATGAAAAAGGTTAAGATGTTATGTACTCTAGCAGCCCTAATGTTTGGAATAGGTTTAGCTGCTAACGCCCAATGTTCGGATGATGATGTATTGGATGGATGCTCAAATGAATTAAAAGCAGGATTTAGATACCTGAAAACATATGATGTGGATGGTGATGGAGAATTTTCATATGTATTCTCGAGAGGAAATACGTATTTGATTCAAACTTGTGAAGAAGCTAGTTTGAACAAGAATGTGAAAATTACTGTAATGGATCGTACCAAGCACAAAATTGCAGCTAATTACGATAGAGCTGGAACAATCTCTAATAGCTTTCTAGCGTATCGTTGTAACTCAACAAGTATTTATTACGTGAAGTTCGAAATCGTAGGTGACGATCCGGAGTGTGGAGTTGGAATTTTAGGATTTAAATAAATTAAAATCCACGAACTTAAATGTGAAAATTTTAAGATGTCGGTAATTAGATGATCGACGTTTTATAAAGTCTTATATAATCTTAGAAAGCCCCGACGATAAATGTCTGGGCTTTTTTGTTTAACTATTCCAACATAATTTATAAATGATTAAATGGATTTAAGAAACTTGTAACTAGGCAAGTAATTAAGCCGTATGAATGTATAAAATCAATTACATGTATTGGGATTTTGTGGTTTAGAGCTGAAGGTTTTTCCTAATCGAATTTATATTATAGAGTATGAATAAATTATACTTACTGCTTTTAGTTTTCACTTTATCCGTATTACAACCTCAGAATGGCTTTGGTCAAAACTTAGTTCCCTACCCACAACCGGGAATGGCACAAGGCGATATCTATAATGGGGATTGGACTAATCCTGGAATTCATGATGCAGCTCTTCATTATATAGGAGATACAGTAATAGGTTTAGTAAATTATAGCTACATAACCTGTGAACATTTTGCAGATTTTTATACTACATACGATACTGGAAAAGTTCATGTTCAAGGTCGCAATTTCGATGGATCACTAAATCCTTCAAACATTCTATATTATGATTTTGCTCTACAGGTGGGGGATACATTTAGCAATGTCATTTTAGGAAATATAGTAGTGGATTCTGTATCAACAATTACGTTGCTCAATGGGCAACAACGAAAATATATGGAGTTGACCAATGGAAGCAATAGATATAAATGGATCGATGCTATTGGTGATATTGAAAGAGGATTTTTATATGCCTCAGATTGGGAAGGAGGTCATGGTGAGTTTGTATGTCATTATGATAATGGTGGAGCTGTTTATTTGAACCCTTCGCCTCCAATTAGTTGTGGTTCTTTGATTAATATAAACGCTTTGACCCCATGTGTTCAACTTGGAGAAGATACCCTGATCTATTCGGGAGTCGCAAGTCTTGCCGTTAATATTTTTGCCGATGTCTCCGTAGTACTTGATAGTTCTTGTAATGGTGGGATTTTTTATTATACCATTGGAGACGGAAACTTTGCTCTAAATGATTCATCCAATGCTGCTCTTGATAGTATGAAAACTAATATTTACTATCCAGGTCCCAATGATCTTGCAGTAGGTGTTGTTCCAATTATTATAAAAGCAACGGGTAATTGTTGTTCTTCTTCCGACACCATGTTCGCTTATTTTACGGATCAGGTGATTTGCGACACGAATTATACTGTGAATGCAGTTTCTGCTTATAACGAGTGTGCAGGGAGTTATTTTACTCCAACGGTGTTTGGTGCTGATACTTATTTATGGAAAGACAAAGGTACTGGGGATACCGTTAATTTTCCTATCCAACTGCAACCCTCAAGTTCAGGATTAGATACAATAATAACCTATACTGTAGAAGGCTACGATTCTAATGGGTGTTACAGAGGAATGGATGAAATGGACGTGGGTATTATTTTTATGCCGGTTGTGAGCTTAGGGCCAGATACAACTTTGTGTTGT
>JAHDFW010000169.1 GCA_020627945.1 Cytophagales bacterium
TCTTGCACAGGAGTCCTTCATTAAGATGTGGGAAAATTGTGCGAATGTAATTTACAACAAAGCGAAGAGTTTTTTGTTTACCGTTGGTAATCGTCTTTTTCTGAACAAAGTGAGGCATGATAAGGTTAAATTAACCTTTCAAAAAACACAAGGGGTTATGGAATCGAGCAACCAAGAAAACCCACAATTTGTCATTGAAGAAAAAGAATTCAAAGAAAAACTTGAACTCGCCATTTCCAACCTTCCTGAAAAGCAGCGGGAAGTATTTTTAATGAATCGAATCGATAAATTATCGTACGTAGAAATAGCTAAAACTCTTGATATCAGCGTTAAAGCGGTAGAAAAACGTATGGGTCTTTGTCTGAAGACGCTTAAAGAAAAAGTACAAGAACTTAATTCTTATAAAATTTAAGTAGGGTTTATACAAAGGCTAGTGTTATAAAAATATGGAAGACAATAGTAATAAGCTATACAGTAAATGGTTAGATAATGACTTACCTCCAGATAAGAAGAAAGAGTTCGAAACTTCCTCTGATGGTAAAATCCTTAAGAAAATAGTAGAAGAAGTGGATACCTGGAAGGTTGAACCTTTACAGCATAACTACGCTGATCTTAAAAACAAACTAGATTCTCAAAAGAAAACTCAGATCATTCCATTGTACCGAAGACTTGCCATTGCTGCTTCGTTATTTATTATTATGTCACTTGGATTTGCCGTCTATAAAATAAACTTTGAATCCACCGAATATGCTACTAACGATGGTATAACTAAAAACATAAATCTTCCTGACGGAAGTACAATTGTCTTATTCCCAAACTCTTCCATTAAATACAAAAACTATAACTGGGAAAAAGATAGAACTATAAATTTGCAGGGAAACGCCTACTTCGTAGTTAGTAAAAAAGGCAAATTCGAAGTACAATTCGACAACGGAAATGTATCGGTGCTTGGAACTCAATTTCTAATAGAAAACAAAGGCAAAAGCAGCACGGTTAGATGTTATGAAGGTCGTGTTGCCTGTACATTGAACAACACCTCTTTTGAATTAACTCAAGGAGAAGGTATGAGTACGAAAGCATCAAAATTTGAATTTGACTCCCATGTATCAAACTCAGGCGATGAATATATCAACTTTAAAGAAAGTCGATTAAGAGAGGTACTAACTTCGTTAGCATTAACATACGATCTTGAATTTGAGTATAATGATGTTGACCTAAACAAGTTATACACAGGAAGATTCCCAAAATCTGACAAGATAAAAGCGCTAGAACAAGTTCTTATTCCTTTAGGATATTCGTTTGTAATCAACGAAAACCGAATTAGCATTAAATAGTCTTTAATTTGAGAAAAAGCCTTCCAGTTATAGCGTTCTTATCATTAATTTCTCTTGTTGCTACAAGTCAAAATACACGGGAATCTCTTGTTTCTATTTTTAATGAAATAAGTAATCGTCATAAAGTTACTCTTTCTTATGATGCTGGGCTGGTGCAAGCAATTAAAATCGCACCTCCTTCCTATTCCACTTTAGAACAGGACTTAAACTATGTACAAGAGAACTCAGCATTTCAATTTGTTTTCTCTGACGAAAAAAATATACTTATCAAGCCAAGACTTAGTGGTAAAAACTTATTGATCCGAGGAAAACTAACAGACAGCTATGGGAATGCATTGGTTGGTGTTACTATTGCAATTCCAGAACAGAAAGCAGCCACTTTCTCTAGCACTAATGGAGAATTTGAATTGTTTGGTACACTTAACGATTCAGACTCTTTACAGATATCTCTTATGGGGTTTGACTCCTATTCAACATCATTAAATGATATAAATGAGAATGGCATATCCAAAATCGTTATTGATGAAAAAGCATCTCAAATTGAACAGGTTTACGTCACTTCATATAATGCATCAGGTTTTAATTACAATTACAAAGAGCAAAGCATTGAAGTAAGCGTAGATGAAGCCGCTTTACTACCTGGGGTGACAGAAAATGACATTCTTGCCTCCATAGAGGCGCTACCAGGCATAAACAGTCCCACAGACAAAGCTGGCCAATTGACAATACGAGGTTCCGATCCAGATAAAACTTTACTTACATTCGATAATATTCCAATTTATCATGGAGGTCATTATTTTGGTACTTTCTCTCCATTTAATGCACAAGTTGTCGATAAAATCCAAATTCAGCGTAGTGGTTGTTTTGGTGCAGAAGAAGGAGGTCGACTAGGAGGGCTAATTAAAATTAAAAGTAGACAACAACTTCCAGATTCTGCTAGGTATAACGCAGGGTTTTCTTCCTCCTACTACTCAGTAAACCTTCATGCTCCCTTAATAAAAAATAAGTTAGGTGTAATGTTTGGCTTTCGATCTTCCTACCCTTTCAATTGGATTACCCCAAAAATTGCCGCGATTCATGATTTTGTATATCAAGAGTCAGAAATTGGCGGAGCTTTTCATGATAATCCAGACGTAGATCTTCAGCGGTATTTCTACCGTTTCAATGATATGAATGCTAAGGTTCAATATGTTATAAACGAAAATCACACCCTTGACCTAAGTTTTTTAAACATTATTAATAATCTAGATTTTGGTACGTTTTTCAATCCTACCTCAAATTATCAGAATGACACGGTGAAGCTAACTAACGGGGGTATTAATTTAAACTATAGTAGTAAATGGAACTCTAAACTTAGCAGTAAAATTAGTTTAACGGCTTCTCGTTATGAAGAGATTTTTGCTGGCACAGATGCCAATCAACAAGGTGTATTGCAATCAAGGAGTTACTATAATAAAGAAATTAACGACATCAGGTTTAACTCATCTGTATGTTATGGATTAAATAAGCATAGCGACCTAAGTTTGGGCTACCAGTTGAACCAACATATAATTAGAGGTTTGGTTCGTAGAATTGATAATGGCAACGACATAGTAAGACCTCAGGACGAAGAAGGCGGAATTCACACGTTATTTACTCAATATCAATATGCGAATATTAGACTTCCTTTTACGCTATCAGCTGGGATTAGAACCAATTACTACGATGTTACCAACAAGTTTTATATTGAACCGAGGTTAATATTCAATTATTTCATCAATGATCATGTTACATTTAAAGCAAACCTAGGCACTTATCACCAATTTATAAATCAGCTGGCTGGTACTTATACCAGTTCGATTGGTGGTATAGCAAACTTAAACTGGAGACTCAGCAATGATGCAGTAGTTAAAGTTGCAAAAAGTAGACAAGTATCGGCAGGGCTAATTTATGAAAAGGGGGATTTTCTTATTGAAACGGAAGGTTATTTCAGAGAAATGAACGATATCACGGCCACCAACTTCATTGATTTCAACTCCCCAATTTTAACCATTTATGGTGAGTATACCAATTATGGAGTCGATGCCCTAATTAAGCGCAAATGGAACAATCTGGAAGGTTGGGTAAGTTATAGTTTTAACGATAGTGAGGCAAGATTTGATACGGCGGTGTTTACATATATTTGGGGGCAAAAGCACATATTAAGTGCAGTCCTTGGATACAACCATAAAAATTGGAAGTTCTCAGCGGGATGGAGTTATAAGTCTGGTTTGGCCGTTGAAGAAGAATATAGGTCACCATTTCTAGCGGGAAGACAATTGCAACCAGGTGGCACAGGGCCTTCAATGGGTAATAATCCAAGTAATATTATTTACACTCCACTGAGTGCGGAGTCCTATGGCGAATATTTCCCTTCCAACCATCAATTGGATCTTTCAATTGCGTATCAAGTGCAACCAAAAAACAATAAGTATAAAATCGACATCGGGTTGGGGTTACAAAATGTTTATAATAACAGAATAATTTTTGCTCAGATAGAACGCCGAACAAAACCACCAATGATGGGCCCTCCTCCACCTCCAAATACGGCATTCATGGTACGCGTTAACAAATACGGAATTGGTTTTGCGCCCAGTGCCATGATTAATTTTACTTGGTAATATTTTTAATTTTCTGGTAGGGTAAGAAAGAGCGAGTCGGGGTTTATGTTGGTCTTCTTAACATTCCAAAGTGCCTAGAAATTCAGCGTGATCCCTATTCTGCTTTAAACACGTATTAGACGCGTACTTTGCCCAGCTTTGTGCAATGGCTAACCTTTCATCTTTTCAGGATTCTGTCGAGTATCAAAAAAATCAGTTATGTAAATCTGATCTTCTAAAATCTTATATACAACCTTAAAATGACCTTCTATAATCCTGCGGGAAACCTTTTTGTTTAGGTATTTCTAGGGTTGTTCTGAGAAGTGCAGTAGTGAACGCCTTACTACAAAGGTGGGGAGCGGAGTTCTACGGAGTGTCGCGCGGTGGGATCAACTTCTAAAATGTTTCTCTATATCCATTCTTCCATTGATCACCGTAATTACCGTTACTTCTGTTTCCTTAGGATGATAAACTACTCGATAACCTTTAAAGATAATTTCATGTAAAAATGATAGTGAAGTATTCCTAAATTCTGGAACAATTCAACCTATATGGGTTTGTGTACTTAACTGAGCCTCTGAAGACCTAATTAAATCTGTTATGAACTTGTTTGCATAGATTTCCGAGTCCTGAGTTATATATTCATGTATGTTTTCAAGACTCTTTTCTGCTCGTAATGACCAGTTTACTTTGACTTCCATTGAGACACCTTATCTAGTAATTCAGAAGTACTTATCACACGACCTTCCACTTCATCTTTCAACCCTTCTAAAACTTGGGCCGTAAAGTTGATCTCATACATAATCTCTTCTAAACTGCAAGTCTCTGGTAAGTTCTTAATTACTTCGATTGTAGCATCTCTTAATTGATCTATTTTCATACCTGCTCTCATTTTATACAAATTTAACGTTTTTAAATCACTTTTGTTTCTCTTTAAAGCAGATTTCAAAACGTCCCCTAAACATTCACTTATAAGAGATCTTAGATTCCTGCCACCAGAACGAAGTCCATAATGTCAATAATTTTATTTCCCATTCAAACATAACCATCCAAATGCTTAAGGCTCTTAAAGACATGTAATTCTCCGCTAATTTCACCTGATAATCTTGAAGATTCAACTAAGATTCCAACCTCGTAATGGCTTCATAACATCACTACGAAACGCGAAAGACATGTAGTTAGTTATGTTCTGTTCTATTGGGTTTTGGTCATAAAAGGCAAATTGACTTCTACCCTTGTCCCAACGAACTTACCATTTGGAAAGGCATTGTCAATCGTGTAATTGACTTCGCCACCAAATTGCTTCCGAAAAAGGTCTACTTGTTTATCAATCGCCTTCAAAGCAAAAGAAGCGTGAGTACCTTCTGGTCCTTTTTTCTTTTTCAGTGCTTCATCACGACCTATTCCGTTGTCCTCAATTACACATTTCAATGTGCCATTTTGAGAAAACTTAATATTCAATTCTTTTGTACCTTCTTTTGGCAAAAGGCCATGCCATAGTGCGTTTTCTATGAAAGGCTGTAAAAACATTGGAGGAACCTTTACTGACATACTTTCCACTTCATCGCAATCAAAGTTATATGCAAAATCTTCGCCCAAACGGAGCTTTTCTAAATTTAGGTAATGAGTAAGAAAACAAATTTCCTGTTCGAGCGAAATCGACTCTTGTTCGGAATGTTCAAGTGCCAGTCGGACCAATTTGGATAGATTAACTAGATAATCATAAGAGGTATCAGTTTGGTTTTGCAAAACTAAATCTTGAACTGAGTTAATCGTATTAAAAATAAAATGTGGATTGAGTTGTGAACGCAATGCAGTAAGTTCAGAACGATTAAGCTTACGTTCAATCTCCAGACGTTCTCGTGCATCTTTTAACTCAAGCGAAAGTATTTCTGCTTTTTTCTTAGATCTAATTCTATTAATAAAAAGTAAAGTAGAAGTTGCAAAAGCTATAGCAATTAGGGACAATAATATAAGGTAATCGCCTCTTCTATCTGCTTTATTTTGGGCAATCAATTTTTCGCGTTCTGCTATTTCATTAGCTGCCTTCAATTTTTCAGCTTCATATTTAACCAAAATGTTATCGTATGCTTTTGATTTGGCTAATCCTACCAAAGAATCTTGCAGTGTAATAAACGCTTTATGGTATTCAAGTGCCTCTCGGTAGTTTCCTCGTTCTTCATGTAACTCAAATAACTCGCTAAAAATTTCAACCTTCATATTTGAGGCGTCCAATTGATCTACTATCTTCAAAGCTTTGTCATAGTAAGCAATACCTCTTTCCATATCACCTAATTTCCCATGTGCAAACCCTAATCTCCTCAAACTTTCAGCCTGACCATCTAAATCACCAAAAGCTTCAGATTCTTCCAAACTAATTTGATTGTATTTTAAACTTTGCTCAAACTGACCTGTGTTAAAATAAAAATCACCATAGTGAGAGTTGTTTATTGACCTTAATTCAAGATTGTCAGATTCGTTTGCAATTTTCTGAGCCTTATTTAGATAGAACAGAATGGAGTCAGCTTCTTTATTTAAACTGGTATATAGACTTCCAATGGCGTTGTAAATATTCCCTAGCATAACTTGATCTCCACAATCCTGAGCAACTCGTAATGCTTTCCGTATATATTCCAATGCTTCATCATTTTTTCCCATAAGCGAGAGACTATAGCTAATATGATCTAGCATTCTAGATTTTTGAATACAACTCTTTTCCAAATATTTATACGCTTGAATATAATAGTCTACGGATTCAGCGTATTCAGCCCTTATCTCTCTTAATATTCCTAAGTTACAGTAGTTTAAACCTATGGCTATACTGTCATTAATTACTTTTGCGTACTCAATGGATTGAATATAAAAAGAATCGGGGGTTGCACCTCCTTTGCCCCACTCTACGTTTCCTTTAGAACCATATACTCTTGATAGAATATAATAAGCATCTTCTTCTGATTGCGTATGAATAATTTGATCTCTGATCTGGATTATGGAATCTATCAGAATGGATGCCGAATCAAATTTACCTTGAACCTCATAGCTAGTAATTTCATCAATTATCTCATATTTTGCATATGCTGTAGTGCTTAAAAAACATAGTGCAAAAATTAGATAAATGTATCGCTGCCAGATACTTTTAACTAAAATCATAAATTATATTTGTACCTATTCAAGGCGATCATAAAATGGAATTTCCAAAATAATCTGATCATAAATCCTCGAACCTCTTCTCTTGTTCTTTATACATTTAAGACCAAAAAAGTCACCATAAAGTTGCCTGTTTTTTACATTTTTTTCATGCATTTCTTTAATAAAAAGATTGTTCGGGTGATTATGCTCCAAATCTCCCGAATAGGAAATAATGCAGATAAAATTTTCTTCTTGCTTAAATTCAATTTCCAAGTAAAACGTAGTCCTAAAAACTGCTGTATCAGAATTAAGTAGTTGATCCAAAAATGGATGGATTATTATTGAAGGTATAAACTTCAATTTGTTAGTAATACCTGTTTCGTCAAGTTGATAATTGAGAACATTTTCAAATCGTAACTTTTCTAGTTTTAGATAAGTATTCAAAAAGGCAACCTCTTCTTCAATTTGAACTAGACTCCTTGAACTATGGTGTAATGATTGACGAATAAGTTTAGAGAAAAGCACCACATAGTCATAAGCCTGATCCGTTTTCTGACCTAAGATCAATTCTTGAATAGAGTTCAGTGAGTTAAAAATAAAGTGCGGATTTAGCTGACCTCTTATTGCTTGGAGTTGTACCTCTAAGTCATCTTTTTCTAACTTAATGTGCGCTATCTTTTTTTCAACCTCACGCTTATTTTTAATGGCTACTAATAAGATAATTATAACGAATATGATAGTGATAAAGCAACATGACAAGATTAATCCTCCTGGTAGTCCTGTGACAGAGTTATTATACATGTCTTCCTGACCTTTTATACAAGAGGCGAAGAAAAGAAGAACATAAATGCAAAGCATTACTCTAAGAACATACAATTTCCATCTCATTAGTTCAGTTCATCAGATCTACCGAACAAATTTCCTAAACTCATCTAAACGAGAGCGAGAAACCTTTGCCACTAAATTTTGTCCGAGTCTTAGTTCCAACTTCGTCTTATTATATCCTTTGACATATTTAGAATTAATTAACCAACTTCGATGAGATCTAATAAAGGTGGTATTTTCGCCTATCAGTTTTTCAAAATAAGTAAGGTTTTTGCCCACAACGATTTCTTGTTCTTCTTCGATGTATATTTTAGAGTACGAACCATCCGCTTCAATTCCGATTATTTTATTTAGTTCTACTACCCTTCTGTTTCCGGACTCTGGAATTACTATTTTATCTTGAATATTTTGTTCAAGTGATTTTTGAAGCCTTTCATATTCTTCAATTTTAATTTTGTAACTATTGCGATTCTGGAGTCTCTCAATACTTTCTTTTAGTCTAGCTCTTTCGATAGGTTTAACCAAGTAGTCCATAGCCCCCATCTCAAAGGCACGTATGGCATATTTGTCGTAGGCAGTTACAAAAATGATCTCAAAGTTAATTTCATCTAAAAAGTTTATAATCTCATAGCCCTTATAGTCATGCATGTGAACATCAAGAAAAACAACATCTGGTTTATTACTCTTAATTGCGCTAATGGCCTCTGGAACGGCCCCACAGCTTGCAACAACTTGAATTGAAGAATCGAGTCTTTCGAGAAGGAGCTTTAACACATTTCGTGCGCGTGGTTCATCGTCCACAATTATGGCTTTGATGGGCTTCATGCTTTAAAGATAAAGGTATTTGTGTTAAAATTAAGTAATGTTTGTGAATGGCAAAGATCGTTTGTAAACAACAACCTCTTATTTTACAGCTCGTCACTCAAAAGGAGTTGACCACTGAAGAGTCTGAGCTGTTTTGAGGATTTAACTTTGCTAGCGACAACTTTGTAACACAAGAGTCAACTTTTATTGGGGTTTTGCTAGGAACATTACCTGGTTGTGCTACGAACCAAAATGAAAGTAAAAAGTTGAAACACGGCAAATTAAATTATTGACTTGAAAAAGAATGAGCAAAACTCTTTCCCTTAGAAAAAAAACAATGCCCAAAACTTGATTTCAAAATAGGTCTAAACCAATACATTTATAGGTTCCTTATATGAAACCTTTTTGTTTAGGTCTTTTTGGGGTTGTGCTGGGGAGTATCTTCGTGTGTTAGGGTCACTTCCCTTCTAATATCTCAGGAGATTGTTTGGTACTCACTACACCCATTACATTCACAATTCCATCAGATTCTATATAAAGCACTTTATAATCTCTGACTACTATTCTTCGATACTTAGGGTTGATATCATCTATCTGATACTGTTTTCCAAAGACAATTGAGTCTGCTGCATCTATAATATCATTTACAACAATCTCTGCTGCTAATTCTGATCTTTCAGCATAAAACTCATATACATGTCTTAATGCTTGTTTACCCGCATCAGTCCAGTCTACTCTAACTACTTTTTCCAACTTGCAACCTCTTTTCTAAGATCTTCAGATGTAGTAACTCTGCCATTTAAAACATCCTGCTCAGCTTTCTCCAAACGGGCATTATAAGCTTCTTTGGTTAATGGTTTCCCATCTGTTGTATAGCCTACTATCATTTCTTTTTCCAAAAGATCCTTAATCTTACCAAGAAGCGAAGCTTTCTGAACCGATAGTATCTGCTGTACTAAATTGATCTTTTCTGCCTGTAAATCCATCTCTATTATCATTT
>JAHDFW010000170.1 GCA_020627945.1 Cytophagales bacterium
TGGAACTAACAGCACAGGAATATTTTAAGAGGATTGAAGAGAAGGTCGAAATTCTTATTAATGAGAATATCGCACTTACGGGCAGAATTAAAAGTCGTGATGAGGAAATTCATCAGCTTAAAGGTGCGTTAGAACAAGAAATAGAAAAGACTAAAAATTTAGAAAATCAAATTAAAATTAATAACATTGCAAAAGGAAATAGCAGGGGAGGAGAAGATGTAAAAGAGATGCGTGCAAAGATCAATGAGGTTATTCGGGATGTTGATCGTTGCATTAAGTATTTGAAGAGCTAAGTCAAAACAATTTAGATATAATTGAGTCAGTTATCCATAAATATTAAGATCGAAAATCGTAATTATCCGATGACCATAAAGGTTGAGGATGAAGAAAATTTGAGACTTGCGGGTAAAATAATCAGTGATAAAATAAAGGTGTATCGAAGTCATTTTAATCGATCGGATTCACAGGATTTATTGTCTATGGTAGCAATAGAGACTATGTCCGAAAATTTAAGATTGAAACAACTCAATAATATAGAATCAGAGACTATAAATGAAAGTCTCCAACGTCTGGACCAAAGGTTGACTGACCATCTCAAAAACTAATGTGTAGTTGCAGATTAAACCTTTTATGGTTGTTCTGTTTAGTACATAATCTCTTTCGTTCCTGAATTTCTGTTAAACTAAATGTTACATACATAGACAGATAATCACATGGATTTAAGTATAATAATAACACTAATTGCCGCGATAGTATGTTTGGTAATAGGACTGATTTTAGGAAAAGTCCTATCCAGTCAATCGGTGAAAAAAGAAGAAGAGGCAGCTCGAGAAAAAGCTAAGGCTATTTTGTCGGAGGCGAAGGACAAAGGTGAAGCCTTGAAAAAAGAAAAGTTGCTTGAAGCAAAGGAGAAGTTTATTCAAATGAAATCTGATTTTGAACAACAAGTTCAGAAGAAGAAGGAAAATATCATTAAAAACGAAAGAGCGGTTAAGCAAAAGGAACAAAGCTTTAAAGATCGTACCAAGAACATGGATCGTAAAGAAGCCGAGTTGGAAAGTATGAAAGAAAATGTTACTGCTCAGTTGGATGTTCTTAAAAAGCGTAAAAATGATCTTGAAGATGAGAGAAGATCGATTGTGTCAAAATTGGAAACCGTAGCTAATCTTTCTGCTAATGAAGCAAAGACAGAACTTCTCGAAACTTTGACAAGAGAGGCTGAAACAGAAGCTTCATCCAAGGTTAAGGACATTATTGAACAAGCTAAATTATCAGCTGCCAAAGATGCTAAGAAGATTGTTTTAGAAACGATTCAACGAACTGCTGCGGAACACGCCATTGAAAACTGTGTTTCAGTATTCAACCTGGATTCAGATGATCTCAAAGGGAAAATTATTGGTCGTGAAGGTCGTAATATTAGATCATTAGAGGCGGCTACTGGAGTTGAAATAGTTGTAGATGATACTCCTGAAGCAATTTTAATTTCAGGGTTTGATCCAGTAAGAAGAGAGATTGCTAGACTTTCGTTACACAGATTAGTAGCGGATGGACGTATTCACCCTGCACGAATAGAGGAGGTGGTAAACAAGACAGCAAAGGATTTGGAACAAGAAATAATGGAAATCGGGGAGAGAACTGTTATTGATCTTGGAGTGAATGGATTGCACCCTGCTTTAATTAAGATGGTAGGTAGAATGAGATTTAGATCTTCATATGGCCAAAACTTATTACAACACTCCAAAGAAGTTGCAAAGCTTTGTTCTATTATGGCGGCTGAACTTGGTTTAGATGCTAAAAAAGCAAAACGTGCTGGATTACTTCATGATATTGGTAAAGTTGCTCCAGAAGAGACTGATTTACCTCACGCAATTTGGGGAATGCAAATGGCTAAGAAGTACAATGAGAACCCAGAGATTTGTAATGCCATAGGAGCTCACCATGATGAGGTAGAGATGACTAGTATGATTTCTCCAATTGTTCAGGCTTGTGATGCTATTTCAGGTTCAAGACCGGGTGCACGTAGAGAAGTTACAGAATCTTATGTTAAGCGTCTGAAAGATATGGAGGCTCTAGCGTTGGATTTTGAAGGAGTTACTAAGAGTTTTGCAATACAAGCTGGTAGAGAGTTAAGAGTATTGGTAGATGCAGAATCAACAGATGATAAAAAAGCAGGACAATTGTCATTTGATATCTCTCAGAAAATTGAGAAGGAAATGCAATATCCAGGTCAGGTTAAGGTGACAGTAATTAGAGAAATGAGAGCTGTTAACTTCGCGAAATAGAGATTAAATACTAAATATTTTAAAGGGGATAAAATTTGATTTTATCCCCTTTTTTTATGGATTCAATATTCTCGTCGAGAAACGCAAGTCCGTTAGCAAGAGCATAAGAATGTAACATGGCAGAAGACTGCCCTTCAAGTATTTCTACTGAGCCTTGGTCCATTCTTGCTTTAAGAAAAACGGCACGACCAGATTTTCTATTATAGTCTTTAGTAATAGGAGCCAAAGAACTGATAGATTCAAAGGAGTTTAAACCGCTCAATCGTTTTAGAAGCGGAAGCACATAAATATAAAAACAAGTTAATGCAGCTGCAGGGTTGCCAGGTAATGCAAATACGAACTTGTTATCCTTTTTACCAAAAAACAATGGCTTACCAGGTTTCTGCTTAACCTTATAAAAGATCTCTTTTACACCGTTGAGTTCCAGAGCTTTTTTTACATAATCATAATCACCTACCGAAATTCCACCAGATATGATAAGCACGTTATGTGATTCAAATGCTTGTTTTATTTGCTCTGTGGTATTATCCAAATTATCCTCCACTTGAATCGGCGATGAACATTCGAAATTTTTACTCAATATTGCCGACTCCAACATTACTGAATTTGATTCAAAGATTTCGCCATATTTGAGATCTCTGGTGCCCGGTTTTACCAATTCGTTTCCAGTTACTATAATGTTGATTTTTGGTGTCTTGATTACTTCAACATTAGAAAAACCTAAATTACTTAAAAGTCCAACCGTAGCAGGATTAATAACATGGCCCTTATTAAAAATGTTAGTTCCAATAACCAATTGTTCTCCCGTAGGACGAATGTTTTGACCAGATTTCACCAATTCATCAACTTGCAAGATGTTATTTTCAAGCGCTTGAGTTTTTTCTTGCATGATGACAGCTGTACTATTTTTAGGAACGGCACCTCCAGTAAATATGCGAATCGCTTCTCCTTCGTTCAAAGTCATTTCATCGGTTATGCCTGCTGCGATTTCACCTACTACATTATAGGTGCTTTGTATTCCACAAACAGCATATCCGTCCATGGCGGACTGATCGAATGGTGGCAAATTAATTGGAGCTACTATTTGTTCTGCAAGTACCTTATTATGTGCATGAGAAAGATTGACAGTCTCAGTACTTAATTGGACTTGCACATTGCTGATTAGCTTTAGTGCCTCTGCTACACTTATCACGCTCTTAGAATACGATTAACAAGTTAGAGGCAAACCGTTCTTCCTCCATCGACTGGGAGGTTAATTCCATTAATATAACCACCAGAAGGACTTGCTAAAAATGCAACAGCATCCGCAATTTCTTCAGCTGCACCAAATCTTCCAGCAGGTATTTGAGATAACATTTGTTGCTCAGTTTGCTCCACTGATTGACCAGTTTTAGTAGATTTATTTTCAATGATAGATTCCAAACGAACCGTTTTGGTAGCTCCAGGTAGAACATTGTTTACGGTTACACCAAAAGGACCAAGCTCTCCAGCCATAGTTTTAGACCAGTTGGCCACTGCTCCACGAATAGTGTTAGAGACCCCTAATCCTTTAAGAGGAGCTTTAACAGATGTGGAAATTATATTTATAATTCTCCCGAATCCTTCAGCTTTCATTCCGTCAACAACATGTTGAGTTAGAATGTGATTACAAACCAAATGATTGTTAAATGCTATTCTGAATTCATCAATTCCAGCATTTGTAATCGGTCCACCTGCAGGTCCACCAGTATTGTTTACCAGGATGTGAACGTTGCTATTTACCTTTTTATCCAAAGCTTCTTTTAATTGATCTGGATATGAAAAGTCTGCTACCACATATATATGACTTTGTCCATTAGTGGTGTCAAGTTCAGATAATACGGATTGTAGTTTATCTTCATTTCGAGCAATCAAAATAATAGATGCTCCCATTTTAGCTAGTTGCGTCGCAGCAGCCTTGCCAATTCCCTGAGTACTTCCGCATACCAGAGCCGTTTTATTAGTTAAATCCAGATTCATTATACTTCGTGGTTTTTATAAAGGTCAAATATCCGTTAAAATTTATTTTAATGAAACACCATTTTCACTAATCTGCAATTTCATCTTTTTGTCATCACTATCCCTTTGTTTAAGAGTTACCGAAGCTTCATTGTCATTTGCCCAATCAACTATTATAGTAGAACTATCAATTGAGCCTATGTACAATTCCGTTGCAATAGTATCGTCAAAACCGTACCCCTTAACATTTATTCCAACCATCCATGGATCTAACGATGTAGCTCGCTTTCCAGTGAAGTTTAATTCTGTTTTTTCACCTGGTGATTTATATGACACCGATTGAGATTCTTCAGAACAAGAAGTAAAGATTCCACCGAGAAAAATAAGACCGACGAATAAAAGTTTTTTGAGTTGTTTCATGTTTTCTAATTTAAGGATTGCATAGTACGTTAAAATTATAGAAAAAACATGAGCTGCCAATAATTAATAGAAATTCGTGGGATTCATTAATTTTGTGAATAGAACTTAGAATTTTAAAAACGGGCTATGTCTGACCAATTTAGAATTAAATCTGTAGATGAGATTAAAGACTTATTTAAAGAACTTCATTCAAAATTTGAAGAGTATAAGGTTATTTTGTTAGAAGGTGATATGGGGGCAGGTAAAACTACCTTTATAAAGGCTTATACGCAGTATCGCGAAATAGTAGATGTACCAAGTTCGCCGACCTTTGGATTGGTAAATGAATATCGTGATTCGGAGAATAATATCATGTATCACTTTGATTTGTATAGAGTAGAAGATGAAGAAGAACTTTACGACATAGGGTTTGAGGAATACCTAGATTCAGGTAATTTGTGTTTCATTGAATGGCCAGGTATTGCGGAAAACTTTATTCCGATTAAACATATTTTGTTAAATTTACTTATTGAAGCTAATGAAGATAGAACAATAAATGTTTCTTATCAACCAAATTAGTATAACATCTTTATTATCATCCATGTAATATTGGGAATCCAATATATTGGGCCAGCAATATATTATGAAGCAAAAGATAGGAACACAGTTAGCGCATCATTCACTTTTTCCTGAAGAAAAATTGCAGCGCGTAAAAACTGGGAATACTAGATTAAGTATTTCTTTACCTAAGGAGACAGGGTATCAGGAGAATAGAATTTGTCTCACTCCTTCTGCTGTAGGGATCTTGGTTAACAACGGGCATGAGGTTACCGTGCAATCAGGAGCAGGTGATGGGTCTAAGTTTACAGACCGTGATTACAACGAGGCTGGAGCAAAAATTGTTTATTCTGCTAAAGAAGCTTTTGAGTGTGATTTGATTTTAAAAGTTGAACCACCTAACAAAGAAGAAATCGGTTATATGAAGCCAGGTCAAAAATTGATCTCGGCGATTCAATTTACAAACCTACAACCGACTTATATAAAAGCCCTCAATGATCGTAAGATTACCTCTATGGCTTTTGAATTAATCCAAAATGAGATTAATGATTTTCCTTTCATTAGAGCGATGAGTGAAATTGCTGGAAGTACAGTAATGCTTATTGCCGCGGAGTATTTAAGTGACTCTACGAATGGACAAGGAGTTATTTTAGGAGGGATTACTGGAGTTCCACCAACAAAGGTTATGATTCTTGGAGCTGGTACAGTTGCTGAATTTGCTGCAAGAACCGCTCTAGGGTTGGGAGCAGAGGTGAGAGTTTTCGATAACCAAGTTTTTAAGTTGAGAAGACTTAAGAATACTTTAGGGATGCAACTATATACCTCCACATTAGATACTGAAAATTTAGCGGAAGAAATTCAATTTGCGGATGTTGTTATTGGAGCGTTAAGGCCAGAGTACGGAAGAACACCATGTGTTGTTACTGAACATATGGTCTCTTCTATGAAACCCGGTTCCGTAATTGTTGATGTTAGTATTGATGGAGGTGGCTGCTTTGAGACATCGGAAGTAACAAGTCATGATAAGCCAGTATTTGAAAAACATGAAGTTACGCACTACTGTGTGCCAAATATAGCCTCAAGAGTGAGTCGAACTGCAACCATGGCTTTGAGTAACTTGTTTACACCTCTGTTATTGAAAATGGGCTCTCTTGGAGGACTTGAAGAAATGATGTTTGCGGAAGAAGGAATCTTAGAAAGTGTATATACTTATAAAGGGAATTTAACAAACCAGGCGATAGCCAGAAAGTTCAATATGAAATGTAAAGATTTGAACTTGCTTATGGCAGCTGGCATGAGATAAAGGAAAACAATTTTATAATAGAAGAACTAAATGAAAAATATATTTAGAAATGGACTAATTATCGCGGCTGCAACAAGTATGATTGCATGCGGTGGTGGAATTGATGTGGAACCAACATTGAAAAAGACTTCTTGGACATCGGAAGACGGAACTAAGACTTTGGAATTTACCAAGAAGGAAGTCTTAATGGATGGAGTTACTATTTATGAAGGTAATGGAGAGGTTAAAGTTGAAGAAGGTCAAATCTGGGTTGAAGACGGAGAAAATAAAACCTATATGTTTGATTATAAAATTTCGGGACAAAACTTGTTTGTAGCAACCGAAACTACAAGTGATTGGAATGATCCTTCATCTCCAGCTGTTGTATCTGAAAAGTATAAGCAGAACTAAAAAGGCATTTAGGTTAAAATAATAACCTTAGAGTAATAAGCGGAGATTTTTATACTTATTTCAAGTAAGTTAAGTATAAAAATCTCCGCTTTTTTATTTATAATCTTCTAAAGATCTCCAAGTTGAGGACGAATTACAAGCTCTTCAACGACCGCTCTATCGGAAAGTTCATAAGCTCCCCAAATACTAGCTGCAATATCGCTTGATTTCATCAATCTTTCTTGTGGCACATCCGCACCTTCCCAACTAGCAGACCAAGTTGCACCAGGCATTACTGAAGTTACTTTTACCCCCTTGTCTTTCATTTCTTCACGTAAGTTCTTTGTAAACCCATGAAGGGCGAATTTGGAAATGGAATAAGAACCTCCATTCGGATAAGCCGTAATACTAGCAATTGAACAAATATTGAATACATGTCCCGCTTTTTTTTCTATCATAACTGGAAGTAATTGTCTGCTTAAATAATACGCACTGTACAAATTGGTATTTATCATAGCTTCTAACATTCCGTCTTCTTCTGAGTGAATTGCACCTGGAACAAAAAAGCCGGCATTGTTCACTAACACAGTTACCTCATCGGTATGTGCAAGTACAAAATCGCCAAATAATAAAGCATCATCTTTTTTGGAGAGATCAGCAACTTGATAGTGGCATTCTACGTTGTGCTCTTTCTCAATTAGATCTTTTAAATTGGATAGGTCATCTTCATTTCTTGCACAGGTAAAAATGTTAAATCCATTTTTAGCAAACTCTTCAAGTATTGCTCTGCCAATTCCTTTTGTACCTCCTGTTACTACTACCGTTTTTTTACTCATTAGAATTTCAATTTCTGGTCCGTGAAACCAATTATTAAATTTATATAGCCGAAGATAGGAATTTGTTTTAAATTTGACCCAATGAGATGGCTTGGCCGATATATTCTTTTTATAGGAAGTTTATTCAAAAATCGTGAACCGTTTAGGGTTTACGTTCAGCAGATTCTGAATGAATGTGTAAATATTGGTATAGACTCGTTGGTGATAGTAGTAATTGTTTCCACTTTTATTGGAGCGGTAACTGCTGTTCAGACAGCATATAATATGGTTAGCCCGTTTATTCCTAATTACATTATTGGGATGCTGGTTAGAGATATGGTGGTTTTGGAATTGGCCCCAACTATTACAAGCGTAGTTCTTGCTGGTAAAGTAGGTTCTCACATTGCTGGTAGTTTAGGTACCATGCGTATTACTGAACAAATTGACGCTATTGAAATAATGGGGATTAATTCAGCGTCTTATTTGGTGTTGCCAAAGATTATTGGAGCAATCATTGTATTCCCAATGTTAGTAATTCTTGCAGCTTTCCTTGGTATTTACGGAGGTTTTGTTGCTGGAGTAGCTACGAATGCATTAACTCAGGTTGAGTATGTTTATGGAGTCCAATATGAGTTTGTTCCCTTTAATGTAGGCTTTATGCTGATTAAGACTGTTGTGTTTGCATTCATAATAGCAAGTATATCGTCTTTTAGTGGATTCTTTACAAAAGGAGGTGCACTTGAAGTGGGTAAAGCTAGTACCCAAGCTGTAACTAGCAGTTGTATTGCTGTTCTTTTGGCAGATTATATAATTTCTCAACTACTTCTGGTATAAAAGAAAATGATAGAGTTTCAGGGATTACATAAGACTTTCGGCAGCAACCACGTACTTAAAGGCGTAAGCGGTGTTTTAGAAGCGGGCAAGGTAAACCTTATTCTAGGAGGGAGTGGGACAGGTAAAAGTGTTCTTCTGAAATGTTTAGTAGGGTTACTTCAACCAGACGATGGAGCGGTGCTGTACAATGGTCGGAGTTTTCATGAATCCAATGTGACGGAAAAGAAAGCTATTCGACGTGAGATCGGAATGCTTTTTCAAGGTTCAGCATTATTCGATTCCAAAACAGTAGAACAAAACGTAATGTTTCCGTTAGATATGTTATCTAACATGGAAAAAGGGGAGAAAATCGATCGAGTTAATTTTTGCTTAGAGAGAGTAGGATTAGCAGGTAAGAATGATTTGATGCCATCTGAAATTAGTGGAGGAATGCAGAAAAGAGTTGGAATTGCAAGAGCAATTGTGGCTAATTCGAAATATCTCTTTTGCGATGAACCAAACTCGGGATTAGATCCTCGAACAGCAATTCTTATAGATGACCTAATTAAGGAAATCACCTACGAATATAATATTACCACAACTGTAGTAACCCATGACATGAATTCCGTACTGGGAATAGGAGATAAAATTCTTTATTTCCAAGCAGGGGAAAAACTTTGGGAAGGTACTCGTCATGAGATTTATGACGCCAAAGTAAAAGAATTCAACGACTTCATTTTTGCCAATATTGCAATGCAGGAGTTGAAAAACAGGAACTAATTCACTCAATTTCAGGTTTTCACGTCATGATTTCTGCCAACATGTCATTAGTTGGTGGCTATTCTTGCATTGGCACATACATTGTTGATAAGCACTTGTGTTTGGAAAAGAACAAACACGATTTAGGATAAGAACAACAATTAAACTAAAACAAACTAGTAAGTTAAAATGGGTAAAATTATTGGAATCGATTTGGGAACCACAAACTCTTGCGTTGCTGTAATGGAAGGGAATGAACCTGTGGTTATTCCAAATAGTGAAGGAAGAAGAACAACTCCTTCTATCGTAGGCTTCCTTGATGGAGGTAAAGGAGAGAGAAAAATTGGAGATCCTGCAAAACGTCAGGCGATTACTAATCCAACAAATACTGTAATGTCTATTAAGCGTTTCATGGGTAAACGTTTTAC
>JAHDFW010000171.1 GCA_020627945.1 Cytophagales bacterium
TCTTTTGATCAAATGAAGAACTGCTAAATCCTACTATGCCGTATTTTAATACCTGTACATCCATTTAAATACTTGAAGGAAATAAATCTAAAAGAATCATGGTTCCCAATAGCAGTACTGTAATTGTTACCACTCTAGTAAAGGGTTTTCGATAATTGAATTTTTCTTTAATTACCGCTCTATAAATCATGTAAAGGAAGAACAAAGCTAACGGAATCCAGATTATCCAGCCCAACATCGCAAGGATTAACAACCATTCAAAATCAACCCAATTGTCATTGTACCAACGAGTCCAAAGTAAAGGTTTGAGTCCTCGAACATCTGTTTCGTTGAGCCATTCTTTATCTGATGAAAAATTCGTTAGTTTCCCTGAAGATTCATCCAATATAAAAAAACCATTTGACAATTCACCGACGACATGATTCTTGTAGAAATACCATCTATTAATGTTTTCTAATGTTTCCGATGAGGAAGAAATCTGCAACTGAGTACCTGAGCCGACATCAAACATCTGATGACCCCCAGGAGTCTTTTGTACCCAATCAGACATTCCGAAGCCGAAAGAGACATTGGCTATTATTACAAAAGACAAAACTATACCTGTTCTCATAAGAATCTCATATTTCAACTTCACCTAATAGCGCAAAATGATCCGAACTACTCCCTTTTAAGACCTTCGCCTTTTTAGGTTTAATGTTACCTTGATAAAGAATATAGTCTAAAGTTAATATTGGAGCTGGAATTCTGGAAGTATTTGGAAAAGTTTGACTCCAACCTTCACCTTCTTTCGAAAATAAATCAAGCCAATCATGACGTATAGTGTTATACAGAGGTTCAATATTCATTGTATTTAAGTCTCCAGCTACAATACTTGGTTGACCAAGATAATGTGTTTCTAAATATGTATTTAACTTCTCCCATTGCTCAGTTCGAATCTTATAATTCATAGAGTAATATTCAAAAAACTTATCTGGATTCTCTACAGCAATCGCAGGGGACGCTGGGTGACCATTTGTACAAATAAAGGTCCTATCTTTTACCTTAATCTTACTAACCTGAAACACCGGTAACCCAACGCCATTATCAATGTAATCACATGATTGAATCGGATACTTGGAAAAAATCCCTAGACCATGGGTTCCGTTATTAACATAAGTTCTTCGATACTTGTATTTGGAATAAACTTGATTGGTCAAAGCTAAATTCCAGCTTTCAGTAAGCTCCTGAACTACCAGTACATCTGGATCATGTTTTCGAATTTCATCAATGATCTTCTGTTTGTATTTGTTCTTGAAGAACAAGTTATACGTCAGAATTGAAACTTCATGTTTTACGTTTGAGGAGCCACTCCAATCTATTCGTCTTGCATGTTCGTAACACCAATTAAGAATTAGTAATCCACCAATAACAAATAAAATCTTATAGTTTAGTTTTATTCCTCTTTTCGAACGTCTCCAAAAAATTAAGGCTACCAATACTACAATAGGGTATTGTACAATATTCAACGCCGTGCCAAGCAAGTAATGATTTTTACCTACTAAAAGCACCAGCATTAATGCTATCAAACCAATAACTATAAATTGATGAACGGCTTTCTTCATGCGATTTCCGTAAAATCAGATGTAGCTTATAAAACACTTTCTATAACTTCTCCCCAACTCTCAACAACAATAACGTTGTTCTTCCTCTGAAAGTTATTAAACTTTTGTAATTCTTTTTGATTCGGTTTGAACAAAAACAGTTTATCTAAATGCAATAGATGATTCAACACCGTAAATCGATCGTCTATAAAGATATTTATTCTTAATCGATCGCAAATCTTCTTTTTGTCTTTCCGTTCCTTACAAAACCATACATGGTTCGGTAAACATCCTGTCTTACCAAAGAAATTCAAATGATTGAGCCACCTCAAACTTCGCATTTGAACTCGCTCTCCACATTTAGAAACTAAATGCACATTTTCTGGTCCATAATCTTCGATAATTTCGCGAATTGCTTCAAACGAACCTGCTACTGGTGGAACATTTAAATATTCTGCTCCAAAAAACTGGTCGGGGACATCTGTGTCTCCACTAATAATTACCCTACCAATATCAATTCCTATTTTTTTCATAGTTGTTAATAATTAATTGTAAAATTTCACACTTCTACCGTAGAAATGCACTTCTGATGATGGGAAGGCTCAAGAGGTTCATTACATTGTGAGAATCACTATAATGAAATTGGATTTATTTAATCCGTTGCAAAGATGACTTCGCAGTACGCAATTATTTAACGTAGCAAATAAGATTATGTGAGACGGGGTTTTAGGTGGGGTGTAAGATGACTAAGAAACAAGTCAAGTCTATTAAGTATAAAACTACAGAAGTAGATCCCGTCAAAACAGCGACGACATTTCTGATATTGCTGAGCAATAGTCAGGAATCTGGTAAATCCAGCAAAGTGCTAATTACAAGATTTCTGACTCCGCTCCCTAATTCCGTACATACGGAAAGGGAACAGATCAGAAATGACGGCGCGTTTACGGACTTCTGACCTTTGATTAAGATATACGAGCTTGTTGTGAACGACAATGTGTTTGGGCGAGATCACTTTAAAATGATCACGAATAGCGAGGCTAAATTGAAATCTTTAAACTTATTGAAGTTAACGAATATTAATATAACTAACCTAGTGCGAATTCAGACTCTTCATATCCTATACAAATGCACTGAGCAACGAACTCTTCCTTACAGAGCATAAATTAATTCTGGAAGTAAACGGAAATCTCATCATAAAAGGATTTGAATTCCAAAAACTGCTTCTTCCCAACATGATTCTGTTTAAACTTCTTCAAAACGATGCTATCTTTTTCGCAATCGAGAATGATCGCATTATTGCCATACTTCAACCCTTTCAAATCAGAAAAAGGAATGGAAAATTTAATTTTACTTAAATAACGATAATATCTAATTTTTAATTCCTGTTTATCGAAATCTACGATTATTAATGTCCCCAACATATAAAGCAAAAACCCAGAAAGGCTTATATCAATCACTCCAAATATTATCATAAATATCCTGGCCCAAATCGATACTTCGATTACCATAAACATGAAAAGTATAACGACTCCAGCAAACAGATAAATTGAGGCTATTAAGCTAAGTCTCTTATCAAATAGGTTTTGAATAGTAATACTATGCATTTATTTCATATAATATCCAGTGATAACTCAGACCCTTCATATTTTATGCAAAATATTGAGTCGCATAATTCTTCTTTTTGGAATCAGGAAAGACGTTATTGTTTTTGACTTTAGGGGTAGCTCTCGCCCAAAAGAGTTACTAAAGCATTCTAATTAAATTTAGAGGAATCTTATACCCAATCAATCCCTTTGACCAACTTATCTAATGTAGTCTGCTCTGGTGAATTTGGTTCGGTTTGAAAATCGTAAACCCAATTGGCCTGTGGTGGAAGGCTCATCAAAATGGATTCTGTTCTTCCATTCGAATCTATTCCAAATTTGGTTCCTTTGTCCCAGAGTAAATTAAACTCTACGTAACGCCCTCTTCTTACTCGTTGCCAGTAAGATTCCTGATCTCCAAAAGACTTGTCTTTATTTCGGTTTATCAATTCGATATAAGTTGGAGCAAATGTTTCACCTACGGCTTTTACAAATTCCCATCGTTGCTTCTTATCAAATCCATCTTGATCTGCTAATCTATCGAAGAAGATTCCTCCAACGCCTCGGGTTTCGTTTCTGTGTGGTAAATAGAAATAATCATCAGCCCATTTCTTAAACTTTGGATAGTAGCTTTCCGAATGAGCATCACATGTGTTTTTCAACTGACTATGAAAGTATTTCGCATCTTCGTCAACTACGTAGTGCGGAGTAAGGTCAATTCCTCCTCCAAACCAATATACCCCATTGTCCATTTCGAAATAACGAACATTCATGTGAATGATAGGTACCATTGGACTTACCGGATGAATTACAATAGAAACACCCGTTGCATAGAAGTTCGCTTTTTCAAGACCAAGAGCGGTTAACATTTTAGCAGGAGGTTCACCATGTACAGCAGAAAAGTTTACCCCTCCTTTCTCAATAATATTCCCTTCTGCAATTACACGAGTTCTACCGCCTCCGCCTTGCTCTCTTTGCCATAAATCCTGATGAAATGTAGCTTTCCCATCTGCTTGTTCAAGTGCAGCGCAAATATCATCTTGTAATCCTTTAAACCAGTTTTCTATTTCTTGTCTATCAACCATGGTCTTTGAAATTTACCTGTTTCTGGAACAAAGATATATTGATTTTGCGCTTTAGAAATAATCAAGGTCTGAATTGATTTCAAAAATGATCAAAATCATATAATATTTAAGGTAAGAATACCCATACCTTTAAACTAAATTCCCAATTCGAATTATATCTGAATACACTCCTCGGGCTGTAACCTCTCCACCTGCTCCAGCTCCTTGAACCACTATTGGTTGCTCTCCGTAACCTTCTGTGAAAATTTCAAAGATGGCATCTGCATTTTTCACTCCTCCTAAAGGAGATGCTTTTTCAAACGTCTGTAACTCTACCGTTAAGATCCCACTTTCAGCATCTAATTCTCCTACATATCTCAATACCTGATTATCAGATATAGAATCTTTCACTCCTTGATAGTAAGAATTTAGAATCTGCTTATTGGACAAAAACTGCTCAACCGTAATTTCAGTTCTTAATGATTCTGGAATCAAATTTTGCACCTGAATTTGATCTAGTTCAACCTTCAATCCTATCTCCCTTGCCAGAATAATTAGTTTACGTGCTACATCAAGTCCATTAAGATCTTCTCGTGGATCAGGCTCTGTAAATCCTTGATCTTTTGCTTCCAACAAAACTTCGTAAAACGGTCGATGCTGTTCTGAATAGTTGTTAAAAATATAACTCAACGAACCACTGAAGACTCCGCGCACTTTAGTTATCACATCTGCCGAATCATGTAAATGTTTTAAGGTATCAATAATCGGTAAACCAGCACCTACATTGGTTTCGTAAAAGAAGTAACGACCTTTCTTTCGTGCGATGGATCTTATTTCATCATAATATGATTGTGGACCTGAATTTGCCTTTTTATTGGAAGCTACTAAGTCAAATCCAGCTTTTAGAAATTCAGAATAATAGGAAGTTAATTCTTCCGATGATGTATTATCTACAATCACGATATTCTCTAATCCAGTGTGCAAGAGATGATCCTTGATTATACCTATATCAGATTTCAAGCTACTCCCTGAAAGTTGGTCTTTCCAATCCTTGCCTAAACCAGCTGTGCTTACTAAGTATTTCGTTGAATCTGCAACTCCAATCAATCGAACGTTAAGACCTCTTTTCTCAATTAACTTACTAGAAGTGTTGGTGATTTGATCTAACAACTTAGCACCAACAACTCCCTTTCCAAATGCAAAAACATTAATCGTTTTAATTGCACCAAAAACCTGATTATAAACTACGTTTACAGCCTTCTTCAAATGAGATTTGTCAACTACTAACGAAATGTGTTCTCCAGAAATGCTATTACTAATTAGGTGCATCCAAATTCTATTTCGTCGCAATCCATAAATAGCTTTCTCCAGCGCATAATTATGGCGTCCAACAATGGCAATAATAGCAATATTCGGATTAAGTGATAAGTCTGAAATCTTGCCTTCTTTCAAGTCTTTGCTAAACTCTTCCCTCAATGTGTTCAAAGCCTCATCTGCATTTTCACTGTCAACCACAAAGCCAATTCCTCGTTCCGATGAAGCTTGAGAAATCAAACGAACACTAATGCCTAGTTTTTCCAGAGTTGCAAAAATTCGACCATCTATTCCTATTTCACCAGCCAAACCTTTGCCTTCAATTGTTAACAAAGCCACATTTTCTATTGTGGAAACGGCTTTAATGCCTTCCTCATGTTTTCCGCTTATTAATGTCCCTTTTTGATTTGGGTTAAAGCTATTTAGAATTCTGATTGGAATTTGCTTTTCCAACAATGGAGTAATGGTTTTAGGGTGCAACACACTTGCTCCAAAATTGGCTAATTCATGGGCCTGTTTAAAACTCAATTGCTTAATCCTACCAGCATGCTCAACATAGTTGGGGTTGGCGGAATAAATACCATCTATATTTGTCCAATTCTGAACCTCTTCGGCGTTTAAAAAATTAGCAACCAAAGTAGCGGTCAGATTAGTTCCATTTCGACCTAAAGTGGTAGTTTTTTGAAATTGATCTTGGGCTATGTAACCTGTAATGACTGGAATACTATTCTTTGTATTCTTGAAATACTGCTTCGTACGTTGTTCGGATTCATCCAAATCAACGGAGTGTCGCAAACCATCCGTTTTCACTTTAATAAATTCACGCGCATCTACTGGATATGAAGACCTCCCTATGTTATTCAATTTGGCAGAAATTAACCGAACACTGGATCGTTCCCCTATTGAAAGAATTTGATCTTCAACTTCTTTGGCACCATTGCCAACTTTGAGATAGTCTATCGTGGTATTTAACTCATGTTGGAGATCAGATAAATCTGTTCTAGCATCAACAACGGATTGTAAATTCCAAAATTCTTGTACTTCTGTCGAGCACTCTTCCCTTTTAATTGCCTTGTTATAAATCTCCTGAAGTCGGTCTGTACTATCTCCGATTGCGGAAACAACTAGTACAGGTTTTTGTTCTTGCTTTATGATATTTATGGCATTTTCTAAAGGTTCACCAGGAGCCAAGGATTTACCACCAAATTTTAAAATTTTCATGATTGATTAATATAAAATTTAAGTCCGTTATCGATTCATTCTGACAGTGCAAATGCTTGTCGGCACACTCGACACTAACAATTCCGTTTTTTTAGTATTTCTGAATTGATGAGTCTATCTCATCTGCCCAAGCCAATATTCCACCTTTCAGGTTATAAAGATTTTCTCTTCCCGTTTCTTCTTGGATATGTTGAATGGCTGTTGCACTGCGTTTTCCGCTTCTGCAATACACTACTACTTCAAATTCATCTGTAAAGTCTGATACACGCTTAGGAACATCACCTAAAGGAATGTTCAATCCATGGATCGTTGCAATTTCACGTTCATGTGGTTCTCGAACATCTACCAGTTGAAAAGATTTACCTTTGTCTTTCCATTCTTTTAATTGAGTTACCGTGATCTCTTTCATAAGTTCTAATTGTTTTGGGTTAAAAATGATTGTATTAAATGTGTTAATTGTTCTGTTTCAATAAGGAATCCATCGTGACCATATTCAGAGTCGATTTCTTTATAAATTCCATTAGGTAAATGTTCTGCTAATTCTTTTTGCATAGTAGTCGGAACTAAACGATCGGTAGAAATTCCAACCACCAAAGTTGGAACATCAATCTCTTGAAGAGCATTTGAAACACTCCATCTCCCTCTTCCAAAGTTGTGAGCATCCAAGCATTTATGTAGATAATAATATGACAAAGCATTGAATCGCTTCACCAATTTATCTCCCTGATACTGGAGATACTTGTCTGCACTAAATTCCGATATGCGATCGTCATGATCACTTTGGGTTTTGTTGAATGCCTCATCCGTTCGGTAATGCAACATGCCAATTGCGCGAGCTGCTTTAAGTCCATTTGTACCTCCTTCTAGTGTTCCAAAGGTTTGATCTGACTGAAGAGCCAAACGTTGAGCGGAATGAATAGCAATGCCCCATGCCGATTCTTTCGCACCACAAGCAACCAAAACTAATTGTTCAATACTTCCACTAAATGAATAAGTAAACTCCAAGGCCTGACTGCCACCAAATGAACCACCAATTGCCAAA
Source organism: Cytophagales bacterium (assembly GCA_020627945.1). Taxonomy (GTDB): domain Bacteria; phylum Bacteroidota; class Bacteroidia; order Cytophagales; family JAHDFW01; genus JAHDFW01. The sequence continues at coordinate 7,805 of JAHDFW010000171.1, forward strand.
TGAATCCTTTCAACACCTAAATGATTTGCTAGCAAAATTTGACTTTCAGCAACATCTCTAACGGTAAATTCTGGAAAGTTTAAATCGTGTGGAACACTACTCCCATATGGAGATCCAATGGTATTAACACAGATGATAAAGTATTCGGCTGGGTCAAAAAGGTGACCTTGCCCAAACAATCCTTTCCACCAATCCAAAACATCCGAATTAGCAGTAAGAGCGTGAAACACCCATACCACATTGGATTGATCTTCATTAATTTCACCATAGGTATGATATGCCAACGTAAGTTGATCGATAGTACCACCTTTTTCCAAAGCAAATGGCTGATCGTATTTCCAAACTTGCTTTCCCATCTTACTTTGATTTTTCAAGAGCTTGTCCAATGTCCTCGATCAAATCTTCCCAATGTTCAAGGCCTACAGAGAATCGAATAAAACCTGGTGTAATTCCAACTGCCAATTGTTGCTCTTCACTCAGTTTTGAATGAGTAGTAGAAGCGGGATGAGTTGCAATACTTCTTGCATCACCAAGGTTAGCTGTAAGCGAATGAATCTTTAGCGCATTTAGAAACCGTGCCCCTCTTTCTTTTCCACCCTTAATTTCACAACCTACTAAACCTCCACCTAATTTCATTTGTTTTTTGGCCAATTCAAACTGTGGATGATCATCACCGTGTGGATAAGTTACACCTACCACCTCTGGGTGACTTTTTAGAAATTCATAAACTTTGACCGCATTCGAGCAATGTCGATCCATTCTTAGTCCTAGTGTTTCAAGACTTTTAGAAAGTACCCAAGCATTGAAAGGAGACAAACTAGCACCTGTTCTTCGAATAAAATCATAGGCCTTAGACACATACTCTTTTTTACCAAGAATGGCACCGCCAAGAACTCTACCTTGCCCATCAATATATTTAGTTGCAGAATGAAGAACTAGGTCTGCTCCAAAACGAGTTGGCTGCTGCAAATAAGGTGTCGCGAAACAGTTGTCTACTACAAAAATCAAATTGCGTTCTTTAGACAATCTCCCTAGAAACTCTAAGTCAGCTATTTTCAAAGTTGGATTAGAAGGTGTTTCCACGAACAACAACTTTGTATTCGGCTGAATTGCTTTTTCCCATGCAATCTGATCGTCTACCTCAACTAGTGAAGTTGTTATTCCATACTTAGGGAGAATGTTTTGAACAATGTTGAGCGAATTTCCAAAGATTGCCGAAGATGCCACAATATGATCACCTGATTCCAAAATTGAAGCTAGACTGACAAAAACAGCAGCCATTCCAGTTGCGGTTGCAACACCATCTTCGGTTCCTTCCAGAAGTTTTAGTTTCTCAACGAATTCATCGGTATTTGGATTCGAAAATCGTGAGTACAAATTCCCTTCTAGATCTCCTGAAAATAATCCAGCCCCCTCTTCTGCAGAATCGAATGTAAAGCTCGAGGTTAAAAACAAAGGTACTGCATGTTCCTTATGCTGAGTTTGTTCAGCTTGAGTACGAATTGCCAGTGTTTCAAAATGTAAATTTCTCATTCTTGTATTTTATAAAAATGCTTACAAGAATAAGGTGGAAGAATTTCCACAGAATTGAATCTCGATTATCTATCCCGTTCTAAATTGAACTGGTTGGATGTAGCACCTTCTGCAAATTGCAGGGTTGCTAAGGTTTCAAAGGGCCATTCCCTCCACCTTTCTTGATAAGCTAATGTTGTTAATGAACGAATTCGCTACAAAGTACGGGACAAAATTTATT
>JAHDFW010000172.1:0-5297 GCA_020627945.1 Cytophagales bacterium
GATTCAAAAGCATTGGCATCATTAAACATACTGATGCCTTGAGTAGCCGTATTCAAATCTCCGCCCGCAAAAGGCATATCAATTTCGAGTAGATCGCTGTATTCTACAATTGCACAAACACCTTGCTCTTCAGGACACCAACCGCGTTGAATCTCATCCAATAAATCTCGCTTGATGCCGGTATATAAAGATTGAAAAAATTGCCATTTTTCATCTGGTGAAAGCCCTAGATTACCTGGAGGATTGTCTGATAGGAAGTCAATGTAATCAAGAATATTATTAGTAGCAGTATTGGTATAATCCGTATCCCAACTACCATAATTATTTAACCGTGATTCCATTAAGTTGTATAAAGCAGTTGCAATATCTGTACTTGAACTGTTGTTCGTCAAATTATTATTTCCAGCAGCGCTGTTTATCGCATTTATTATATCTTCTTTTACATCTGAACTTAGCAGTTGATTTGATGGTGATCCTGGATAAAATCCAGAAGTATTGAAAGTAGGATCAGCACTAAGTATATCGTTTAAATCCAGATCGCTCCATGTTTCTGTAGGCGTATTGATCCAATCACTTAATGCTGAACGTGAAAAATCATACTCCCACACTGTACTAAGATCCGTACGCTTACAAGCAAGATAGTGACAATACTCCGGATGCAGTACGGCCGCTGCTTCCGCCCAACCATCTTCCCAAAGCGACGCATCTAGAAGATAAGTAAGTGCATCATTTTGATTATTAATGATAAGATCTGCCCCGTCAGCAACGGGTAGGGTAATTGGAGCCGCTAAATTATCATTATCAATAGCAGTCCACCAAGCTGTTGGGGTCTCTAAGTTGAATAAACATCCACCCGGTTCGATCTGTGCAATGATTTGATTGAGGATATAATCACATTGATTACTAATGCCCTCTTCTTCGATAAAGCTTAAACCAGTTTGTTCGCACTGTTGAATGCAAACCTCTAAGCTTGTTGTTACAATACCTTCGTCAATGAGAATCTGACAACTTTCAGCACAGTCATCCGCACAAGTTAATAGGTTGACATCAATGGTCTGTCGGATATCTTCAAAAGTAGGAAGATTAAGCTGGACAAGGTCTAATATTTCTTCTGGACTAGGTTCTACGACTGTGAGTATTTTTTCTATTCGATAGAGTCCCAACTCTGACATCGTCACCTCAAAAGTGATATCCTGGGTGGAGTATGTAACAATAGGCTCTCCACCACCAATGGAACAAACATCATTGCCTTCAATATCCCAACTATCGCTGTAAACTTCCGCGCCACAAGGGCTAATCACATTGATGATTAATTCATAATCACAGCTAAGGCAAAGTTCATTATTATCACCATACGGGATCAGTTCATTTTTACCATCGAAAGTATAGGTAAAGTTGGCTACTTGTCCGACTTGTTCGTTCAGTAGCGTTGCCGTGGTTTTACTAACACCATTTTCTATATCGACTACATTATTATCCATCAAATTATCTACAATGGTAGATTGCGCAGTACTAGCACTTTCCAGTGCTTCTACATTATCAGGCACTACGCCTGCGAGCGCGGTTGCAATTACACGTCCTGCAGCGTCGATATAGGATACGCTCATTTGCCCATTGGCATCCATGACCACATTACGCTTGTAGTATTTAGCATCACCGACGTTACTACCAAAGAGGCGACGTAATTGCATCTCTGAGGCGTCATCGTAGAAGTATTTGGTTTCATGACCATTGCCTAATTGATAAAATTCTCCTACCCCGCTTTGATAAGCTAATCGTCCGGTTCCATCATTTAGATAACGTACTTGTGTCATTGGATAACCAATAGCATCAGGCAGATAATCCTTATGAATGTCCTCGTGTTGAGGATCATTGGCGTAGGTCGGCGAAAAATAATAACCTGCTCCGCCTAAACCATTATTATTAAGTGTAGAAGCTAATGCATCTGGAGGAACACTGGTACATAAGTCGCCAAGATTTTTGTCAAAATGTGCTCGGTTATAGGTGGCATTATCACTGGCGCTTCGATTGAACTTTGGCTTGTAAAAAAGGTCATTATTACCAGAAGCGGGAACGGGTAATACATTGACTGTTGGTCGTCCTTCTACATCATAATGTGCAGTAGCGACGAGGGTCGTTTCCTCCGTACTAAGATTGGTCTGTGTTTGTCTGTTTCGAAGTCCTTCATCAAAATAGCTGATGACCTTTTTATATTTCCCTTCTTCCGCGAAGGTAGAAGTAAATTGCCAATTGAAAGTTTCTTCAAAACCTTGGACAGTAATAATATCCTGCCCATTGGTCCAGTTCCCAAATTTGGTATAACTATAGTCATCGTTTACATTTTGAATAAAGCGACCAACCGGACGAATTCTATAGTAAATTTTTCCGTCGGGATAAGTTGTTGAGATGTTATAATACTGTTGATAGGTTTCTACTCTTACTGCGTTTTTAAAAATAAAATCTTCATCCTGAGGTAATGTCAGATTACCATAGTTATTTTCTGCGTCAAGGTATGCCCATTCGAGTTCGTAGTATTCCGCTCCGGGAACGAAGGCCCAGTTAATCTCGATATTATGGCTTAGTTCATCATAGTCTGAATCTTCTTGCATTACAGCTACGTGATCCAGAAAGTAATAGCGGGTAGTCTCCATTCGTAACTCTAATCGAATATCCTCGGGGATCAATTCTTCGATCTGAACGGGATCAGTGATCGTTGTTGCAAAATCATCCGTACTTGCTTCAATATTAGTAATCTCTAATTCTACCGTTCCGGGAGCATCTACTAACCTGCGAAGATCCTCATAGACCGCATTACTTTCATAATGATTGATCTCTAAATAACCCGACGTGATCAGGCTGTTGGTATTAGGATTGGTTGCATCAAAATAAACACGATAAGACCAAAAAGCACCTTCTACATCCGTTCGATCCTCACGACCGTATACTAATGCAGGACTTACCACTCTCTTGAGATAATAAGTAGTAATATTCGTAGGTGGAGTATTCGTATCGACAGGATCAGTAACCTGCAATGAAGCATTGACTTCATGATGTTCTCTATCAAGTCGTACAGAATAGTTCTGTACCTGTGCCAGCATTGAAGTAGCCGAAAGCAATGAGAGAGCGATAAAACAAATGAATTTTGATCGAATGTACATTTGAAAAATCATAGGTCTTAAAATGTTATTATGATTAGTCCGTGGAAATTGGTCCAGGACTCAAAAATTTTATGCTTTGGTAGTAGTGCAAAGGACTACCAGCCTTACACTTGGCAAAGCGTTTTATGTTGCATCCCGAAGAATGCAGAGCATTAAAATCTGGTTATGCTATTTTAGGTTTGTTTGCTTTATATTCTTTGGCAAATAGCTTCCTATTTATAGTCTAAGCCATCACCCAAAACGAGGGTATAATCCTGATACTTATCTAAGAGGCTGACCTTATGGTTTGGGTCAATTCGTAAAAACTGTTTTTCAGAGAAATTAGCTGTGGAGAGCCCCTTACTTGTGTTAAGGTACTGCATAGCAATCTCTACTTTATTTACTTCTTCCGGATCATTCTCTTGATAATGATAGACCAACTTCGTCATCCGGTAAGTATTTTCGTCAAAGTAGAATTCAATTGTAGGTGTTCTACTTTTTTCATTTTTGATGACATACAGCTGTTGTTGATCTAACACCCCTTTATAAATAATCTCTTGACCCTCAATATCCAGTAAAGCTGTGATAGCCGGAACAGGGTGTTGTTGTTTTAAGCTTAGCGCATCGTGTTTTTGGCAGGCTAATACTTTATTCGTTTTTTGACAGGTAACCATATACTTGTCATTCGAAAAAATGGTCAATTCATCCGTATCCATCCGCATATAGTCTCCTTTCTTTTTTATCACGGAGGTGTATTCAAAAGGTTTGGAATCAGATGGATTCGTTGACCAATACTTTGTCACCATACTGATGTGCCAATTGTCCTGACTTTCGTAGGTCTGACGAATTTTGACAAGATCTTCCGCAAAATTCTGGGCAGACAAACTAGCATTGATCAAAACGATTAATAATAAAACACTAATAATATTTTTCATGATGTTGATTTAATTCTTGGGTTAAAATATTAGTTCACTTACTCCTCAAGTCTATCTATCACATATTCCCGAGTCTCTTGAATGGTCTTAATTCCTTTTGCCGTTTCTTTTTTGATCAAGAATAAATTCCCCTCTTCATCATAGTGATAAAATGTTGCGTAATTATTCTGATCCATTACTGCTTGTAAACGGTAGTCTTCAGGATTGTAAACATAGGTTTGAATACTCCCATCTTCAGGGTAAATCCGGATGTCATCAAAGTAGTAGTTAGTCGCGCCGGATGGTCGAAGTGTAAAACTGAGATCACTTCCGCTATTATAAGTAAATACTCCTTCTATCCTTTGCCACCCTTCGATCATTGGTCCACTTGGTTGAAAAGTTTCTGTCCCTCCGTTCATTGCAACGTCTATTCCAGCACCGTTACCTTCATATGTAAATGCAGGATTAGTTGACGAACTCTTGACCCAGGCACTTAAAATATAGTTTCTACCATCGATTAAGTGCAGTTCTTTTTGTTCGAATGTTGTACTTGCATTTATCTCCAGACTATGTCTTCCTGTATGCGCTTCTGCAGTAGTTATTGCTCTACCACCACATCCAAGACCATCACTTGGAATTTCATTGTATTGGATATTATAAGCTAATACCACACGGCCGGTTAAAGCTAAAGAACCAGGGCTAGTACAAAAGTCAATTTGATCAAGTGAAAGTTTCGTTACCTGATCTTTAAAATAGGTAGCCAAACCATTGATTGAAGAAGGATCTAAAGCTGTAATGGCCGTAACATCTGCAGTAGTTTCATACTCATTCCCATTTTCGTCTTGCAATACTAGTAATGCTTGATCTGGCAATGGCATATTATCATAGCCCTCTTTATCTATCCAAATTGTTGTACCTCCATCATAAGCTCCAAGTACATTAAAGGTTGTAGTGATTTGTTCTTCTCTTTCCGGGCATTGAAAGTTTAAGGTTCCGTGACCAGTATATTCCGAATCATAAAGATTAGCAGTAGAATATTCCTCAAAGCCATCAAAGCCAATTTCCTGATAAGCAGCATTTGCAGCAACAGCTACTGGTAAGTTATCCGCATACCCATACTGCGCTGAACTATACAAACCAATAATATCTCTATTTTCTACTTCCTCTCCGTTTCGACTGTATTTAGTGATTTCATTAGTTTGCTTCCAGTTGCTAGCATAGGATAATTGCGGGAAGAAAGGATTTT
>JAHDFW010000172.1:5397-9526 GCA_020627945.1 Cytophagales bacterium
TAGTACTTGAAGTAATGTTAGGGTATGTTTCTGTATAAGTTATACCATCGACTTGATAGGTGTAAACCACTGTTGGCCCTTCTCCTGATACACAATTAAAAGCATTACTGCCATCTATTACAGCGTATAGCTCGTACGTGGTTTCAGAAACTGTTGTACCGAGAGGTAATGTAGTGACAACATGTTCCTTTTTGTCCAGCTCTCGTTCTAGGTCCCAAGTATCACTATAAGTTACAGCACTTGCATTCAACACGTTGGACGTGTTAGAATACTCTACACTCAGTTGTTTATTTCCAGATGGACTAGGGATAAAATCGCCTGGACTGGAAGCGTTAAAAACTATATTCGATACGTCTAAAGGATTACTAAGCGCGGCAATGTTTCCCGACTTAGCACTCAGGTGATTTCTATTCCCTGAACGAGCAAGCATAAACTTTAAAGGAGTGTCAACAGGGCCTAGATTATTCAGTGTTCGGTTTTCAAATAAATATTTCCCATTTTGTTTTCCAACATAAGTGAAAGTACGATTATTACAAAGCGCGGAAAGGTCTTGACAGTTGAAAGCCGTATTTTCGCTATTAAAATCTGTCATGATACAAACGTCCCCTTCTCTGAGAAAAGCTCCATTATCTGTGATGTCATTAATCACAAAATATCCACATTCTTCTTCGACAGCCAAAGAACCACTGAATTGTGTACCCCAATTTTCGTAAGCCGCTCCCATTTGCTCATAAGAAAAACGAGCAGGGATATTATAATTATAAATTTCGTTATCGAAACTATTATTAACCGTAGTCAATAATGCCTCGCCAGTAAGTGGATCAAAAACCTTATTAGAGGTGGTAATATGGGACTGACCGTCATAGGCATCTGTCTTTACCATGATTCCTGATTTTCGTATCACTTTATTGACAACAGCCGTTCGTGTTTTGTTATAATTCATCGTCATTCTGGGCCACCCCGCAAATCCAAAGATAAACGGAGGAGTGTACTTAGCATTTAAACCAACGCTTCCCTCTGCTCCAATGGACCAGCTTTCTCTCATATCAATAAAAGTCTCATAATCTACACCTAATATTTCTTCTGTTGGTTCACTTCCAGGACTGTAAGCTCTCAGAACAGGTACTTTATTATTTAATGTCCGTACTGTTTTACGCCGATCACCTATATTATTAACTATTACATCTCCTTCAGAATAAGTATAAACCACTTCACTTAATTTCTGATCGATGATCTCGTTGCTATTATCTAATCCATAGTGTGTGACCTTGTAGGGTTTTCCGTGCATATCATTTAAAGTGATCGTATAGCCCTGACTTCCGGTATACAAGTCGGAAGTAAGGTTTACCAATCCAAGTAATAGATTTTTAGGGTAACCAAAGGCTTTATTAAGGATGGTCTCCTCAGTAATAACCGGAAATTCTTTAGCGGTGTAAAACTCATTTACGGTAAGACCTGTAGTTCCAAAACCTGTCGGAAGATTTTCTTCGTCTGTCATTGCAAAATGAGTCGCTAGGCTTTTGACCGTAACTTTACTATAACCTACTGATGCCCCTGGGTAATAAGATTCATTAATTGGATATTCAAATAATAGATTTTCTTCAGAAGAAAGGAAGGTACTATTATCCCATATTTTAGCATAACGTAAGGCGCATTCGTCATAACCTATACTCGGTTCATTGCTTGCTACTCCACTACTAATAACATTACCATCTTCATCTTCTGTAGTGTATTCAAAATACTGACCATAAGTAGATTTATCATTCTCCGTTAAATCATCCTCGCCGATATCCCAGTTATCGTTTAAGGTTATCTGTTTTACGCGCGATCCACCTCCCAACTTAGTACGATTAGGATCACATAAGCGAATGTAGGATTGATCAGTATCAATTACACTTGCAAATCCTTCTGAAGAACAGTACTTATAAAAATTTGAAAATACTGCTTTGATTTGCCCGAATGCGGCGCCTAGATCGTTCAGGGCATCGGTGAAGTTACTTGGATCTGACTGATCTAGATCTGCTCCTGCAACAGTACCATTTGGAAATGAAGATCTCAAATATTGCCATGCCGCCGCCGCAAAAGGATGATAATCATCATTTTTTAAAGTTGTCGGGGCTAGTTCAATCACTCCCTGAGTTCCTGAGATATATGCATCCTTAATTCTGGCATAGCCTTTTACGTAATCTTTGGAATCACTGGCGTTACCCGGACTATTTAAACCTGTCAGAATCTTAAAATATACCTGCGAATTTGAGAAGTTTAAACTCCCGTCATTATTCGTAGTTACTCCATGTAACCCATCTAAGTATTTAGTGATATCTGTTTCTCCATCTTCTAAATCAAAATATATGCTACGGGCGGTTGCATCTGGATTTTCATCGGTATTCACACTTGAACTTGATGAACTTCCCACACCAGCAATATCAAACATTCGCATTGCTACCTCGTCTTGCACATAAGCATAATCATCAGACTCGTAATCCACCGAAATACTTGCCCCAGAGGGTAAGGTGATATTGGTTAAGTTCCAGGCAGACACATTTTTGTCAGCTTCAGCTTTATCTTGTTCGGAATATGGATAATTAAATTTTTCACAATTATCCATAAACTTATAATTCCCCCATCTATCATAACTTAGATGATCATAAGCAGGGTTTATACTACTATAGTTAAACTCATAAGGTGATAAGCTACCACGACTACTATTTTCATACTCAAAGTGTACGCTTTTAAGCGTCAGTTTGCCACCAGCTCCATTATCTACACCATTGCAGAGTTCTGGAACAGAGGCATATGGTGCATCTCCTGCATATTGAAACTTAACTGTTTTAATTGGAGCTGTATTAGTATTAGCACTCCGTTCTAATTTTGAAAAGAGCCGGATCGCGTCTAATTTATAACTGTAGGCAGCTTTGGCATCTGCTTTCTGAAATAATGAGTTAGCTCCGCGAGCATCATCACGTTGTGAGATTTCAAATTCTGCATAATGAGTACGTGACTCTGCAGAGGCCAGGTAATATTGTTCGCGTTCACCTGCTACTATCATTCCTTTATCATCTGATCGATCTGCAAAGAGGCCAGCGATAAAATTAGCTCCTTCAAAAGGTGTTTTCCAAATATAAGGGTCATTAGCATCTGAAGTCCTTACATAATTGAATTTAACCCAGTATCCATAGTCTCCATCAGAAGGACCAGGGATATCATCCATATCAACATAATCTGCACCTAATACACTAGTCAACAAGTATGAATGTGTATATTCCGGCATTTTGGTATGATTGAGATAATCAGACTGGGTATCATTTGGCACTTGTACTTCCTCTTCGTTATTTTGATTGGTAGTCAATTGATAATCTGTGGTAGTAACATCTAATGTTTCACATTTAACTGCACCTGTACCCTCCTCAACAGAGAAAGAAACTTCATGATGCTCTAAATTTCGAACAGGAAGGCCATAAACATAACGCATTCCATTAGGCTGTAATGCGGTCATACCCGCAAACTGATCTGGTTTATCTTCTGGCCTGACCAAAGGCGTAGTTTGATCAAAGTTAATCGTTCCGTTATTATTCAGCTCATGATAATCAACAATGTATTCATTTAATGATTCCGTATTGTTAGGCCCTAACAATTGGGCATTCGTTATGTATTGAATCGAGTTAGCCCTTGGCTTTCTTTCTTCTCTTTTAAATTGACCATCCGCATCTAAAAAATTAAAGTTATTAGCATTGGTCCCAGACACTAGTACTTTATCGAAACCTTGTGTTAAAATATCTGGTGCTTCAAAATCACCTGCAAAAGGATTGATCGAAAAGCTCAAAGGAGTTTCGTCTCCAAGGTAGTCATAGGTATTAGTAGGTTCTGCTGTCATTTCACCAGCTGCCTTAAAATAAAAAGGCTCGTAAGTGATATCATTGCCACTGTTAGTGAATTGATATTGACTAGGGCCATTCCATTTTCCATTTGTACTTACCGCAAAGTTACCTCCTAGATCTATCCCTCCATCTGCACCTAAGAGAGCATTTACATCAACACCAACTGAACCTCCGCCAGTGAGCGAAGTAATCTTTGCATCGGATAGTATACCTATATCAGATCGATAGGCGCGGTACATTCCCCCGGTTCC
>JAHDFW010000173.1 GCA_020627945.1 Cytophagales bacterium
AACCTCCTCGATACTCTTGCTCAAACCTCTTGCTCAGAGACCAATCCGTTTCTTGTGTTCTAATTTCATCCTTGGTAAAACCATTTCAAATCTTTCATCTCTTCATTAACTTCAGTAACTGCAATTGTCAAGGGAAATCGTTGATAGAATTAAAAACTAGCTTTGAGAAGTGAACAAAACTTTTGAGTAATGAGCAAGAGTATCGGGTATCGAGGATTATTATTAATAAGCTCCTCGATACTCTTGCTCAATACTCTTGCACAAAACTTTGGCTTAAAGAATTTTTCATGCATTTCTCCTCAACAATCGTATATTTAAAGCTCTAAAAAGTGAAGAGAATTGAACTATGCCAAATCACCGTAAGATTTTAATGAATTACTCTTCCAATTAATTAAGACACTCGAAAACTACATTGAAAAAGACAATACTTACTACAATCACGTTCATTCTCACACTCTCTTGCTTTAGCCAAACGGAGTTACAGGACAAGTACAATACGGCAGATTCATTACTTCAATCAGGTAACCTTAAACAAGCATATACTTTGTTTAAGGAACTAGAATCTACCTGTGAGCCCAAGGACACATTGTACGAATACATCCTTTGGTATTATACCAATGCGGCGTCTTCGCTTGCCAAAGAGTATAGAATGCAGGAGAAGTTTGATTCTGCATTAACTACAGAATTAGTTGCTAGCGAACTAATCGAAAAAGGTATTCCAATTTTTGGAGATCTATTTATAGTACGAAAGTATTGGATGCACAAAAATATGGTAGTCAACTATTTTGGCCTTAATGACCTAAAAAAGGCTGAACAGCATAAGAAGATTCTTTACGAAGCGTACGAAAAGAAGCAATTACCTGATGGGCTTGATGAGTATTTCAACTTTGATTTCTTTACGCATGAGAACAAAAACATATGGGGTTATGAATGGCTCGAAGAATTACCCGAAGACAGGTTCTCTAGGAGTTTCTCTAAAGTAGTATACTACGTATATAGCACTAATAAAGATGGTACGGACAAAGATTTACTCTATCGACTACACGTAGTAATGTTCCACAATTCCAATCCTAAAAAAATGGGGTTTGATTATGTACTTACCAAACATGTAGACACAGCGCGAGGAGAGGCAGCTGGAACACTTTATAGTTACACATACCTAGAAGATATTGATTATTCAAAATTAAAATCCGACGTAAAAAAAGTACTTAACGGCGATCTAGGCTATCAGAAAATTGCCAAAAGTAAAAAGAAGAAAAAGAAAAAATAACCATTGTAGGTGCTCTATTTACACCTAGTGTCGAATGTATAATTTCATCAAAAGATCCTTCCAACTATTCATAGGGTTCTTAGGATCTACTTTCGCACTAAGTAAACGCATTATAAACCTTATGCTTATTCGTTAATGCTTGGTTATGCTAGCTGATGGTATTAAATAGTTTTGAGCAAGAGTATCGAGTATTGAGGATTATTATTAATAACCTCCTCAATACTCTTGCTCAATATTCTTGCCCAAATCTCTTACTCAATAATCACATTCGATCCAACATCCTCAATACCGATTCATCCGTTTCTTGTGTTCTAATTTCATCCTTGGTAAAACCATTTCAAATCTTTTACCTCGTCATTGATTTCAGGAGCTTCAATTGTGAAGGAAAATCGCTTATAGAATTAAAAACTAGCTTTGAGAAGTGAGCAAAAATTTTGAGTAAGGAGCAAGAGTATCGGGTATCGAGGATTATTGTTAACAACCTCCTCGATACTCTTGCTCAATACTCTTGCTCAATAATCACATTCGATCCAACATCCTCAATACCGATTCATCCGTTTCTTGCGATCTAATTTCGTCCTTAGTAAACCATTTCAAACCTTTTACCTCGTCATTGATTTCAGGAGCTTCGTTTTCATCCGCGTACAAATGAAACCTAAGATCCAAATGATAATGTTCTGGATCTGATTTTCTTGCAGGAATCACATGTACATCTACATCATAAAAAGCTCTACTTCCGTTTTTAAATCGGAACGACTTTAATCCAGTTTCTTCTAAAGCCTCACGAAGAGCTGCCAGACTAAAATCTTGATCTTCCGTTTCTATATGTCCACCTGGCTGTAACCAACGATCTAACTTCCTATGGTGAATCAACAACACTTTATCTTCTGCTTCATTTGTAATCCAAGCGGATGTTGTAAAATGCCCCTTCAGATTTTCTCTGCTGCAATAGTTGGCGTGCCCATCAATGAAATCTAACATAAATAACAAATGTTGATCCTCCATTTCGTTATAAGTTGTATGGTTTCGTAGAGATTCCACCAATTGATTACGCTGTTCTGACTGTTCTAAATAGTGCATAAATAAAGGGCTTTTTAAGAAGCTCAAAAATACGTAAAATGAGTACCAAAACGAATTTTGATCTAATTAGACTTTCATATTCAAGAGTATTTTTCGTTATTGTAATTGGTGATACCACAAGAATGGAAATATAAACTAAACAGCTGGAAGCGAACCTTCAAAAAAGATAACGAACTGAAAGTAATGACGTTTTCTGCTTTATTTTTGGCTATAATTTCCATTGAATATACATTCCGTGCTAACGAGGAACTTATAAAAGCTCCTATTTTAGGGATGCACGAAGAATTTTGTCCACACCCAAATTTTTATGAACGAGATAAAGATGATCCAACCCGTCACCGACTTATTGTTTCCGATATCCGAAGAGATGTACAAAAAGGACATGAAAACATCGCAATCCTTGGGGGAAGTGAAACACAGTCGTATTATCTTTCTGAACATCAACGTTGGCCTTTTATTCTAGAGGATTTACTTCTGGAAAAATCTAAGAAATTAAGGCTCATCAATTTAGCAAACAGTGGAAATACTAGTTTTCAACATGTAAAGGACCTAAAAGTCATTCATGATAGTATTCCTCAGATCAGCAAGGCAATTGTTAATACGGGCATCCCAGACATGTTATTTGCATTAAGTGGAAGAAAGTACAAGAAGCTCGGTGGAAATATTTTTGACCATGTTGCAATATTTAGAGACCGGTCGTTGATTGTGGAAATTGAACATCGCAAAGTTCAAAAACGTTCCTACGACTATTCTCCAATGGGTTATGCAGGTCGACAACAACGAAGATGGGATACAAAAAAAATCAATGAGTTACCTGATATTGAAGATGAACTTGAACTTCATTTAGAAAATTTGGAGGAACTTATTGAATACTCAAACGAAAACAAGATCGAGTTGGTTTTCTTTACACAACCTGCGCTTTGGAAAGAAAAATTAACTAAAGACGAAAATAAACGCCTCTGGACTGGAGGAAGATATGAAGATGATAGCATTGAGCCTTACGCTTATTATTCTGAGAAAGTTTTAGCCGAGGCATTAGATCAATATAATTCTTCCCTAATAGAATTATGTGCCGAGCATAATATCCGCTGTTTCGATTTAGCCTCACAAGTACCAAAAGAAACCACCGTATTTTTTGATGGTTACCACATGCACGAATCTGGTCAAATAAGACTCGCGAATATCCTATATAAATACTGGGATTGGTAGTGTAATAAACCTGCTCATTCTACGTTATTGAATTTGAAAATCACCAGCCAGTTTTTTTCAATCTATTAATGTTTATAACATGTTCAAATCTATTTTACGTCGCAAATTATTGCTGATGTGGCTTTCGCTGTCTTGTTTGTTGAGCGTAGGTCTTGCTTTTACCCGAATCTATTATACTTCTAGTATCACCTTAGGCTTCATGCTTTGGAATCTTGGATTAGCTGTAGTACCTATGTTTGCGGCCTTCTTTGTGGAAAGTGCAAGTGAAAAGAAAGTACAACTTAAGTTATGGCTTGGAATCGCAGCTTGGCTTCTATTTTTCCCCAATGCACCTTACATGATTACAGACTTATTTCATTTAAGACCCAGAATTAGCGTTCCAGTTTGGTACGATCTATTCTTACTTATTTCTTTTGCTTGGAATGGACTTTTAATTGCGTACATCTCCCTCTTTATAGTACATGAAAAGGTGCGCAAAATTTATGGTTTTACTTTCTCATGGGCATTCTCAGTAATATGTCTATTCCTTTCCGCTTTTGGAGTATACCTCGGGAGGTATATGCGTTGGAACAGTTGGGATATCTTAACTAAACCACAACCACTGTTATTAGATGTCGCTGACCGCATTATTCATCCTTTTCAACACACACATACTTGGGGGGTAACCTTGCTTTTTGGTGTTTTTATGATCTTCGGTTATGCTATGATTCGACAGCTCTCCTCATTAAAAATAGATTCTAAACCCCATGGTCCTTTGTAACAAAAACATACATCGGAGTCTATTTTTTTGAAGTATCGAAGTTTGCAGAATTTAATTGTTTAAGTTTGGTCTAAGGTACTAACCTTTGTATATTGTGGTTTGGAGTCTGCGCAAAACATGAAACGATTAAAATTTGCTGATTATCTAGAATTCGTAAAGCAAGCGCATTACGCACATAATCAGCAAGACATAATTCTTATGTATGAAGGCATAATTAATCAAAGTATTATTAAATCCTTTGCTTATTGTGCTGAATGCAGGCTAATGGCTGAAGAGGAGTCCAGAAAAACAAGTCGTGTTGTTAATCACGTATTACTAGAATCTCTGCAAAACATTGCCAAACATGGTTATGATTTTTCACCATTAGCATCGGACAATATTAAAGAAGGGTTACAGAAGTCTGGAATTTTCATTTTTGGCCTAGACGAAGAGCATTGGTATATCACTACGGGTAACATGGTCCACAATATTGGTTTAGCAAAAGCTGCAAACCTTATTGATCGTGTTAATTCTCTTAACGAGTGGGAAATCAAAGATTTGCATAAAGAAATGTTGATCAACAGTTCGCTTTCTGAAACGGGTGGTGCTGGACTTGGACTTATTGACATGGCCAAAAGAACCAAAAAGAGCCTTCAATACAATGTTCAACCTATCGATGATGACTATTCGTTTTTCATTCTAACGTTGACTACAGAGAAAGGACTGTAATTGCAATAACCAATTATAATTTTGAGAAATCTACATTGGCAAGGTCTTTGAAATTAAACCTTCGTGAAACTTATAAGTCTAATAACTAAAGTGATTATAAAAATAGTATGAAAAGTAAATTAATAATGTTTGTGATGCTTCTAGGGATAGGAAGTATGGCATTTGCTCAAGGAGCGAAAGATGGAGCGATTAAGCATGGTAAACAACTTAAAGCAATCGAAAAAACGATGCTTAAAGAAAACTCTGATGCTAAGGCAGTAGAACTAATTAAAGCCGCAAAAAAAGCTAGAAACCAAAAGGATGATTACGTTAAAAAAGCTCCAGGGTACGGAAAGGCAGCAGCTAACGTTGAATCACTTAAAAAGTTTAAGAAAAAACTTAAGAAAAACGATCCTGAGTTTCAAAAGTTAATTAAAGCTCACAAGGATGCTCAACGGGAGAAAAGAGAATATATAAGTACTGTTGATCAAAAGTACAAGGCTCTTTATGATCAAACTAAAAAGGCGGAAGCAACTGGTAAATAAGTACTAAAGAAACAACGCAACCAAAAAGCTCGTGGACATTATTGTCGCGGGCTTTTTTTTTGAAGTTCGAGTTAACTGCAACCTTAGCTGAATTAAAACGTTGCATAACATATCTGCAAACAGTTAGAATGAAATTAGTTGTCAAATTTATATGGGTGTTCTTATTAGGATTTATAGCTTGTCAAAAACCCGAAAATAGGATTGTTGGATCTTGGAGTGATCGTCAAGTTGGAAGTTCTTTAATAATTACCGAAAACCATGATGTTAAATACAAAGAAGAAACAGAAACATCCCTAAGAGAGTTTTACGAAATAGAATTCGATGCTAATTCACATGTAAACTACATTATTCCAGAAGAAGACTATTACTCCGAACCGACAAGAATTTTCTTCTTCAATGATTTTAATGATGCTGCGGCATTACTTACAAACTATGAAACTAATGGCTTTGACACCTTGAGTTTTCTTTGGGAAAGTGACAATCCAGATGGTTATTTTGTGGATGAACATGGATATTATATGTACTCTTACATAGTGGATAAAAGCACCTTAACCATATTAAGATATGAATATGAACTTGGACCTTCTCCTTCTCCAACATCTCACATCTACCCTATAATGCCCAACCATTTTAGGCTTAAAAAAGAGGTGTTCAAAAGAAAGTAATTTTACGCCACATATATCTATGCGTCTGAAGAAGAGGTATCTTTATGAATGTCTCCTTCTAAATTAAATATATACCTTTTTCCATCGGTTGAATAGATGTGAAAAATTACTGCATTAGGAACCTTACGAATCGTATCACCGACTTTAACCAATGAGGCTAAGGAAGAAGGTACATAATTGAAGTTATTTACATTTAGTATATAGTACCCATTTTTACCTATTGCCAATTCGCAAGAGTTTGCTCCAATTGGCTGAAAGTAGGAAATTTCACCATCTATTTTGGTAGACTTCTGAACTTTTACGAATGAAATTCCACTTTTTTTGTAATAATTGTATGCTCCAACGGATGTAAAAAACACAATTGAGAAAATCACATAAATGGTTAATGATTGACCTATATTAAATTTCCTACCAATCATTCTTAAATTCCATTTTGCATCGTTTCCTTAAGCAGGATAAAAAACAAATTATTAAACCTTAGAAATTTTATTTCTCAAGAAGAAGTCTGCCATCACTAGGTTAGACATTGCATCAACAATAGGGACGGCTCTTGGCAATACACAAGGATCATGTCTTCCTTTTCCTTTTACTGCAATTTCATTTCCATCTGCATCAACAGATTCTTGATCTCTCATTATGGTAGCTACAGGTTTGAATGCAACTTTAAAATAAATATCTGCCCCATTGGAGATTCCTCCTTGGATGCCACCTGAATGATTCGTTTTAGTAATTAGGTTTCCATTTTCATCGGCCTCAAACACATCGTTGTGCGATGAACCTCTCATTTTCGCCCCTTCAAAACCACTTCCGTATTCAAAGCCTTTAACTGCGTTAATTGAAAGCATAGCTTTTCCCAACTCCGCATGAAGTTTATCAAAAACTGGTTCACCTAATCCTACCGGAACTCCTGTAATAACACCAGTAATTGTCCCTCCAATAGTATCTCCATTTTTTCGAACACCATCAATCAACTCATACATTTTTTCAGCCATTTCAGCATCTGGACAACGTGTTGGATGATCATCAATTTTGCTGAAATCTAAATCTTGATAGCCTTTATCCAACGTCAAATCTCCAACCGAAGACACATATGAATAAACTTTAATATCTGAAACCTGCTGTAAATACTGAGCGGCAATACTTCCGGCCATTACGCGAGCCACAGTTTCTCTTGCAGAACTTCTTCCACCTCCACGATAATCGCGAATCCCATATTTTTCTTGATAAGTAAAGTCTGCATGGGAAGGGCGATATACTTTTTTAAGATGGTCGTAGTCTTTACTTCTTTGACCATCGTTTTTGATCATCAATGAAATAGGGGTACCAGTGGACTTATCATCAAAAACACCAGAAAGCACCTCAAACTTCTCACTCTCTTTACGCTGGGTAACAATCTTCGACTGACCAGGCTTTCTTCTTTCTAACTGGTATGCAATTGCATCCTCGTCGATGTTAACTCCTGCTGGACAACCGTCTATTACAACTCCTAAACCTACCCCGTGAGACTCACCATAGGTATGAATCTTAAAAATTTTACCAAATGTGCTACTCACTTCCTTTTCTTTTAATAAACAATAAACCAATAGTTCCAGCCGTAACCAGACCTAGTATTAATTTAATCCAAACCAAATAATTATTAGAAGGGTTCATTTCTACTGGATCATCACTCAACTTGGGGATTCTATTATAAAACGTTCCTAAATCAGAGGCCATAATGGCAGAGTTTTTCTGACTTTCACCAATTATATTAACCGTCTGACTTGAACGTAACGTGTCATACTTCTCCGTTCTGGTATTAAAATAAACCCAGTTAAAATACTCGCCTAAATCAACTTCTCCTGGTTCGTTCGGAATTATGTAATAGTCGAAAAGCTTTGAACCTGTTACCAAACCATTTCCAGCATTGATATTCTGATGTTCATTTGGAGGATAAATCTGTAACCTTTCATCTTCCTCTGGTACTACAGGTGCTTTTATAGCATTAATATTCCCTTCTCCAATAACGCTGAATTTGTAATTGAAACTATTCCCTGTTTCTAACTGACCTTTCTCTATATTCTCTTTAAGCTTAAAATTACCTACCGCTACTAAGTCTTTCAACGGATGTTCAGGAAGAGGTTTAACTTTAACCACTCGCCCTCTCGAGTAATAAGTTTTATAATCCGTTTGATAATTGTTTCCAAACCATGATTTCTGTTTAGCTTCTTTCAGCTTGATCATCTTAAGCGGCATAGAGGGCAAGTCTATATCTTCATCGTTGAATGGAAAAAAAGTAGATTGACTTAGCACCAATCTATTATAAGGTTTACCATTTATCTCCGTACGCACAGGATTAAACTCATTGATAACGGTCTTTTCTTCCCAAGCATTTTCAGGTCTCACTTTAGCTTCAATATCGCGAATTTGTTCAATCATATTATTATCACGAATTTGAGCTCTGTTTGATAAGGCTATGTAAAAAGCCATGGTGACCGTTACACCTTCTCCTTCATAGATTTCTGTCTTATTTGGTGTGATAGCAAAAAATGCATCGTCTTGCACATCTACAAATTCTCGCGGCTGATTATTATTTCTCCTCTTTCCAAAAAGGTCTCCAAACGGATCCCATGAAGAAGATTGACGTTGTACTGGAGCACCAACGGTGATCATTTGCCCTTTCGAAGAAGCAGTCTTTCCGTCTATGGTTACTTTAAAAGGCTTAAGGTTAAATCGCCCCTGCTTTTTAGGAGTATAATTTTGAGTCACACTAAACTGTTGATTCATTCGACCATTAATAATTTGCATCGAACTACCAGAAGAGACACCAGCTTTTTCAAAACCCGGAATATTTGGGAAATTACTTACATTTTGAGGCTTTTTATTTTTCACAATAGCCTTAATAGTGAAATACTGATTCTGTCCAATATTGGCTGGTCCCAATTGAATTGACACATCTTGTCCTGCAATTGAAGCAGTTACAAAACAAAGTATTAAAAAAGTTATATTTTTTATAAGTATTCTCACTTTAAAAACCCTTAGATAAGTAGCAAAATTAATTGTTTTATAGAAAAAATGTAACTATTTTTATTCTTGGTCGTTATAGACTAGATAAAACTTAACAAACACAGGGAAACGTAGTAGAAGGTTATGTTGGATTATGTAAAGGAGATTCTTACGAAAGTAAGTTTCAGCAAATCATTGTTCGAAAAAGAACTAGTCAAGTCGGCTAGATCATTAGTTCCAGAAGAATTAGCCGAGTTAAGAGCTTGGTGTTATACGCATTTTTCAGATGTGTATTTAGAAGTATTGGAGAAGTTTTTCCAATA
>JAHDFW010000174.1 GCA_020627945.1 Cytophagales bacterium
GGTTAATTACGTCGATTGTCATTGCGGTACAGTGACCTTCTACTCATTTATTCATAATAACATTCAGGCAATCATATGCAAATAGAGGAACTAACTAGGCTACTTCTCACAAAAAACCTTGAAGATCCAAGTGTTTTGGAACAGACTAATTTTTCGAATCCGAAAAGAATACTACCGGATGCGAATGTGATTAAAATTGGCGGCCAAAGTTTTATTGATCGTGGTAGAAAAGCTGTTTTCCCATTAATAGAGGAAATCAAGGAGAACCTACCTCATCATAAAATGATTATTGGCACAGGAGCAGGAACGCGAGCTCGTCATGCTTACAGCGTTGGAGTAGATCAAGGAATGCCTACGGGTGTACTTGGGTTACTAGGGACATTTGTAAGTATCCAAAACGCAAAAATGATCCATTATCTACTGGCTGATCATGGTATTCCCTACATCGAACCAGGTGGATTTTCTCAGCTACCTCTTTACTTGGCAGAGCGTAATGCAGCAATCTTCTTTGGGATGCCTCCGTATACATACTGGCAAAGAAGTCCCGAAGTAGGTGTAATCCCTCCATATCGTACAGATACAGGTTGCTATTTAATTAGTGAAGTTTATGCTACCAAAAGCATGATCTACGTAAAAGACGAAAATGGATTGTACACCAACGATCCTAAAAAGGACAAAAATGCCAAGTTTATTCCTGAAATCACAGCTGAAGAGCTAATCGAAAGAGATCTTCAGGATGTTGTTGTGGAGCGCGCTGTAATAGAAATGATGCAAAACGCGAAAAATGGAAGAAAAATCCAGATCATAAACGGTATGGTGAAAGGTAATCTTACCCGCGCACTGAACGGTGAGCACGTTGGAACTATTATTACAGCTTAATTTAAAGGAGAAAAATCATGAAACACGATAATCATATAAATTCAATGTACATGCGTGAAAGTCTTCTTGACAAAGACCTAATGTCGCAAACTGGGCAAACAGAGACTTTCAAAATGCTACCACATGTACACATTGTAAAAATTGGTGCAAGTTCATTTATCGACAAAGGAAAAGATGTTACTTATCCAATAGTTGATAAAATGAGAGAGATTCTAAAGAAAGAAACTCTTGTGATTAGTACTGGAGGAGGTGCAAGAAGTAAGCACTTATTCTCAGTTGGACTGGATTTAGGACTAAGTACTGGAGTATTAGCACAATTAGCAGGAGAAGATGCATTAGGTAACGCACATATTTTAGGTACATTATTAGCACCTGAAGGTGTAATTGCAATTCCACCTGAATCAATTGGACATTTATTGCCTCTTTTCTTAAAGGCTGCACCTGGCGTAATTTATGCAGGAATGCCTCCATATTCAATCTGGGAACATCCTTCTGCAAAAGGTAATATCCCTTCGCACAGAACTGACGCAGGAGCAGTTATTTTGGCGGAAACGTTCGGTTTCAAATCTGTTACGTTAGTTAAAGACGTAGATGGTCTTTATGATAAAGATCCACATCAATTTGATGATGCAAAATTCATTGATAAAATTGATGTTGAAGATTTAGAAAAAATGAACTTACAAACATTACCATTTAACCGTGTAGTAATCGATATTCTTAAAAGCAGTAAGACTTGTAACCATTTTCAAATTGTGAATGGAAACAACCCAGAACTGATCGAAAAATCCATTAATGGTGAACATGTAGGTACTATTATTCACAATCATAGATATAACGGATAGTTTATGCGAAGACCGGCTTTATATAAAACCGCTCGTATATTTTTCTACATATTGCTTTTTTCAAGCGCGGTAAGTTGTGGCAGCTCGGGCAAAACTGAGAGTGCAAATTCAAATAGTGAGTCAGCGGAACCAAAGCAATTAACCATTGCTGCTGCAGCAAGTACACAATTTGCGGTGCGTGAAATTGCCAAAGTATTTGAATCTAAACATGATGTTAAGGTTAATGTAATCATTGGGTCTTCTGGAAAATTGACCACTCAAATTATTAACGGAGCACCTTATGACATATTCTTTTCAGCCAATATGAAATACCCAAATGTTTTGGTTGAGAAACAAAAAGCTGTCCCTCCTGTAGCGGTGTTTGGTTACGGTGTACCTGCCTTGTGGACTATGGATAATTCAATTCCACTGGATACCAACGGCACTTGCTTATTGCAAACCAACATTGAAAAAATAGCTATAGCCGAGCCAAAAAATGCGCCTTATGGAGAAATGGCAATTAACTTTTTCAAACACAAGTCCATTGATGAAATAATTAATGAGAAGTTAGTATTTGGGGAAAGTATTTCTCAAGTTAATGAATATGTAATTAACCAAGTAGCGCAAATTGGAATAACATCAAAATCAATTTTAGTGTCTCCAAAAGTGGTTGGCAAAGGGCAATTCGTAACTTTAGGAAAACGTTATTGGGTCCCTCAAGGAGTTGTAGAGCTTAATAACAACGGAAAATCAGAAACTAAAACAAAGTTAGTACAATTCATCCTTTCGAAGGAAGGCGTGCAAATTTTGAAAAAGTATGGCTATGAACTGTAAAAAATGCCTGATTTAACTCCCATTTATCTATCGCTAAAATTAGCCTTTTGGACCTCTCTAATACTTTTAATCTTGGGGGTTCCGGTTGCTTTTTTACTGAGTGAATGGAAGTCTAAGCTTAAGATATTTGTGGAAAGTTTGATAAGCTTGCCCATCATCTTACCACCTTCGGTTATCGGATTTTATTTACTCATCATGTTTTCACCTGAAAACGGTTTTGGTTCGTTTCTACAAGATTTGGGAATCAAACTACCGTTTACGTTTAGTGGGATTCTCTTTGCTTCAGTGATCTATAGTTTTCCATTTATGGTACAACCTATTCAGAAGTCTTTTGAAAATACTCCTAAGCGATTTTGGGACATCTCTTATACATTAGGCAAAACCAAGTTTCAAACGTTGTTACACGTAATTATACCTAACATAAAGTATGCTTTAATCACTGGTTTGATCTTGACTTTTGCTCATACCATGGGAGAATTTGGTGTAATTTTAATGATAGGTGGCAATATCCCTGGTGAAACCAAGGTTGCTTCTCTTGCTATCTATAGTGATTTGGAAGCTTTAAATTATCAAGCAGCTCATGTTTACTCATTAATTTTATTGGGGATTTCAATATTAATAATCGCTTCCGTTAATTTCATTAATCATAAAAGAGACTAAACGTTTTGTTGTAATGCTAAAGTTAGAATTTGAAAAAAATATCAACACCTCTAGCGGAAAAAGTACGCTAAGCATTACGAGTGAAATCGATTCGGGTAAAATTGTTGGGATCTTTGGTAATTCTGGTGAAGGTAAGTCTACCATCTTTAATTCAATATGTGGTTTAATTGAACCAGATCGTGGACATGTTTCTTTCAAAGATCAAGTTTGGTTTAATAAAGAATCTGGTACGTTTGTAAAACCGCAAAAAAGAAAAATAGGTTACTTACTCCAAGAGGACAGCTTATTTCCTCACTTTACCGTTGAGCAAAACGTGCTATTCCCATTGGATAAAGAGGAACGAAAAAAGGTCAACATCCATGAAATTCTCGAGCAAGTGGGTATGGAGAAATTTAGTAAAACTTTACCGAAGAAATTATCAGGTGGTCAGAAGCAAAGAATTGCATTAGCACGTGCATTGGCTATGAAATCGGAGTTACTTCTTCTGGACGAACCATTTTCGGCCTTGGACTTAGAAATTAAACACAAACTTTACAAATTGATTCGCTCATTGAACGAAGAACTTAAGATGACCATTTTATTGGTTTCTCATGACGTACATGACATTTTTGCTCTTTGCTCAGACGTGCTGTGGTTAAAAAACCATGAATGCAAAAGCAAAATAAATGTTGGTCAATTCAAAACAGAAATTGAGAAATACAGGTATTAAAAAGAATTGGTTGTTATTTTAGTTCTGAAAATAATAATCAAGAGGCTTAACAAACCCATGAACATTAATTTTGATTCGAAAATAGTAGTAATAACGCTTACAGCATTGCTTTGGTCTTGTATGTTGGCTCATGCCCAACGTAATGTTAGTTACAAAAATCAACAATGGATTCAGTACTACAACACAACCAAACTTAATAAGAATTTGATATTCAAAGGTGATGCAGGATATCGGGTTAGTCATAATTTTTCCAAAGCTTCTCAATACATTGCTCGAGTTGGAATTAGTTATAAGTTAGCACAATATCACATGCAGTTCACAGCTGGTTTCGCTCACCTTGGATTTTATAGAGAAGGAAGTTTAAATAGCATAGAATTGCGCCCCTACATTGGATTAATCATCAATGATAAATATTCCAAATTCAAACTACAACACAGATTTAGGGTAGAACACCGATCCTTCCAAACACTTGGAAGCACTGATTCTCGAAGCAATATGAGATATCGTTATCGTTTTTTGATTAACATTCCTCTATCTACTATTTTAAATCAAGATCAAACTTCTAAGCTTTCATTTAATTTAGCGAATGAAATCTTCATCAATGGTGGCAAGGAAATTGTTGAGAACACACATAATATATTTAACCAAAACAGGTTACTACTCGGCCCCGTATTTGAATTTAATCGCAATTTATCAGTTGCATTGACTTATACGGCTGAGTTTGGTACTACTTCTACACCAGGTAATTTCAGGTATTCTAATATTCTGTGGCTTGGTATAAAACATAAAATGGGTAATGGACGCAATAGAAAAAAGTAACTTAATGAGAAGTTCAAAAATTCTAACATCAGCACTTTTCGCAATTTTCAATTTATTGATTCTAGGTTCATACGGGCAACAACGCAACGTTATTCCAAACATTAAAGTTGACACCATCAGTATGTTTAACTTCATTGATGCAGAATATAACCCCTCAGTAGAATCCTACTGCTACCCAATTGAAGATAAAAATGAAAAAAAACACTATTTATTCTTTGTAAGCGACCAAAAAATAAATGTCACTATACTCAACAACAAGTTAATTAAAACATACTCCAGAACTTCTGAGACTACAACAAAATCCTATAAATATTTACTAAATCACAGTTTAACAAAAGACTCGATCAATCTTTATTTTAGTTCTGAAGATGGTAATGAAATAATGTGTGCAACTTATTTCAAAAAAACTGGAAGAATTCAGAAGGTAGAAAAATATAAGTTAGGTGCTGGTGAAGAGTACGTTGGATCGTTCATAAATAATAATGAACTTAAAGTAATATCGGTTTCCAAAGCAGCTCCAATTATAAATGTAAAAAGTGTTTTTGATAAGAAACTAGTTACAACTTGGAACGTAGATTTATCTACTCAACCAGAATGGACCGAAGACAAGGAACCTCTCTGGAAAAAAATAACTGGCAACTCTCACAAACGAAGATCATTAAAACTGGTCAATTATCAGGATAGGCCTGACAATACGTTTCGTAAAGCAGGTGCCTACAACAAAATGTACATTCAAGACAAAATTGTGCGATTTACATTTGACTCCGAAGACAAGACTCTATTTCTTGAGTTGAATTTAGAGAATGGAAAATGGAAAAGTCAAAGTCTAACCCCAAAATATGCTGGATTAAACCAAGGGAAAGAAAACAAGAATATCCCTAAATTGACCTCGGTTATTAGCGAAAACCTATTGATACAGCTTTATGTAACACCTTATCTAATGGAAGTTAACTCGTATAATCTGAACGGAAGAATACCAGAATTAATCTCTACCATTACGCAGGGTAAGGCTAGCCCAATTAAGTTTAAAAACTACGACAATTTACTTAATATTCCTGCTCATCAACAAAGCGAAAGAATTGAGGTATTAAGATCTAGCGCACTAATTCGAACTCTAACAGAGCCTAAGATGCATACAGGTATTCTGATCAATCGGCTTGAAAATAATCAGGTATCAGTATGTTTTGGGAGTGAAAAGCCTGATCAAAACCCATTAAGAGGAAACAAGCACCTTTTTAAAGATAAGAAAAAAAGAGATTATGAATCCAGCGGGAATGGCTCCGGTGATGGAGATGGTTCTGGTGGTGGGAGTGGCTCTGGCGGTGGAAACGGCTCTGGTGGTGGTAACGGCTCTGGCGGTGGAAATGGTTCTGGCGGCGGTAACGGCTCTGGTGGTGGAAGCGGCTCTGGTGGTGGAAATGGTTCTGGCGGTGGAAGTGGCTCCGGGAGCGCTTCGAATCTTTTCACTCAAGATTTCATTGACTCATTATTAAATGTTCCAACAAGAATAAATGGTTCTGAAATCTTTTTAAATTATACTCAATCGGAAAGAAGCAAATCAAAGTTTGCGCAAGGAGTATTTAACCGTTCTAACATGACAATAATGCCTGACATTAGTGCTCCAAATCCAACGTATACAATGTATAGAATAGCTCGTACAGAGGCTGTTTGTAAACCTAAAATATGGATAAAGTTAAAGAAGAATTTTATAAAGTTAAGAACCGCATTTAAAACAGAAATCTACCCAGATTCCACCATTAATCTGATTTACGGAATTTATAATGAGGATACGAAAATTTTCTACTTAGTAGAAGTTCCCGAAATGAAGCTTCCATAAGATTTTGAACTTTCACCCAACTCTCTCTCCAGGTTCTGATTGTTTTAAAGTTTCTATTTAACATGAGAGTTCGGTTTAAACGTAAGTTCGACTTCCAAGCATTAACCTACTAGTTTAATAAGGCTTGTAAAAACAACGCTAAGAGGTGACAAAATACGTATCTCCAGAAATACCGCCTAATCCCTACCCTAGCAACTAGCTACCAAATATAATTGCATAAAAAAATCCCCGTCCATAAGAACGGGGATTCATATCAGGATAAACCTGTTATTTTATTTTTTTGTCTATTGCTTGATTACGCGTTGGTTAATTTTACCATCTACAGACTTAATGAAGTAAACACCAGCATCAAATTCAGTAAAATCAATTGAAGTATCAGCAGCTGGTGAAGCATCAAACACTTTAATCAAAGTTCCTTGAGCATTGTAAACTTGGAAGCTATTGAATTCACCAGTTAAATCTTTCACGTAAAGTAAATTAGTAGTTGGGTTTGGATAAAACTTAACAAGTTTCTCTTGAGCTGGATCCACTCCTGCTAACATCACCCCAACTCCAAATACTTTCACTTCGTTTGCTTCAGTAGCTTGAGCAACTGAGTTGCTATTTACTTCTACATACGCAGTATAAGCTTTTGCTTGTGTTGGAGAGAATGTCAATACATAATCTTTAGATCCTCCTGCAGAAATTGTCCCTGTAGTAGCATCAATAGCAAAATCTGGATAAGTATTGATATTAGAAACCGTCAAATCAGAAGAACCTAAGTTTTGCACTTTAACAGTAGCCGTACCTGACTCTCCTACTTGTACCATTCCAAAATCATTGTTGTCGATTGTAACCTTGATAATTGGTCCAGCCACTACACAAATATTTTCTGTTGTAACCTCACCTCCAGCACAGGTCATTTCGATATAGAAACACTTACCAGTGTCAGCAATAGTAAAATGGAAAATACCAGTCATGTTGGTATCTACTCCTGTACCATTGCTCTCAAACAGCATAAACGTCGTAGCCTCATCCGTTCCAAAAACGTCAACTGTATCTTCAGCACTGTAATCCACAGAATCACCAGCAACAAGGTCGATTGGGAAATAAGACAATTGATTAGTAAAGTTATACCCCCAAGTTGTAGGTGATCCCATATAAGGATTATTAGCTATTTGAGCAGTAAGAGTAATTGGCAACTTATTATTATCTACTCTTAATCGGTTTAGGCTTGGGATCTCATTAATACCTTTTATATCCCTAAGTCTATTATTCTGAACATATATTGACTCAAGCATGTCTACTCCCGACAAATTAAGTTCTGAAAGCATATTGTCTCTACCATCTATTTGGAGCAAGGAACCTAATCCAACTACATTAACTCTAGAAATTAAATTTTCCTTAAAATCAAAACGCTCCAAAGATGTGTTTCCCTGACAATCTACAAAACCAGAAATTTGATTCTCTTCTATACCAAGCTTCCACAAAGAAGTTTGATGTTTGGTGTTATTAACAGCAAATGCTCCATTAGTTCTAAATCCAAAACGATACATTCCTGGATTCGTGTTAGGAATTGTAAACTCAGTAAAATTATTATCCGACAAGCAAAGAGATCTAAGGTTTTCACAATCATCCAAATTCAACAAGTTATCATCACTTAGGTTATTTTCTTTAACGTTCAATCTAACCAAATTTACTGCACCACTCAAATCCAGATTACTCACATTACCTTCATTTACATTAATTTTCTCCAATTTAGGATCATTAGTAACATAAATACCTCTAATTCTATTATCTGTATACTTGGCCGAGATAAATTCAAGATTCGGACAATTACGAGCGTAAAACCAACTCAACCTGTCACATTTATTAGCTCTTGCTTCAATCAACGATTGTAAGTTATCAACATAAAACCAATCAATATTAGTTTCAGTTATATTAATATTACGTAATTTATTTAAACCATAAACATATGCTCTAGTAACATTATCATTTCTTTTTAACATAATGTACTCAACCTCAGATAAACCTTGGAAGTTAATGCTCCCCGTAAGATCGGTAGGTACTCCCACAGGGTCCATATAGAACCTGTTATAATCCATATCTATGTGATCATCTCTCCACTGGCTTGTATTAGGTCCATCATTCGCCCCTGTATTTGACAAGTTTAACCCAATAACTCGTTTAGGATTTGAATTATTCCATTCAACTCCCAACCAATTACCTGGATCTGGATCATCCCAGTTCAACTCCGTACTATCACCACCGCTAACGCTAGTGAAGTTATTCATCTTAATGTTATATAACACCATCGTATCTCCTGGATGATAGTTTTGTCCAGAAGCAGTACCGAAGAACGCTACGGCAAGTGTTAAGATAATCGCTTTGTAAAAATGTTTCATGTTAAGCTTTGTTTGTACCAGTATTGTCTATAACTCAATATTAAGCTAGAGCGGTCTCGCTCCAATCAATCAATCATAAAATTAGGGTATTTTAGAGAACTGAAAAAACTTTTACATCATTTTTCTATCCACGTAATTGTGGACTCCAAGAAAAGATTATTTCCTTCCCTTTTTGCGGCCTTTATTTTTGAAAGTTTTGGGCCCATTCTTCTTGGAGGTAAAAGGTTTATTTTTTGCACCTTTTTTATTAAATACGGAGGGGTTATTGGGCTTTGTACCACCCAACAACTTCTCTGCTAAATCACGCTTTCCAACTTTACTAAGCTGTTTACGAATCCATTCTCGATTCTCTTTTTTATACCAAAAGAAAAACCGATGTTGGTTCCGTTTTTGGTCTTTAGATTTAGCTGTATAATACGGTTGCAAAGTATACGGGTGAATTCCAGCATAATAAATAACGGTTGCAACTGTCATTGGAGTTGGAGTAAAATCTTGGACTTGCTCCAATTCAAAACCTAACTCTTTGGTTTCTGCCGCTAAATTTGCCATGTCAGCTTCTTTGCAGCC
>JAHDFW010000175.1 GCA_020627945.1 Cytophagales bacterium
CATCTCCAGCAGCATCTACCACTTGTACATTGTAATAACC
This sequence comes from Cytophagales bacterium, assembly GCA_020627945.1. Classification (GTDB taxonomy): domain Bacteria; phylum Bacteroidota; class Bacteroidia; order Cytophagales; family JAHDFW01; genus JAHDFW01. Next base: position 41 of record JAHDFW010000175.1, read on the forward strand.
TGGGCAAAGACCAGTATAGTTTGGTCCCATCATAGTGCTATCTCCGTCAAGGAAATATGTATAAGGCGTTGTACCTCCTGTAGCAATCACTTCAGCGGTACCATCGCAGTTACCATCAGTTGCATCTGTTACTGTACCTAAACTAGCTGTTAAAGTAGAGAAGTTCGAATCAACAGTTTCTTCAATGTAAACAAATGCAGTATCTGCACATCCGTTGTCAAGATCGTAAACGATCACATCGTAAGATTGACCACCACAAAGACCTGTTGCCGAGAATGAAGCATCATTATTTGACCACCATACATCGTAATTACCACTTCCTCCGTATACAGAAACATAAGCAGAACCATCACAGTTACCATTATCTATTCCAGTTGCATATGCTTGAATTCCGAAATTATCACATGGGTTACCAGTTGAATCCATGATCTCACCTACATAAACACTATCTGTATATGTACATCCATAAGCTGTATCCTGAACTGTAACAGTATGGTATGAGTTACCACATAATCCAGAAATGCTACTTCCCATTCCTCCGTTCGACCAGTTATAGAAATAAGCTCCACTACCTCCAATTACATTTGCCTGTGCAGTACCATTACATACACCTTCATTAGCATCAGTAGTTGACGTATTCACGAAGAAACTATCACACATATTATTATTGTTATTAGAATCTGGAATTTCAGCAACAAATACAGTTACTGTATCTCCACATCCTCCATTATCAAATACTGCAACGTTGTATGATTGATTTCCACAAAGTCCAGTAACCACTGCTGTATTAGCACCGGTGGACCAATAATAAGAGTATGACATTGTTCCACCAGACACAAATGCCTGAGCTGAACCATTACACATACCTTCATCTGCATTTGCAGTTGTTTGCGCACTAACAAAGAAACTATCACAAGGATTACTATTTCCACTTGTATCAGTACTAATAAATACTACTGTAGAATCAGTACATCCATATACCGTATCCTGAACTGTAACAGAGTGAGTACCTCCACACAAATTAGTTTCTGTATTTCCAAAACCTCCTGATGACCAATAGTAAAAATAAGCTCCACTTCCTCCAATAGTACCTGCTTGAGCAGAACCTGTACAAGATCCGGCATCTGGATTGGTTTCAATCGCATTAATAAAGAAGCTATCACAAGGATTACTAGCTGAGTCTTCTTCTATAAATACAAAAGTACTATCAGTACATCCATGAACATTGTCTGTAACAACGACAGCATAAGATTGATTTCCACATAGACCAGTTGCACTAGCAGAAGAACTTCCACCTGTCCAACTATAAGAAAAAGAAGCACTTCCTCCTACAGCATGAACATATGCCGATCCGTTACACATTCCTGCATCTGCCATAACGGTTTGATAAGCATTAATGGAGAAACTATTACATGGATTAGAAGCTACAGAATCTATAAATACAGTATCTGTATAAGATCCTGTTGAATCTGTGTAGTTGAAATAATACAATCCATAACATAAGTTATAGATGCCAGTTGAAGTTGTATCAAAGATACCATTGTTATCCGCCCAAGACCAATTAAAAAGTCCAAAGGTGGAATTACTGTCTAGTTCTGCATAACCAAGACAGGTGTCAGCCGGTGTGTTTCCAGTATAAATGATTTGAGCTTTTGCGTAGCTCATAATCGTCAGGAACACTAGGCTGAGGGCTATTTTGTTAAATGTTCGTTTCATAAGTTTATTTTTGTTTAACTCTCACACTCTCACGAGAGCCTTTATTAAATGGTTGGGTCACTAATACAAATATTATTTTTTTTCTAGTAATTCTTAGGTTATGGAAGATTATTCCTATACTTGAAACAGTGGACTAAAGACATGAATGAAGCATGAGTTGGAAAAGAAAATTACAAGCATTGGGACCAGGAATCCTTTTTGCCAGTACCGCAATTGGTGTTTCTCATTTGGTGCAAAGCACTAGAGCAGGTGCGGATTTTGGCTTTAGTTTTCTTTGGGCCATTATTATCGCAAACTTGCTTAAGTACCCATTTTTTGAATATGGTTCTCGTTATGCCAATGTCACTAAAAAAAGCATCCTGCATGGGTATTTAAAAATCGGAAAGTGGACCTTAGGAGTTTACTATGGGCTTAGTTTTATCTCAATGTTCATTGTAACTGCGGCAGTTACTTTTGTTACAGCAGGATTGTTCGGCAACCTTTTTGGAATATCTGAATCAACACATTGGATTTCTTTAGGGCTTCTAGTAGCATGTGCTGGATTATTGTTAATTGGAAATTTCAATGTACTTAGCCAATTGTTAAAAGTAGTTGGGATTGTGTTACTAATTTCAACGGTAGCAGCTTTCGTAATGACATTGATTCATGGACCTGTCCAACACTCTATTGATTTTACGCCAAAAGATGTTTGGGCTCCAAAAAGCCAACTATTTCTAATCGCACTTATGGGCTGGATGCCTACCGCGGTAGATCTTTCGACTTGGAATAGTTTATGGACAGAAGAGCAAATGAAGGGTGATGGAGATAAACCTACACTTAAAGAAACATTATTCGATTTTAATTTTGGTTATATTCTATCTGCAGTACTGGCAATTTGCTTTCTTACTCTTGGAGCACTTCTAATGTATGGAACCGGCATGGAGTTTTCCAACAAGGCTCCTGTGTTCGCCGCTCAAGTGGTTGAACTATTTACCAAAAGTCTTGGTGATTGGAGTTATCCGATAATTACGATAAGTGCATTTTCGGTAATGTTTAGTACTACTTTAGCCGTAATGGATGGCTATGGCCGTGCCATGAAAAGTACAACCATGTTATTATTTAATCAAGATGAAGATTCTGGCACATCAAAATACTCCTATCTTATCTGGATGATAGTTCTTAGCTTGGGTTCATTTGTAGTAATCAGTAATTTCCTGAGCAACTTAAAGCAATTGGTTGATTTAGCTACCATAATGTCGTTTGTAATTGCTCCTGTTATTGCCGTAATCAACTTTGTAGTAATTAAAAGCAAAGATGTACCGGAGGAAGCTCAACCTCCAAAATGGATGATCCTTTTAAGTTATGCAGGAATTCTATATTTAGGTGGGTTTACGATCTACTTCTTAACACTATTTTTTCAGAGCTAATCCTATGAATTTAGAGCAAATCAAATCTGACTTCAAGGTAGTCACAGAAATGAAAGTAAGATATGCCGATTTAGATACCTTACGTCACCTGAACAATGCCAGTTACTTAAGCTATTTGGAAGAGGCTCGAATAGATTATTTTGAACAAGTTTTGAACTTTGACAAAGCAAGTCTACAATTCGACGTAGTCGTTGCTCATATCGACATCGATTATTTATTCCCCATAGTTATTACTGATGAAGTAAAAATTCACACCAAATGTGGACGAATTGGAACCAAGAGCATGGATATAGATTGTTTTATTATTTCGAATGATAAAAATATTTGTTCCAGAGCCAAAGCCATTTTAGTTAGCGTTGATCAGAATGGGAATAGTGTGGAGTGGAATGATAAGTGGAGAGATTGCATCACTGATTTTGAAAAATCATAATTCTGTTCGTATCTTTAAAAAAAGATTACAATTAAGTGTCGAAGAGGAGAGGCATAAATAATTGATTAGTTCGGAACAAGTAACAACACTTTTCCGTTATACATTAATAAACTTAGTCGAAGCTGGAAAATGGCTGCAAAAGAATACGATAAAACTGTATTAAGACTTTATAAGCAACTGCTTAGAAATTCAAAACCTTTCCTAAAAGACGGTGATACTAAGGTTATCAAAAAAGCGTTCGAAGTAGCTCATGAGGCTCACGAAGGCATGAAGCGTAAATCAGGGGAACCTTATATAACACATCCGCTTGAAGTTGCCCTTATCGTAGTAAATGAAATTGGTCTTGGAACTACTTCTATTGTTTGTGCTCTTTTGCATGACGTTGTTGAAGATACTGAGTGGGAAGTTGAAGACATAGAGCGTGAGTTTGGAGAAAAAGTTGCTCAGATCATTGAGGGACTTACAAAAATTAAAGGAGTTTTTGAGTTTGGAACAACTGAACAAGCTGAAAACTTCCGTAAAATGCTGCTTACGCTATCGGATGACGTTCGGGTAATACTAATCAAACTTGCAGACAGGTTGCACAACATGCGTACCATGGAGAGTATGCCGAGACACAAGCAGTTACGAACAGCCTCTGAGACCATGTACTTGTACGCTCCACTTGCCCATAGACTTGGTTTATATGCTCTAAAATCAGAATTAGAAGATTTATATCTTAAGTATTCGGATAATGAAATTTATGACTCCATTACAAGTAAACTTGCCAAATCGAAAGATGTAAGAGAACGATTTATTCGCATCTTCAGCTCGCCAATCAAAAAGGATTTGAGTAACATGGGGCTTAAGTTTTCGATAAAAGCCAGAACCAAATCTATTTACTCCATTGCCCAAAAAATGCGCAAACAGGAGATCCCTTTTGAACAGGTTTATGATTTGTTTGCCATTCGAATTATTTTGGATATTCCTATGGAAGATGAAAAAGCTGCCTGCTGGAAAACTTATTCTGCTGTAACGGATCATTATCAACCGAATCCTAAAAGACTTCGAGATTGGGTAAGTACTGCAAAAGCCAATGGTTACGAATCATTGCACACCACGGTAATGAGTAAAACTGGTCAATGGGTTGAAGTGCAGATTCGAACACAACGAATGGATGATATTGCTGAACGAGGGTTTGCGGCACATTGGAAATATAAGGATGTAGGTGTTACTAAAAATTCAGACAGAATTCAGGAATGGCTTGACGAAGTAAGAAAATCGCTAGAAAACAAGGACCTAAGTGCTCTTGACTTCATGGATGAGTTTCGTAACAATCTTTTTGAGGAAGAGGTATTCATTTTTACTCCAAATGGTGAATTAAAAGTATTTCCGAGAGGATCTACAAGTTTGGATTTTGCATTCTCGATTCATACTCAATTAGGGTTAAACTGTCTGGGAGCAAAAGTAAATGGTAAACTTCATCCATTAAGTTATGAACTTAAAAGTGGAGATCAAGTTGAGATTCTTTCTTCGGATAAACAAAAACCTTCAAGAGATTGGCTGCGTTTTGTTAAAACATCCAGAGCTAAACACAAAATTAAAGTTGCGCTAAAAGAAGCAGAGAAGACTATTGCTTCCGAAGGAAAAGAGATTCTGGTTCGAAAATTACGACAGCTTAAATTAGATCATACGGAGGAAAACCTAATTCCATTATTCCGATATTACAATGTAAACAACTCTTTTGAACTGCATTATAAAATTGGAAAAGGACTCATTGAACCTAAACAGATCAAAGAGGCTTTCAAAGCTAAGTCTGCTTCCAAAAAGGCTGAAATGGGTCAAATTTCAGATGCAAGTTCGTTCAAAACTGAAGTTAAAAAGATTCGTGACACGGATACAGACATGCTGCTTATCGGGGAAGACATGGAGCATATTGACTATACTTTAGCGGTATGTTGTAATCCGATTGAAGGAGATGATGTATTTGGATTTGTAACAGTAAGCGATGGTATCAAGATTCACCGAACGAATTGTCCTAATGCGCTAAAACTAATGTCCAACTATGGATATCGAATCGTAAAGGCCAAATGGACCAAGCAACAGGAGTTAGCTTTCTTAGCTGGTGTTCAACTTACTGGTGCAGATCGTGTAGGACTAATCAGTGACGTTACGGAGGTTATATCAAACAACCATAAGGTAAATATGCGTACCATCACAGTATCTGCAGAAGATGGAATGTTCCATGGTAAAATTTTACTTTTTGTAAATGACACCAAACACTTGCACACCTTGATTGAAAATATGTCCAACATAGACGGAATGATCAGTGTAGAAAGATTCGATTATAATGAGCAAGAATCAGAAGTCTAATCAAGAGTATAAAGTATCTCAACCTAATGAGTTACCTCAAGACCAATTAAACTCACTGCACGAAATCATCAACCAATCTTATCTAAATTCTGAACGTGATTTTTGGAAAGAGGGCTATGAAAGAATTAGCATTAAAGAATTAACAGAAGAGCTAAGCAATAGAAACTTATTAATCTTAGCTTCTAATAATAATCAATTAGCAGGCTGCGTAAAAGTTGACTTCGACCCTAATTCTCACATTGGGACTTTTTCAATGCTCTGTGTAGATTTCGCGCATAGAGGTTTGGGACTTGGTAACATTTTAGTTGAAGCTGCAGAGAATCAAATTCAAAAGCAAAAAGGAGTCAAAATGGGATTGGATTTATTGATTCCTCGTTCTTACGTATATCCTGACAAAGAAGTTTTAAAGAAGTGGTATAGTAAGTTGGGTTATGAAAAAATAGGATTCGGGAAATTTGAAGACCATCATCCACAATTAGTTCCTATTATGAAAATTGAATGTGATTTTGAGCGATGGGAAAAGATTTTATAAAATATTCCGTTAAGTTTGGGGAATCTCGACTTTGAAGCTTGATTAACTTAATAAGAAAAATACTATTCCCTATTTCCTTCATATGGTGGAGTGTAAGTTATATCCGTAACAAGTTATATGATCTTGGAGTTTTTCACTTTGAAAGTTTCTCAGGTATCATAATTATTAACGTTGGTAATTTATCTGTTGGAGGATCAGGAAAAAGTCCGATGATTGAATATTTAGTAAGGCTTTTATCTGATAAATATTCTATTGCTATTCTTAGTCGTGGATATAAAAGGAGGAGTTCTGGATTTGTACTTGCTTCAAATGACACGAATGTGAGTTTAATTGGTGACGAACCTCAGCAGTTCTTCAATAAATTTGGGAATCAACTTCCCATTGCGGTTTGTGAAAAGCGTGCCTTAGGTATCAAAAAACTAATAAGCAAATTCCCAAAACTTCAGATTGTTCTACTAGATGATGCTTATCAACATAGAAAAGTTAAACCAGACATCAACATTCTGATAACTCCACACCATAACCCGTTCTTCAACGATTGGTTTCTTCCTACTGGGAATTTGAGAGAATCAAGAAATGGAGCTTCAAGAGCTGATCTCGTTGTGGTAAGTAAATGTCCTAGAAAACTTCAAAAAGACGAATTCGAATCAAATATTGGCAAGTACACCAATGCTCCCGTATATTTTTCGGAATTGAGTTATGGAGATTGTCATTCTTTAGCGAATAAAAAGAAGATTACTCCATTACACACTGTGGACACTGCGATAATTTTAACTGGAATTGTTAACCCCAAACCCATTTCCAGACATTTGAATATTTATAATATTAAAGCGCAAAACTATTCATTTGCAGACCATCACAATTATTCAAAACTTGACATTACTAAGGTAGTTAATGAGTGCGTAGCAATTCAAAATGACCGAAACTGCAAAGTTACTGTTGTAACAACTGAGAAAGATGCTACCAAATTGATTCAATTTAAGGACATATTTGAAGACGCTTCAATTGAAGTAATCGTCTTACCAGTTAAACACGAATTCTTAGTTAACCAGTCTGGCCAAAGTTTTGACCAAATTATTTTTGATCTCATCACAACTAAAACGACCTCAAATCGTTAATTTCGTGCCGTGAAAATGAGAAGTCACATATTTGCTCGTCTAACATGGGCTGTTTCTTTCCTTATAGGACTCAATAGTATTGCGTCTGCCCAAGTTGTTAAAGATACACTTGCTGGGAAATATGGACCACATACAGTTTGGGAAACCACAGCGTATGATGATCAATTCAAGAACATTGACACTTCAATTCACAACATTTACCAAACGGACCCAAAACTAGAGTTTCGTGACTTTTATCAGGACTTAGGTTCTTTTGGAAGTGCCTATCGAACTTTGCATAACCTTGGTCAGACAAATGGAGTTTTTAAAGAATTATCTGAAGACCATTACGATAACTACGGTTTAGGACAGGAAGGAGAGAGAAAATTTTACACCACACTTTCTCCATTTGCTAAATTAAGATATCAGTTGGGAGGAATTGGGGACGTTCTGTTTGATGGGATTTATACTAGAAATATTAATCCTGGAACCAACTTTGGATTTGAATTTAGAAGATTAAAATCAAACCAATTATTTCCTTTAATAGGAGATGACGCGTTAATAAACAGTACTTCATTAAGGCTTTTTGGTTCCTATTTTGCACCTAATAAAAAGTATAAGTTGTTTGCCGATTATCATTCAACAGATTACAATTCTATTGAACAAGGTGGAATAGACATCGCTCCTACCGGACTTATTCTATCATGGTTTGACTGGGGAAATATTAACGCTCGATTAGATGCCTCTTCCAAATACGAAGACCGATCTTATTTTCTCTATCATGAATACATGTTAGACAAGGGAATTGGTCTTTATCATGAATTTAATGGAGGACGTAAAAAACATAAATACACGGACAACTCAGTGGATTTAGATTCTGGTTCAACCGAGTTACTTTTCTATCCAACCACGGTAAACATCTATGCAGGAACGTATCATAAATGGTCTAACACTTCTTTAAGAAACGAATTTGGGTTAAAAGGGACATTAGGCAAGATTTGGTATAAAGCAGGAATTCATCAGCGATTCTATTGGTTTGAAGATCATATTGAATCCAACAATGTTAAACAGGAAATTGCATTACAGGCACGCGGAGGTTTCGACTTAAACGATAGTACTAAATTCAAGCTAGATTTCATTCAAAGTAGTACAGGAGCATTCCAATACAAAGCCAGTATTAAACATCCACTTTTTATGGCCACTGGTTTTTCTAATAACAGTCTGCCTTTTTATATCTACGAGAGGTTCACGTCCAATCATTACAATTGGGACAATACAGGCAATCTTCGAAATGTATACTCTATTGGGTTCAATGCGCATCTAACACCCCTAAAATCTGACAAGTTAAAACTTAGTTTGGGCTACAGACTTATTGACAACTACATTTATTTTGATAACCAAATTCAGGTACAACAAGAAAGTGGTGCGATAAGTGTTTTGACCCCAAGTGTAGATTATAAGTTCAAGTATAAAAAATTAGGTTTTGAAACTAGTTTACAATACAATGCGTTCACTGGAAATCGAATTTTAGGCCTTCCAAATGTCAACGGTATGGCAAAGAGTTATTATGCTCTTAAGCTCTTCAAGGGAGCACTTAAAACCAACGTTGGAGCAGAAATAAGAACTTGGTCAGACTATCAAGCTTATGGGTATATGCCCGTGTTGCATTCTTTCTACCATCAAGACGAATTCAATAGTTATGCAACGCCGTATCTAACTGGCTTTTTTGACTTCAGAATCAAAACGGTTACCATGTTTATCAGAGGTGAAAACCTGTTAGAATACATCCACGCTTGGAACTTCCAAACTCCCTATTACCCAATGAAACCCCTGAATGTTTCTTTTGGAGTACAATGGAATTTTTATGATTGATGATTAGGGATACGGAGTTTTAACCATTCGAAATCAAGAAGGAGCATTGAGG
>JAHDFW010000176.1 GCA_020627945.1 Cytophagales bacterium
TTAATTCGATAATGAAGCACGTTTAGGTCAATGATCTAAACGTGTTTTTTTATTCGCGAGCCACAAGCTTTATTGGAATATGAGTTATCATCTGCATATCCTCACCAATTCGTTTAGAATCAATGTCTTTTCTGAAATAAACCCACTTTACACTCACTTCAGAAACATCAATCGGAATATCGGCCAATATGAATAACACCTGAGCCATAATTTTAGCAGTCGTAGTGTTAAAAAACGATAAATCAATTTTTAATGAGGTAACAGGGTTAGGAGCTTGTGCGTATTGATCGAACCAATTTAGGATAGGCTCATAGAATTCATCCGCATTTGCAGGGTACGATTTTCCAGTAAACTCAAAAGTCCCCTCGTTGATATCAAGGGTCACCTGAGGTGTAGTAGAAGTTTCATTAATAATTAATGCTTTCATTCAGTTGAATCGAACCAGTACTAAACTACAAATAAAGTTATTTAACTGGAAAAATCAACAATCATACCACCAAGTATGCCTATTAGTTAAGATTTTTCTTCTCTTCGACCATCTGCATGAGCGGCAAATCGTTTTTTCTCATTACCATGAGTTGGATCATTTACAGGCCATGGCCACCCACCAAATTGCGTAGTTTGATAATCTCTAAAGGCTTGCTGAATCTCTTGTCTAGAATTCATTACGAATGGTCCATGCTGTACCACCGGTTCAGAAATTGGTTTTCCTTGCAGGATAAGCACGTTCGCTTTTGAATTAGTTGTCTTAATTTTAATACTTGCCCCTCCATCAACTTCTGCAGAATGATAATGAGGCAACTTTTTACCACTAACTAATAGTTCATCTCCTTCATAAAAGTATATGGTACGATTCACATCTGACGCACAAGAAGGTAATTCAAACTCTGCTCCATGTTCCATAGCAATATTCCAAATTGCAACCTCATGCTCGGAAGGGTTTGCCCATGAATTTGGCGGAGGAGCTGGAGGGTTTTTTCCGTTTAATTCACCAGCGATTACCTCTACATGGACCATTTTACCGTTTTTATCTTTCTGCTTAATTACCGGAATGGTCTCTCTCCAGAGCATTTTGAAATGTGGCTCTACAAATTTATTTTTTCGTGGAAGGTTCAACCAGATTTGAAACAATTCTAAGGGATTATCCTGATCTTTATTCAAAAGTGGAAACATCTCGGCATGTTGAACACCTTTACCTGCCGTCATCCATTGTACATCTCCATCGCCATAACGACCTGAAGCTCCCATGGAGTCCGAATGATCTACCATCCCTTTTCTAACAACCGTAACAGTCTCAAATCCTCTATGTGGATGACCTGGGAATCCTGGCACCTTACTACCATGATACATTCTCCAACCATCTTTCACTAGAAAGTCTTGCCCTATTCTACGACCAGACAAACTTGCATTCGGTCCAAGAGCTTCATTTCCTTTTGGATAAAAATCTTCGTGATGCACGCAAAATAAAAATGGATCTCTTGTTTCCCACTGAAAACCTAGTGGTTGAATGTTCTTAACATCCACTTTTATCAAATCTCCTTCGGAATTGGCTAATACTGATTTAGTTCCCAAAACTGCACCCGACACTCCTAGTGCAAGTTTTCTTAAAAAACCTCGTCTATTATTTTTGTTGTCCATAATCAATTTATTAAAGCCAATTAAAACATTTGTTTAAACAAATGTATGTAAAAAAGTATAAAACTCCAACTGTAAGTGTTCCACAATACTCTTTCATAATCTATTTAAAATCCTAAACGCTAATATTCTTTATGTCATATGAAGAATCCTTCATATTTTTACCGCACTTAATGAGAAACAATGATAGGTAAAATTCGCATCACCAAGGAGTTCGATTTTGAAATGGCTCATGCGCTTGACTTCCACAATGGAAAGTGTAAAAACATTCATGGCCATTCGTATAAGCTCTCAGTAACTTTGTTAGGAGCTCCAAAGCAAGATAGTAGCTCAGACTCAGGTATGGTTATGGATTTTAAAGATCTTAAAAGCATTATTAATGAGCTAATCATAGATGAACTTGATCACGCACTTATGCTTCAAGAAAACTCACCATATTTAGCAGTTACCTCTTCGGCCAATACACCTAAGTTAGTTACTACCTCTTATCAACCTACTTGTGAAAATATGCTTCTGGACTTTGCTTCCCGTATAACCAATGCCATCCCTGAAGATCTTAAATTAATAAAACTAACGTTGAGAGAAACAGCTAGTGGCTACGCGGAATGGTATGCTAAAGATCAAGCTTAACACTGTATTATAAACCAAGTAGTTCCAAAACTTCTTGTTGTACCGACAACCCTTTGTCTGTGTTATACCATTGCTGAACAGTTTTCGAAAATTCTGAATATGGGACTGGATTAGCATTATTTTTATTGGCTACCACTAATTTCTGTAAATCTGCTGGTCTAGGTCCCCAAGTCTTCTCCGACTTACCACTTGCTTTAATGATCAGTTTAGGGATGGATCTTCCTCCATTCGTTAGATATTTATCCATTATTTCAAGATTTTCATCTCTTAAGATCAATTTCAAACGTATGTTGTCATTAAGCTCAGCCATTTTGTTTAAAACCGGAACGTTCTGAGCTGCATCGCCACACCACGCTTCCGTAATTACCCACCATTCATGAGGTTCCGAAATTGTTTCAATTTTATCCCTAACCACATCGTCTATTTTTAAAGTCTTATCCAAACGTTTTATACGATGCAAATTCAACTTTGTATAGTTCAACATAGACTCTGAGTGATTATCACCAGTAGTTTTTTCTTGTTGAAAAAGTTCGTTTATGTATTCGTTATATTCGAGGTATGTGAAAAATCTTTCTGGATTCATAAGACATTATTGATTAAAATTAAACACACAACCGTACCGTTTTATAAAAAGTTCAAACCTAATAGAAAATGAAAACTACATTTGACGTTTAATTGTTTCCAAAGCAGCTTAAACATTATGTATTTTTTGCAATAAATTTTAATATATTTGTCCGCTTAACTATGGGACTACTTAATTTCAAATCTTTTTTCATTGTCTGTGTATTGTTTTGCATATCACTGAATGGTATGGCTCTGGAAGAATATCCATTGAGTCGTAATGATTCAGCAACGATTAAAGAATATAACGGTCACTACGAAGAACAACTAAAACAAAATCATAAAAAAGAAGCAAGTAGATTTCTAAATCTAATTGCCATGATTTATTGGGAAAAAAATCATTTTAAGGAAGCTGAAAGTTATTTTCTTAAATCTCTTAAATTGAATCAATCGCTGGATAATCAGAATGGGATTGCCATGTTGAACAACAATTTAGCCATGCTGAACGCAGATATGGCTGAATATGAAGTTTCTCTTGAATACTTTGAAAAAACTCTTTTAGCAAGAAGAGTTACTAATGAAAAAATCGGAATCATTTCAGCACTAATTAACAGGTCGGTGGTTCATAATAAACTCAAAAAATACGATGAATCGATAGTTGGCCTAAAGGAAGCATTGGACCTTGCTCGCGAAATGAATGATCCAGAACAAATGAGAAGTTGCTATGGTATGTTATCTGAAACATACGAAAAGGCAGGCGATACAAAACAGTCGCTTTATTATTACGATTATTTCAAAACGTTCAATGAATTAGTAACGGAGAAAAAAATTAAGAAGTCCAGAGTTGAGTTGGATAACGAGCGGTTGAAAAGAGAGATTTCGGAACTTCAATTAGTGAAAAAGGAAGAAGAACTCCATGATACTCAAGAAGAATTGGAAAGTACACAACATGATGTTGAAGTAATTAGTGAGAAGCAAAGAGAATTAATTGAGACTTTATCTAAAAAAGAGATGAGTCTTCAAATTATAAAACAAGAAGCCGAAATTGAACATCTGGAAAACTCCAAACTGAAGAGGGAAAAGGAAATTCGGGAAATGATCATTTGGATGGTAAGTCTTGGACTTTTGCTTGTGCTGGGTCTTCTTATATTCCTCTTTGTTCTATTCAAACAGAAAAATAAGCTTAACAAAGAGCTTATTGATAAGAATACCAAGATTAATGAGCAAAACACGATGTTGTATGATGCTTACAAATTGATCGAAGAAAAGAACTACGCAATCAACGAAAGCATTGAGTATGCTAAATACATTCAAGAGTCAATGTTGAATCGTAATATACCAATGACTGATATCTTACCTAATTCGTTTGTCTACTATAGACCTTTGGATACGGTAAGTGGAGATTTCTATTGGTATGCAAAAATTGATCATTTGATCTTTGTTGTTATGGCAGATTGTACTGGACATGGTGTGCCTGGTGGTTTCATTACCATGGTTGGAAACAACCAGCTTAACAACATCATTAAGCACGACAAGGTGTATAGTCCTGACAAAATCCTTTATTCATTGGATGCAGGAATCAGACAAGCTTTTAATCAAGAACATACTCACAATATGGATGGTATGGATTTATCCGTAGTGAAGATTGATACAAAAGAGAACACATTTGAATATAGTGGTGCGCAATCCGCTATGATTATGATTCAAAACGACGAGATTGAATATATAAAACCTTCTCCTCACGGAGTAGGAGGAACAGGGATTGCTGGCTTCAAACATCAAGAAAAAGAATTTGATGTACAAACATTTGACTTCAAGGATAAAGAAACTTACGTATACTTATTTACAGATGGCGTTATTGATCAATTCAACAGTTCGAACGAGCGCAAATTCTTGAGAAAACGACTTAAAAATGTGATATTGGATATGTACCAGCGTCCAATGGAAGAGCAAAAAGAAACGATCAACAAAGTATTTAACGACTGGAAAGGAAATACAGGTCAAACCGATGATGTATCATTACTGGGCTTCAAACTAAATTAAACATGAAAAAAATAGTTGCTACTTTAATTTGTGGTATTGTAATAATTAATGCTTCCTTAGCACAAACGCCCCCAAGCTATAGTAAAACCAAGTACAGAGATGCACAAGGTAAGTTATACTGGAACAAAGACCTTCCAGTATTTATTAGTATTTCCGATTCTGAAAATGGAGAACGTGAAAACTTGAAAGGCCAAATTACAGGAAAATACGACAACCCCTTCTACTTCGACACTGAAGGTTTGAACTACATCCGTTCTAAGTGGGCTGTTGATAAAAACACTAAGAAAACGGTAACACCTGTACAGGAATTATTGTTTGAAGTTTATGCAGATGGAGTCGCTCCTTATACTACTGGAACATTTAGTGAAACACCATGGTATATGTCTGCAGGAAAAAAGATTTATGGTCCTGGTTTGACATTGAAACTTACGTCTAAAGATGGAGTTTCAGGTGTGCAATACGTCCACTATTCTGTTAATGGAGAAAGATTTGCCGTTTACTCGGATGATATTCAACTTAGAGGTGCTGGTGAATACACCATTAAATATTTTTCGGTTGATAATGTAGGTAACTCCGAAGAAGTAAGAGAGAAAAAAGTATGGGTCGATACGGAGTCTCCAGAAACCAATTGTACCGTACTAGGGGTTAAACTAGGTGATGAAAATATAGTTTCCCTTAAATCCAAAATATTTTTAGAAGCAAAAGACAATCTTGCTGGAGTGAAAAAGACTTATTACCGACTGGATGGAGGAACGCTCCGTACTTCACTTGGCAACCCACTTAATTTAAGCACACTCGATGATGGTAGTCATGTCCTTACTTACTATTCGGTTGATAAAGTAAATAATCAGGAAACTGAGCAGGAGTTCCGTTTTTACTTGGATAAGACTGCACCTATAACTGCTTCAGATATCCTTGGTGATAGATTCATTGTAAACGATCAAATCTATTTCTCGGGTAGAACAAAACTTAAGTTAACTGCTGTAGATAATAAATCTGGAGTAAAAGAAGTTTTATACTCAATTGACAATGAGCCATTTGAACCATATGAGGATCCATTCTACCTACCTAGTAAGCAAGGGATTCATATTATCAAATACTTTGCTTTGGACAATACTGAGAATGTTACTGCAAGCCCAGAAGAGCTTGGACAAAAGTACCTACAGTTCAAACATACAGTAGACAAAATCTACCTTGATCTTACAGGGCCTTCTTTGAACTATACTATTAATGGAGAAAAATTCTATACGAGAGATACTGTATTTGTTGGTCCAAATACTAACATTAGATTAACGGCATCAGATCAAGAATCGGGATTACAATACATTGCCTATAGTATCGACAATGCTCAAAAAGAGACGGTTTATAAAACACCTTTTACGCTTGGCGAAAAAGGTAGTGGCATGCACAAAATTGAGTACTTTGGGTATGATAACGTAAACAATAGAAACATTGGTCAATTTAACGTATTCCTAGATTCAGAAGGTCCTAAAATTGACTATGAGTTTAGTGTACCATCACTTGGACAAGAAGAAGATGGAACTCCTATTTACCCAGCGTATTGTTCGTTATTCTTAACTGCACAGGATCAACTTACGGGTATTGGTAAGATGTACTACTCAATCAATGGAGGTGACTTTGTATACTACAGGAATTTTGTAACTAACTTCAAGAAAAACAAGAAGTACAGCATTAAAGCCAAAGTATACGATCGCCTTGGTAACGAGACAATTCGTACAATTCAGTTTAAGACCTCTAAGTAGAACGTTTAAACCCTTTTGAGAACGGTATTGGTTGGGCACTAATTTTGCATTGTTGATGTTTTAAGTAATATGATCAACAATCGAAATATGAAATTAGTATTAGGATTATTAGCTCTTTTGCTCTCCATTCCTTCTATTGCTCAAGATAATTGGGAATTGAAAAGGGATAAAAATGAGGTTAAGGTATATACAAAAAAGAAAGAAGGCTTTTCTCTCAAAGCGTATAAAGGGGTAACGTATACTAATTTTTCGCCTAAGCAATGTTCCGAAATTCTGTGGGATTTTGAAAATCACCATAAATGGAGTTATGCTGTAGAAAAAACCAAAGTGTTAGAAAGCACAACAAACGAGAAAATTACCCATTTCTTTATCGATGCTCCATGGCCAGTTAATGACCGAGATATTGTTATAAAAGCAACTAAGGTCTCATCATCAGATTCTAAAGTGATCTACAAGATGAGCGCTATTAAAAATTACCTACCTGATCAATCTGGATATATTAGATTAAACGTTTCTGAAACAACTTGGACATTTGAACGTGAAGGGAATAAGACAAAAATAACCTATAGCGGTTATTCTGAAGCTGGAGGTAGTATTCCAGATTGGCTAGCTAATAGTTCCGTAGTCGATGCACCCCATGAAACATTAATGAAGTTTAAGGATCAATTGACTCGTTAAACCCAGATAACTTCTGTGGCCTCATCATAAGATGGCATCTCCAATTTATTAACTAATCGATCTATTACATCACTAGGAACCTGATGTTCTCGATCCTTATTTTGCTTATGCATTACTTTATAAGGAACTTCTAGATACACAATTCTAGTTTTCGCATTGTATTCAACAAACAATGAAATCCATTTGGATCGCATATCTTTAGTAAGATTAGTTGCATTAAAAACGAAGTCCTGTTTAGACCTTAAAAACTCTTTAGCCTTTTCTTTACCCAATTGAACTACTCTTCCATTACCTCGCTTATCTGTTGGACTAATTTTATGCTCTCTTCGAATATCATCAAGAGATAAAATAGGAAGATCTATGTTTTTAGAAATATAAGTGTCCTTTCCGCTTCCAGGTAAAGCACACATCATAGTTACCGTACAAATGGTATCATCAAAAGGAACATAATCTGGTGCTACCTCTTTGCGATTCAAGTAGAAATATCTAGCATAATCAGATTCAAAGATGCGAGGTATACCCCAACAATCATTCTCTTTACAAAGCTCATTAAACAACTCAATTCGTAGCAAAATTTCATCCTGATCTTTACAAATTCTTCCAAGCACATCCGCTTTTGCCAACATCGAGACCCATTGGGTATTTACCACCAAACTCGCTTTTATAACCTCCTTTCGAGGATCTGTTTTTTGAATGGCCCAAAGAGGTAAACCATGTAACCTGACTAATTTACAAATCTGCTCTCGTATTTCAAATGGAGCTGTGAGGTCTTTATACAAAATAGTTCTAGCGGTAAATTCACCTTTCTTAGCATGCTTAGGAGATACGATACGCTCTTTACCTGCAATGACTTCGGTAGTAGTACAAGATCTCTTTTCAATATCGTGCATGAGTGCAGCAGTTACCAAAATATGCTTCTCCTGCTCCGATAAAGTTTTAAACTCTGGCAAAGCAATTAATGCTTCAACAACCATTCTAGTATGAACAAATACATCCCCTTCAGCATGCCATTCAGCGTCCTGTTGAACTCCTTTCATATCAGAAATCCATGAGTAACGTGACTCAAGGTCTTCCCAATCGAGAGGTTGATTTATTTCATATCTTGGAAATTTCCACATAACAATTTCTCAATTCCTATTTGTTGGATAAATATTCATATCCATGCCAGTTATACTTACCATAATCAATAAGTTTGGCTGGTTTCCAATTTTTAGTCCAATGCACATCCGTTTTAACATGTCCTTTACGAACCAATTTGAATAAATTATTAAACTCATTCTCTGCAACTGAAACACTTCCCTGGTTAGTTTTAAATCCTTCTGCATTTCGAATCACAAAACCTTCCGAACTTGCTTGTCCCGTATTTGGATCCTTTCCTCCTAATAATCCCGCAGTATTTACACTTTCTTCCCAACTCATCCCTAGGTTGGCAACTAACCACTTACGTAGTAATAAGTTTTCATCGCAATTCGAAGGTAAAGCAGAAGCAACTTCGGAAATCGTATTGTTAATTTCAATCTCAGGAACAGTAGGGAAATCTAACAATGAAGCATAGAATTTCACCTCTTCCCATGACAACCAATAATCTTTTTCACGTACTGCAAACACATAAAAATAAGATTCAAGCTGATCATATTCAATAGAGTGAATCCCATACATATTTTCTCCAAAAACTTCCAAATCGTTGAGGTCGTTCTTGATTAAATTCCAGCGCTCACGCATTGGTTTATCCCATGGATGTTCTGTTATATTTACATGCGAACGAGCAAAGACTCCTTTCTTGCTGAAACAGTTATTCTGACCATCCAATTTCTCTGTAAGAACCAACTTATCTAGAGAGCGAAAATAATCCATATAACCGTCAGGCATAAAGCGATCGTCAGATGTAGTTCCTAAACTAATCTGTGCATGTAAGCTTCGACAATATTTCTTTGACCCAGACATGATTTACCACCTCTAAAAAATTGGATGAATTATTTAGACGAAAATAACATCGATTTGGTTGCAACAATTTCAAAATAAAAAAGGGCTTCCATTACTGGAGCCCTTTCAATTAATTTTATAATATCAGTAGGTCTTACTCCACCTCCAACTTCTTAATCATGTTGAAGACTCTGTAATCTTTA
>JAHDFW010000177.1 GCA_020627945.1 Cytophagales bacterium
GTAAAATTTTAAGTCAGTCATAAAGATGATATAAACTTATCGAATTTTATTTAGTTCCCCACACGCCAGTTGCGCAACCAAAGAAATAGTTTTTGAAGTTGGCGTTGAGATTTTCTTCCAGCAATGACTGATGCAAATGCGAGCAATCTTTAAAAAGGGTGCAATATCTCCCCAGCATTTTATAATCCTCCGCATTATTCAGAAATACCCTACCAATGATGGGAATCACTAATTTTAAGTAAAACATGTATGGTAGTTTGAGCAACAAATATTTTGGTTCTGAAATTTCTATTAGCGAAAAAGATCCATTGGGTTTTAAAATTCTAGCTATTTCTCGCGCTAAAATCTTTTGTTGATCAAGGTTGAATGTTTTTATACCAAACGTTGAAATAATGAAATCTGCCGAATTTGAAGGGATGTCATTATCAAGAATGTTGTTGGGAGCAAGAACTATGTTTTTATTGTTCAATCGATTTAGTTGCTCTTTTGCTTTTCGGTTCATTTCTTCCGAAATATCTACCGCAATTATTTTCCCTTGAGACCCTAGTATTTTTTGAATTTCACCCCAAGATTCTCCCATGCCACTCATGAGGTCGTATCCAAGGGAGTCGGTTTTGATAGAAGGTAAATCCTTAACACACTGTTTTCTCCAGCTATAAGTAAACCCAAATGAAGTAATCAAATTCGCGAGCCCGTAGGTTTTGGACATTCGATCAAACATGCCACTTACAAATTCTGGATCGTACAACTTTTTACTGCTCTTGCTCATTAGATATTCCTTGAGATGAACTATGTACAAAACAAAAAACCCTGACGGTAATCGTCAGGGTTCTCTTTAACTTAAGATGTAAATATTTACTAAAGATAAATCAACCGATCTACGTAAGTAGCGATGATTATCTTCTCTTTTCTTTAATCTTAGCAGCTTTACCTCTAAGTCCTCTTAGGTAGTAAAGACGAGCTCTTCTTACTTTACCTTGGCGTACTAATTCAACTTTATCGATGTTAGGAGACAAAGCTGGGAAGATACGCTCAACACCTACTTGGTTAGAAATTTTTCTTACCGTGAAAGTCTCACCGTTTGTTCCAGGGTTCTTTCTTTGAATCACAACACCTTGAAACTGCTGAATTCTTTCCTTGTTACCTTCTTTAATTTTAACGTGTACGTTAACAGTGTCACCTGCTTTAAAGTTAGGCATATTAGCTCTCGCTGCACTAGCTTCTTCTTCTACAAACTTAATTAAATCGCTCATAACGAATATATTATCAGATCATTTTCCAAAATGGAGTGCAAATATAAGAAGGTTATTTGGATAAAAAAGCGAACAGGTAGAAAAAATAAACATTTTATGATATTTCACCCTTGTACTTTTCATATATGTCAGGTCTACGTTCTTTTGTTCGCTCAATAGACTGTTCAAAACGCCATTCTTCAATCTTTTTAAGATGACCAGAAATTAAGATGTCTGGAACTTTCATTCCATCATATTCAGCAGGACGAGTGTAAACAGGCGGAGCCAATAAATTATCTTGAAATGAATCGGTTAATGCTGAGGTTTCATCATTGATCACTCCAGGAATTAATCGAAGTATAGAATCTACCAAAACAGCTGCTCCCAATTCACCACCAGTAAGAACGTAGTCACCTATACTTATTTCATGAGTAATGTATTTATCCCTTACACGCTGATCAACCCCTTTGTAATGTCCACAAAGAATTAGAATGTTCTCGAACATCGACATTTGATTGGAAGTGGATTGATTCAATGTTTCACCATCTGGTGTCATGTAGATCACTGCATCGTATGTTCTTTCAGCAAGCAACTTATCCATACATTTGGCAATAGGCTCTATTCTTAGTACCATTCCTGCGCCACCTCCAAATGCGTAGTCATCGATTTGTTGTTGGTTGTTTATTGAATAATCTCTTAGGTCGTGTACCATGATTTCAACAATGCCCTTATCCTGAGCTCTTTTAAGAATGGAATGACTAAAAGGGCTTTCCAGAAGTTTTGGTTGTGCTGAAATAATGTCTATGCGCATAATATGGCTGTTTGGAGTGCAAATTTAAGGATAACATAGGAAAAGAAAATGTATATTTGAGTTAAATAGCAACACACGATTATTCATATAAATAACTTTAACCATGAAAATTACCTATTGTAAAGTAATCGCTATACCACTTTTAGCCATAACTATGCTGGCGTGTACTAGTGAAAAAACGGATGCGCAGAAAGCTGCAGAAGATTTAAAAGAAAAACTCTCAGATCCAAATTATGAAGTAGAGGGACTAGAAGTTGATGAGGACGAACTCATTGAAAATTTGTCAGGTTCGGATTATGTAGTGGTGGAAGACGAAGAAATGATTGAATCCGTTAAAGAAATTTTGGAGCAAAGAAACGCTAGTGCAAACGATACAGTTCTCGCTAATGAAGGTAAGATTCAGTTGGATGAAGAGAGTCTCACAGAAACCCCTATAGTTGGAAGTTGGAATCTATTAGAGACCTATTTTATAAACGATGGAGTTCCTGCGGAAGGCTCAGCCCCTTTAGTGCCTACTACTTGGACGTTCAAGAGCAACGGAAGTGTGCAAATAAAATCTGGGATGGATATAAACGGTACTTTTTCCATAGAAGATAAAGTGATAACTATGAATGTTTTTGGAGGAGAGCAGGTTTATAAAATTTTGGAGTTTTCAGGTAATAAAATGATGATCCAATCTTCTATTACGCCTGAAATGCTAACGAATATTAAATTCGAAAGAAAATAGAGGTTTAACTATTTAGAGTTAAATTATTAGAAACAAGAAAGCGGCCTTCTATTTGTAGAAGAGCCGCTTTATTTATGTGTTTAAATTTAATATGCCTTTGCAAAAAGCACGCGTTGCTTAGATGGCTTGCCAGAGTAAATACAAGTTCCTTCTTCTAATTTAGAGTCGAAAGGAATACAACGAATAGTAGCTTTTGTTTCCTGCTTGATCTTCTCTTCCGTTTCAGCAGTGCCATCCCAATGCGCTGAAATAAATCCACTTTTGCTTTCTAACACTTCTTTGAATTCTTCATAAGAATTAACCTCACGAGTATTTTCAACTCGGAAGTTTAACGCTTTAGTGTGCAGATTATCTTGAATATCGTTTAGCAAACCTTGAACCTCTTCAAGAACGTTATCCATGTTTACGATCTTCTTAGCTTCTTTACGGTCTTCGATATCTCTACGAGAAATTTCAACGGTTCCGTTTTCTAAATCTCTTTCTCCAACTGCAATTCTTAAAGGCACACCTTTTAATTCCCATTCTGCAAATTTTGCACCAGGTCTAAAAGCATCTCGATTATCATATTTCACAGAAATGCCATTCGAAGTAAGTTGCTTTTTAAGCTCATTTACCTTTTCAGTAACTTTTGCAAGTCCTTCTTCTCCTTTGTAAATAGGCACAATTACTACTTGGATAGGAGCTAATTTTGGAGGTAGTACCAACCCGTTGTCATCTGAGTGAGTCATGATTAATGCTCCCATTAAACGAGTAGAAACTCCCCATGAAGTTCCCCATACATGTTCTAGTTTACCTTCTTTATCTGCAAATTTCACGTCAAATGCTTGAGCAAAATTCTGTCCAAGGAAGTGAGAAGTACCTGCTTGCAATGCCTTACCATCTTGCATCAGTCCTTCAATGCAGTAGGTGTCTTCAGCCCCAGCAAATCTTTCACTTTCAGTTTTCACCCCTTTTACAACAGGTAGTGCCATCATGTTTTCTGCAAATTCTGCATAGACTTCTAGCATTTGCTTAGTTTCGTCAATTGCTTCTTGTTTTGTAGCATGCGCGGTATGTCCCTCTTGCCATAAGAATTCAGCAGTTCTAAGAAAGAGACGTGTACGCATTTCCCATCGAACAACATTTGCCCATTGATTTATAAGTAATGGAAGATCTCGATAAGATTGAATCCAATTTTTGTAGGTATTCCAAATTACAGCTTCACTGGTAGGTCGAACAATAAGCTCTTCTTCTAGTTTTGCATTAGGATCAACCATTAATTTCCCTTGCTTATCAGGATCGTTTTTAAGTCTGTAATGCGTTACGATTGCACATTCCTTAGCAAAACCTTCTGCGTTTTTCTCTTCGGCTTCGAACAAGCTTTTAGGTACAAACAAGGGGAAATATGCATTTTCATGCCCTGTATCTTTAAACATTTTGTCTAACGACTGCTGCATTTTTTCCCAAATAGCAAAACCATATGGTTTTATTACCATGCAACCACGCACGGCTGAATTTTCTGCTAATCCCGCTTTTTTAACTAATTCATTATACCATAATGAATAATCTTCCGATCTTTTTGGTAGCCCCTTGCTCATTTTTGTTAACTTTATGACATTATAATGGCTTAATTTTCTTGTTTGAAAATTAATGAGCCGTAAAATTAATTGAATATTCGATTTTTTTTGAACTGGGTTAAAAAAATAGGCGTATCGACCTCATTTATATTGTCGATAGTAGTGGCAGATGGGCAAAGTGTTCAGCAGGCCATAGATTTTAGTGATCAGGATCTTCCTGGAGATTCTAGAATCAAATCTTTAGGAGGGGCTAGTGCGACATTAGGAGGTGTAGCTACGATGAGTACCAATCCAGCAACATCAGTGTTGACTGGCAAATCACAATTTGTGTTCGCACCTAATATCCTAACTAGGAAATCTACCGTTGACTTTTTGGATCAACAAACTGTAGAACCGAACGGGACCATGAAAATAGCTTCTATGGGATTGGTCATTCATAGTAATAGTGTTGCGGATGCTGTTAGTGAGAATATTGGTGAAGAAGACGGCGTCTCGGAACCTGTAGAGGGTACTTCTAAACCCATGACATTCGGTTTTGCGTATAATAGAACTAACAATTACACATACAACTATAAATTCGAAGGTATTAATTCGGAAAGCTCAATTACTGATTATTTTGGTGAAGAAGCAGCTCGTTTAGGGTTAAGAAATCAGGTTGTGAATTTACCAAGCATTTATAGTCCTGCAGAGTTAGCATTTTTAACATATTTAGTTGATCCAGATTCGAGTGGAGTTTATTCAATTGGTGCTGGGGCTGGAGGCGATGTTCATCAAGAGTTGAGTTACGATTCTAAAGGAGGTTTAAGTTCACTTGATTTTTCATACGCGGTTGGACTTTCAGATAAGTTGTCGATTGGAGTTTCTGGGGGATTTACAATTTACAATCTAAAGATTGAAGAAAGATTTACTGAAGAAGATCGAGAAGATGTGCATGATTATTACAACAGCTCGGTATACATTCAGCGTTTTGAGGCGAGTGGAGCAGGAGCAAAGTTGAAACTTGGTGGAATCTTCAAACCATCTAAAAACTTGACTATCGGTGCTTATTATCATTTGCCTTCTGGAATGACAGTTAATCGACGCAATAAATTGATTTTGAGAGGGAATTTCACGGACCACCCAGAACTAAACGAGGATACTTTGATTTTTGGTTCTGGAATTACGGAAGAAAGAATTTCAGAGACGTTTGATTTGGAAGCCAGTTACAAATTGAAAAACCCAGGTCGTTCAAGTCTTGGTGTGACTTACGAAAGGCCTAAAATAGGGTTGGTAACAGCAGATGTAGAATGCATAAATCATTCAGCAGTAAGATACGAAAACCTTACTACTAGAGATTTGAATGTGAATTACGGTGAAATAAATGATGCTTTAGATCAGTTTTGGAAGTTGAATTTTAATTTGAAGGTTGGAGGAGAACTAAGGTTGAAGAGTTTGAGATTTAGAGCAGGAACTGCTATTTATAATTTATTGCCAACCAATAATGATTTGCCTGAGATTTCTAATAACCTACGTAGAAACTATCTAACATTTGGTTTTGGAATTGAAAAAACTACTTTCTTCTTGGATTTAGCTTATGTTAAACAATTTATGGAGTTCGGATTTACGACTTACAATCTTAATGATACTAGTCATTTAGGAAGTAGGAAGGTGAATGGCACGGATGTTGTCATCAGTTTGGGACTAAAGTTTTAACAATCTACTTTTTTTATTTACTAACATGACCTTAAGACTTAATGCTACCACTATCAATCTTTCGAAAATTAAGTTTTTCGTGCTTGGATTATTAGTTTTAGGAGCGTTTTCAGCCAATGCTCAAGAACAATCGGAGCATCCAATTCCCGAAGAACAGCAAGCAATGATAGGTCAGTTGGCCCCTGATTTTGAATTACCAGATTTAGAATGGTCTGATGTTAAGCTTTCTGATGTTGATTCAAAGGTTATTTTGGTTGACTTTTGGGCTTCGTGGTGTAGATATTGTCGTTTCTTTAACCAAGAAGTTTCTGACTTGCAAGCCCAGTATGGAGATGATGGTTTTCAGGTGATTAGTGTCTCGTTAGATACAGATTATTACAAGTGGAAAAGAGCAATGAAAGCGGATGAAATTAGTTGGATAAGTGTGAATGACCGAACAGGTATGGATTCGGAAACCGCAAAGAACTATCATATAATACAAACACCTACTACATTCCTGTTAAATGAAAAGAAAGAAGTGATAGCAATAAATTTAGAAGGAGAGGCCTTGGAAAGCAAGATTAAGGAACTTTTGAAATAGTTTGTATGTTGTTGCTTAAATTTATTAATTTACGTCGGTGAAGAGCCTGAAAATCATATCGTTTCTAGCTTTGGCTATTTCCTTTTTTACTGTTTATGGTGAAGGTGGAGGTGATGGTCTTGTAGGTAAAAATGCGCCTGATATTAATTTGAATGATCCTTCTGGAAAGCAAATTTCTTTAGAGGATCTAAAAGGTAAAATTGTATTAGTTGATTTTTGGGCGTCTTGGTGTGCTCCCTGTAGAGGTGCAAATCCAGAATTAGTAGCGTTGTATGAAAAGTACGCAACTAATGGGTTTGAGATTCTAAGTATTTCATTGGATAAAGATAAGAATAGATGGAAGCAGGCAATCGAACAAGATAAGCTTCCATGGGACACTCATGTGAGTGATTTGAAGGGATGGGATTCAGAGGTAATTATGCGATATGGTGTGGAAGCTTTACCAACTCAGTTTTTAGTAGACCGTGAGGGTAAACTTGTTGCGTCCAATTTATCTGTAGAGGAACTGGAAGATGAGTTAGACCATTTACTCCTAAAAGAAGCTACTGTTTATCCTAAAAATGCGGCCACACATCTTTTCATGAATGTGTTTACCAAATATGAAATTAAAAACGAAACGGGCAAAACCGTAAAGCGAGGTAATAGCGATGAGATTGACATTCGAAAATTACCTATAGGAGCTTATACCATTAATGTGGGTGACAAGCTACACGCTTTTAATAAAGTTGAGGATAAAAAACTAGAGTTAGAATTTTATCCGATGAATGTGTCTAAAACCATTACGATAAATAAGGCTGTGCAGTATGAAATTACCAACCTCAAGGGAGAAGTAGTTCTTACAGGTTCAGGTTCGATTGTCGATGTATCACATTTGCATATTGGTGTATACTATATCAATATGGGAGGAGAAGTCGGCAAGTTTCTTAAAAAATAACACCTCCATTCAATTTAGTAAATCTCGCGAAGACTTGTAAATTTGCTTTAATCGTAGATTACAGTTTATGTCTCAACCATTTCCAGATCATCTTTCTAGGCAACTTCAACACCGCAAGGAACTTAATGCCTATCGGACGTTGAGAAAAGCCGCAAGTGTGGATTTTACATCTAATGATTTTCTAGGATTGTCCAGAAATCAGGAGTTACTGAATGCTATTAAACTAGAGATTAATAAACAGGATGTATTAGGGTCAGGTGGTTCTAGATTGTTGTCGGGCAATAATGAACATGTAGAGAATTTAGAGCGTTATTTGGCTGATGTTTTTCAAGCTGGAAGTGCTACATTATTCAATTCAGGTTACACTGCCAATTTAGCTTTACTTTCTAGTATTGGAGGGCGAAATGATGTGATAATGCTTGATGAAAAATGTCACGCTAGTATTAAAGATGGAGCCCGCTTAAGTATGGCAAAGAAGCTCTCTTTTGCACATAATAATCCCGAAGATTTAGAAAGGAAGCTTCTAGGAATTGGGAGTCGAGCGCATAGCACATTTGTAGTTGTTGAGTCTCTATATTCCATGGATGGTGATTTTACTCCTTTGTCAGAAATGGTGGAGGTTTGTAATAGAATGGGGGCTTATTTAATTGTTGATGAGGCGCATAGCACGGGAGTTTATGGAGGTGGTTCTTGTAGTTGGGTTATCCAACAAGGTTTAGAAGATGAAATATTTGCAAGGGTTCACACTTTTGGTAAAGCACTGGGAGTATCAGGATCTTGTATTGTAGGACATCAAGAATTGAAAGACTTCTTTGTTAATTTTGCTCGACCTTTTATTTATACGACTGCTCCAAATCATCTTACGCTAATTGCGATCCGACAAGCTTTTCAATATCTTATTAAACACCCAGAATTAACGACAACGCTAAATCAAAGGATTCAATACTTTAAGACTAAAATAAGAACAGAATCCAACTCTGCTATTCAACCTGTGACAATCTCTGGTAATGATAAAGTAAAAACGTTGTCGGCTATTCTCAATGAACATAATTTAGATGTTAGACCCATCCTTAGTCCAACAGTGCCTAAGGGAGAAGAACGCTTAAGAGTTTGCATTCATAACTTTAATACCGAGGAGGAAATGGATGCATTGGTTGATTTGATTACCACTAATATTACAAGGCTATAATGAAGCAATGTTACCAAATATTTAGTTCTCAAGAAGAGCTAGAGCAATTTCTTCCAGGTCATGGATTGAAAAGTATCATGGTGGAAGGAGTGTCAGTATGTATTGCTCGAGATAAAAATGGTTTCTATGCATTCGAAAATAAATGTCCACATTACAGTGTGCCTTTAGATACAGGCAACATTAATTACATGGGAGAGGTAGTTTGTTCATTGCATGCATATCGATTTAGCCTTAAAGATGGATGGGAAACGAATGGGAAGGGGTTGTGTTTGAAGAGATTTGAGATTCAAATTGATCAAGGTGTTTATATTATGCTATGATTAGTTAAAAATTCGTTAAATTTAGTTTAGGGATGATGCTTAAGTAACTCTTTTGGATTATGAAAAAACTACAATTATTAATATGTGCTATATTGTTAGGGTTGCTCTATTCGTGTAAACATGAGCCAGAGCCTTATTCTCATTGTTATGCATTAAACCAACCCATTAATATGGATTATCATGACTTTGATCCAGATATT
>JAHDFW010000178.1 GCA_020627945.1 Cytophagales bacterium
AAGAACAAAACTTCCTGAATAGACGCATTATTAGTCAATAACATTACGAAACGATCTATCCCAATTCCCATTCCAGAAGTAGGAGGCATTCCATATTCTAATGCTCTCAAGAAATCCTGATCGATAAACATAGCTTCATCGTCACCTCTTTCTGACAACTTAAGTTGCTCTTCAAAACGTTGACGTTGGTCTATAGGATCATTTAACTCAGAATATGCGTTTGCTATTTCTTTACCATTAACCATCAATTCAAATCTTTCGGTAAGATCTGGGTTTTCACGGTGCTCCTTACATAGCGGAGACATTTCTTTTGGATAATCAGTTATAAAAGTTGGCTGAATATAATGTCCT
Organism: Cytophagales bacterium; assembly: GCA_020627945.1. Taxonomy (GTDB): domain Bacteria; phylum Bacteroidota; class Bacteroidia; order Cytophagales; family JAHDFW01; genus JAHDFW01. Next base: position 352 of record JAHDFW010000178.1, read on the forward strand.
TCACATTTCTCTCCGAAAATCTCATCAATCAATTTTCCTTTACCGAAAGAGTCATCAACTTCTAAACCTAACGCCTTACAAATTTCTCTTAATTCAGCCTCGTTTTTACCAGTGATATCATAACCTGTGTGCTCCTTTATAGCATCAGTCATAGTAACTCTCGCAAATGGACGCTTCAATGAGATTTCTTTATCGCCAAACTTCACGTCTGTAGTACCATTTACTTCCATCGCTACATGCTCAATCATCTCTTCGGTGAAATCCATCATCCAATTATAGTCCTTATAGGCAACATAAATTTCCATTGCCGTAAACTCTGGATTGTGAGTTCTATCCATACCTTCATTACGAAAGTCTTTTGCAAACTCATATACTCCTTCAAAACCTCCAACGATCAATCTCTTCAGGTATAATTCGTTAGCAATTCTTAAGTATAATGGAATGTCTAATGCATTGTGATGAGTAACAAATGGACGTGCTGATGCCCCTCCTGGAATAGGTTGTAGAATTGGTGTCTCAACTTCCATGTAACCACGAGCATTAAAAAACTCACGCATAGAGCTAAACACTTTACTCCTTTTGATAAAAGTATCTTTAACCTGAGGATTAACCACTAAGTCAACATATCTCTGACGATATCTCAACTCTGGATCTGTAAACGCATCATGTACTTTACCATCTGCATCTGTTCTCGGCATTGGTAAAGGTTTAAGAGATTTACTAAGTACAGTAAACTTATTTACCATCACAGATTTCTCTCCAACTTGGGTAGTAAAAGTAGTCCCTTCTATCCCTACAAAATCACCAAGATCAAGTAATTTTTTAAAAACTACGTTGTACATGGATTTATCTTCTCCAGTACAAATTTCATCTCTGTTGAAGTAAACCTGGATTCTTCCTTCAGCATCTTGCAATTCAATGAAAGAAGCCTTCCCCATAATTCGACGGCTCATAATCCTACCTGCCAAATTAACCTGTTTCCCTTCAACAAAGTTTTCGCGAATTTCTTTAGTATAAGTGTCTGCAGGATACAACGCTGCAGGATAAGGCTCAATACCTAAGTCCCTTAATTGCTTAAGCGACTCTCTACGTACAATCTCGTGTTCTGATAAACTCATTTTACTTTGTTGACTTCGTTTAAAATTAGCCCACAAAGATAATGAATTGATTTAAGATGAGATACTGTTGATTCTAAATCTCTTTTGATTTCTTCTTTCTACGATTACGAATTCTAAGTCGTTGTCCTATTTGAAGTCGATTTGTTTTAAGCTTGTTAAGAGTTTTAATTTCATCAACGGAGGTATTAAATCTATTTGCCAATTTAGATAGTGTATCAAGAGGTTTAACTACATAGATTTGTTCATTTACACCTGCCATCACTTTGTGATTATCCCGCAAATTAAACTGATTTTGAATTTGAAGCATGGTCTCGTAGTGTCTGTCTAAAGCTTTTACTACTTGCGTAACTTTACCTTTCTGTGCCCAATTTTCACCCATATAAATCTCATATGGATGCATTTCTGACTCTTTCAATGTAATTGCCGCTACCATATTATTAGGATCATCCTTTTTAACACGAAGAGGTTTAAAAGCTCCTACTCTTTTTGCAGATAGATCGTTCGCATTAATTAAATCCTCTTCCGTCATTTGAAACATTTTAGAAATTCGCCTAACCGACATTCTCTTACTTGTAACATAAGTCATAAAGTTTGATTCTGGTTTCTTGTGTCCGACCACAAAAAACTCTACCCGTCTATTAAGCTGTCTTCCAATATCATTTCTATTTAACGCTAATGGTGAGTTTTCTCCTTTCGCGTCAATTAATAACATCTCGGAAGCAAAACCATGTTTAACTAAATATTCTCTAGCTGCTTCTCCTCTAAGGTGCGCTAAATCGTCATTATACTCATGGGTTCCAAGTGAATCCGTAAATGCATGCAGTTCAACAATAACATCAGGATGCGCTTCGTGAAATTCTAGTAATAAATCTAATGTTTGCTTAGCTTCAGCTCTAAGGTCATTTTGATCAAAATCGAAATAAATATTTTCGAAAAGTGTTTTAGCGATCTGCTCTGTATAATCCTCCTCTCGGATAAAGTTTATTTTAGTTTTTGGTTTATCCGTGATTCGCGTTGTATCATCTGGAATTTTTATAACACGAGGGCCGTTTCTAGGTATATTCGGAAGATTTACGGTCCCATTAGTTCCTGTATGTGCCTCTAATTCCGTTACCCCATCAGGCCCTTCGACAATAATCTTCACCCCTTCTTGAGGGCGTCCTTCTGGGTCAGTAACACCAAGCCTTATTGTACTTACCAAAAACCTATCATCTCTCGGTAGTTCTAATAGTACAGTTTCATACGAGAAATAATTAAAAGAATAGATATCATCCTTTCCTACGCCTTTTTCGTCAATTCTATTCGAGGACAAATAGCCCTTATTTTTACCAAGCGCAAAATGAAAATCATCTCTACTAGAATTAAATGGTTCCCCAATATTGTAGACTTCACTTTTCAAATTTTTAACGTAAAAAATATCTAGGCCGCCATACCCTTCATGTCCATCAGATGCAAAAAACAAGCCTCCTGTCTCATGGTGATAGTTAGGTGCCATATCATTATGCGGAGTGTTTATGGTGTCACCTAGGTTAATTGCCTCTGACCATCCTTCCTCTCCTAGGTTATTATCTCTTACAGAATACCAAATATCATTTTCACCATAGCCACCTTCTCTTTTAGAAGTAAAGTAAAGTGTATCTCCTGTTGTTGAAATGGCTGGCTGAGCATTCCAAATCCCTTCAGGATTTATATTCGGATTCAATTTTATCGGTTCCTTCCAGGTTCCTTTCTCAAAATATGATACATAAATGGCACATTCTCCATTTGTTTGTTCGTCACATATCGTATAATAGTATTTTCGCCCATCATATGAAAGTACACCTGCACCATCATTTCTAGCCGTATTAAGGGTATTAAAATTATCTTCCTTGTTGTCTATTGCTTCCCACTTACCTTCAGAAACTTGAAACCTATAATTATCTGAGAAATGTTCACCAAATCTTGCAAAACTTTGATGCCCTGTAGAACCTTCACGAGAAGAGGATAATACGATCGCTGAGTCCGAACCGAAAAGTGCTGGTGCGAAATCCTGAGAAGAAGAATTTACATTGACCCCAAGATTTTCAAACATATACACCTTTTTAGGTGTGTGTTCAGCCTGAGTTGTTGCAAGAATACAGCCATTATAAACTAATATTGCATTATCCATTAAAGCTGGTTCTAGTTCATCTAAATACTTATTGGTATGAATAAACTCTTCCAATTGATTTTTAGCCTGTTCGTATTTACCATTAGATTTCAGCATATTTCCCGCCCAATATTGCGCCAAAGGAAATTCTTCCAACTGGTCCAAATCCAATGTTTTAAGATACCATTGCTCGGCCTTATCATATTCAAAATATCTTCTATAGGACTCTGCTAACATATAAGCAGCCTTAGCATTGTCTGGTGCAAACTCTGCGATAGCTTCAAACCTCATTGCAGCATCATGATAATCTTGCTGGGCAAATGAAAATTCAGCTTGTTTCATCATTTGCTTCAAAGCCTTTTGCTGGGCATAAAGAACCGATGAACTAAATAGAAATAAAAAAAGTAGAGGTAAAAATCGTAATCTATACATATGACAAAACCTAGTGATGAATGTTCTTGGGGTTTACGGTAAATTCACCGAAATAGTTACCTATTTCATCTAATTCATTCGAATACTGATAATAATTCAAAGAATCATTAAATTTGCCACAATAATTGAAGTAGATTGCAAAACTAATTGTAAATTGTACAATACCATGAAATCAATTAAGGCCAAATTACACGAAGTCATATTTGAAGCGGATACTTTTGCTGGTAAAGCATTTGATCTTGGGTTGTTACTTGCCATATTAATCAGTATTCTAGCAGTTATGTTGGATAGTGTGGATGTGGTCCATGCAAATTATGGTGACGAATTAGCTGTGGTAGAATGGGTCTGTACCATACTTTTTACCATCGAATATATTCTAAGGTTTTGGATCATTGATAAATCATGGAGATATGTTTTCAGTTTTTATGGTATCATAGACTTCCTATCAACCATTCCTTCGTACATAACTTTATTTTTTGTAGGAGCACCTTCTCTTATATTACTGCGGAGTTTTAGATTGCTAAGAATCTTTAGAATTCTTAGACTGGTTGATTATTTAGGAGAAGCAAGAGTTTTAGTAGATTCCATCAAAGCTAGTGGGAGAAAGATTCTTGTATTTACCATGGCTGTGATCATGATTTCTATTTTCATGGGTTCACTAATGTATCAGGTGGAAGGGCCTGCAAATGGTTTCACCAGTATCCCTAAAAGTATCTATTGGGCAATAGTGACATTGACCACGGTAGGATATGGAGATATAGCTCCCCAGACAGTTATCGGGCAGACGATCGCATCCATTATTATGATCTTAGGTTATGGAATAATTGCAGTTCCAACAGGTATCGTTGGTGTTGAAATAGCTAAATCAGAGATTAAACGTAAGTTTTCTACCCAAACATGTCCAAGTTGTGCACAAGAAGGACATGATTATGATGCTATTTTTTGTAAGTTTTGTGGCGAAAAACTTTAACCGCATTTAGTTAGAGGCAGAACTTCCCCTCTTTTTCACACGTAATCTTTGACCGATTTGAATACGATTGGTACTTAACCCGTTAATTAATTTTAACTGAAGAACACTCATGTTGTATTCGTTCGCAATTCGTGCTAGAATATCAAGTGGTTTAACGATGTATATTTCCTCACCTGGTCTTGCATAAATTGAATCATTACCAGCTAAATTAAAAGAGTTCTTTTGCTCATACATGGTAAAGCTGTTAATGCTTACTCCCCCATAAGATTTTGCTCCTTTCTCATTTTTAATTTCAATAACCACATCTGCTGGTGCGTTCGGATCTAATTCCGGTTGGTCTTCAACATGATAACTATCCATTTCGCTTGCTAACATGGACTCAGGAGCAATCATCTTCATAAGATCACCTCTAAATACACGAACGGGTTGATATTTCTTTACCCGATTACCCTTAAGTTTATTTGCTTCCTTAACTTGATCTCCCGTCATACTAAACTTCTCTCCGACCTTTTTAGAACTCATTCCTTTTTCAGCTATATAGGTCATATAAGGTGAATTAGGTTTGTTAGACCCCCTAACATAAAATTCAACACGGCGATTTAACTGCATTCCGATTTCATTGAAGTTTTGTACAATTGGAGAACTTTCCCCTGCTCCTCTAGTAACTAAAGCTGTACGAGGAAAGCCACGACTTACCAAATAGTCATAAGCAGCTTTACTTCTTCTATTTGACAAATCTAAGTTATACTCATCAGAACCTCGCGAATCCGTATTACCCATTATTTCAATCTGACAGTCAGGGTTATTTTTTTGATATTCAAGAAGTAATTGCAATGTCATTTCAGCTTCTGGTCTAATATAGGACTTATCAAAATCGAAATAAATGTTCTCAAATAAGGTTCTTGTAACTGGTTGAACACTATTGGTGATTATTAATTTATCAAGAATATACTTAATCGGCTGTGTTAAATCTGGGTTAGCTTCTGCTAATTTGATCAGGTAATCTCTCTTTGCATCAATTGTTTTAAACCTAAATCTACCTAATGAATCTGTAGTCGTAGTAAGAAGGATATCCCCTTCCGATGTAAGCATAATATCGATATCACCAACTGGTTCCCTTGTATCCGCTGTTAATACAGTACCTGATATTTCCTTCGACTCATAAGTTGTGTCTCTTGGGATATTACTCAGGATAGTTTCAAGAGAATAAAAGTTAAACCAATAAATATCGTCATGTCCTTGTGCCATGGTATCCTCCCTATTCGAAGCCATATACCCCTTATCTTCACCTAGAACAAAATAGAAATCATCCCGATTAGAGTTGAAAGGTAATCCTAAGTTTCTCACTCCAGAAGTAATATCTTTCGCTATAAAAATATCAAGTCCTCCAAAACCTTCGTGTCCGTTTGAAGCAAAAAACAACGATTTAGTTTTCGGATGAAACGTTGGACACATATCCTCAAAAGGCGTATTAATCTGATCTCCAAGATTCTTTGCCTCTCCCCACATTTCATCACCTACGTTTACCGAATAATAAATATCGTTATAGCCATAGCCTCCTTCTCGTTTAGATACAAAAAACATGGTATCACCTGTAGTAGATAATGCGGGCTGTGCATTCCAAACTTCTTCGGGGTTTATATTCTCATTTAGCTTTTCTGGTTTTAACCAATGATTATGCTTTTGGTCAAATTTGGAAACATATATAGCACATTGTCCTCCGGTTCTTTCATCACAAATGGTGTAATAATATTTAGTTCCATCAGGGTGCAATACACCCGAACCATCGTTACGAATTGTATTAAGTGCATCAAAGTTTTGTTTAGAATTTGGTATTTCCTTCCATTTTCCATCTTCATATGAAAACCTATAGTTGTCTGTAAAACTTTCACCAAACATATGAAACTGATCATCTCCAGATGATCCCTCTCTAGAAGAGGTAATTACGATGGTACAATCCGCTCCAAATATGGCAGGCGCAAACTCCAAATGATCTGTATTTACATCTTCTCCCAAGTTCTCAAACCTAAAATCCCTATAAGACTTACTCATTTCTTCCAGAGCTAATACACAGCCATTATAGTCTAATAACGCATACTCTAGGTAAATATCCTCGGTTTCCTCAGCTGGTATAAAAGTGGAGAGGAATAATTCGAACATTTTCTCCGCTTCGACGTACTTCCCGTTCATCTTAAGCATATTGGCATACCAATAGGTACACAAGGGAAAGCCTCCTTCTTTATCTAAGTCAAGTGCCTTTTTATAAGATTGCTCTGCCATTCCGTACTCAAAGTATTTACGGTAAGACTCAGCAGCTTGATAAACTGGGTACGGGTTATCTGGTGAGAAAAGCGCAATGGCTTCATACAAACCCGCCGCGTCGAAATAGTCGCCTCGACCAAAAGCGTCATCTGCAGACAACAATAGTCCTTCTACCTCTTTCTGATGTTTACGATCTGTTTGCCCGTGTCCCGTAAACGATACAAAACACATTAAAAACAACAAACAAAAAATATTCAAACAATGTATTCGCTTCATTAAATACGTGGTGTTGAAAATTTCAATTTCTCTCTTTCCTTTAATCTTCGGATTGCCAAAGATATTTCAAATGCTCCTCGTCCTCTAGAACTGGTTCTAAGTTGAGAAGTATTCATGTCATAACTAAACCCTAATGTATAGAAATAGTTTTCGATACCGGCCATAATAATATTCGCATCTCTATATCTATACCAAAGTCCCGTAATCAAGTTTAAATGTGCTAATGAGGGGTTATAAACATTACCTGTAACATCCACGTTTAAGTAGGCTCCTACATTAACTTCATAACCACCATTTTGCATTTGAGCCAACATTGCTCCATTCAAGTGAATACGGTTCGTCAACTGAAATTCAATACTACCATGATATTTCACCAATACAGGTAGATACTGAGATTGTCCATCGAATAAACTTTCATTCACTGGAATAAGGTGCGAAATAGCAATACCTGAATGCGCACTAATATTATGCTTCCCTTGACCAAACTCTCGCTCACTGTTATAAAACCATAATACTCCTGCATTAAAGTCAGGGTTGATCGTAGTAGGCTGGATGGTAAACTCTCCTGGATCCATTGTCGGATCAAATCCCAAATAAGGGTTATATTGTGCTCCCCACTCTAAGTTTGTAAAATCTAATTGTTTCTGAAGAACACCTCCTTGCAATCCAAATACCAAAATATTGTGATTCTCACGCGTACTTAATTGCAACGTATAAGCTCCACTTGCATACATCCCTAAGGTTTTAAAATTACCATCACCTGCACGATCATTATAAAAGGAAAAACCTACACCTCCTTCATGTCTAGGTGGCATACCTGGAACATTGGTAGTTACCGGTAAAATAATTGATACTTGAGATGTAACATAAGGCAAAGTAACCCTTCTCCATTGAGTTCTATAATTCGAACGGAATGTCATAAAGTTCTCCGCTCCCACTAGTGCAGGATTTAGGTACAAACTTGACGCAAAATATTGTGAAAAGTGTCCATCTTGAGCATTCGCATCCTTCTTGTTTCCTACAATTAGGGTTACCATGGTTAGGGCAACTATGAATACTATTCGATATTTTAATAATACTTGTTTCATAAGCCTAATCTTTTAACGCATCAAAGTCACGTTACCTACCTTCTCAAATGCCTCACCATCTACAAAACGTCCCTCTAACATGTAAGTGTATACTCCTTGCTCTTCATCCCTTCCGTTTGTAGTTCCATTCCAACCAACATCATTCATAAGTATAAAATCGTCTGATTCAAAAATCAATTCTCCCCAACGGTTGAACAATCTAAACCTAAATTCACCAGGTGCATCGCTTATATTAGTTCCAAATACACGTAAAGTCTGGTTCACTACATTAGTTGCCTCTGGAGAGAATACATTCGGTACAAATACTACCTGCGTTCCAATTACATCAACAACGTAATATGCTGTATCTCGACAACCATTAATATCCGTAATAATCAACGATACAGTATCACTTCCTGGTAGCAAATAATCTCTAGTAGTATCCGTACTTACCACCGTACCATCATTTGTTAAATTAATGGTATCACCCTCAATAACCCAAGTATAAATTCCACC
>JAHDFW010000179.1 GCA_020627945.1 Cytophagales bacterium
GAAATAGCATACATAGATTCACCTTGCTTCACTACATGATATTTTACTTTCTTATGTAAATCTTGCTCCTTTTGTATATCTTTCTCCACCTCATCGTGAATTTTGCTAGAGTCAATTTCAGTCTTCTCATGTTTTGGTAATTCTTTAATTACCTCTTCTGCCTTTTTGATCTCACGCTTCTCTTCTACCTTAGGCACTTCAGGAAGTTTTTCTTCTGGTATTTTTATTTCAACATATTTTATTGGCTGATCTTTGGGTCTTGCCTTTTTAAGATGCAATTGCATACCATATTTAAGCTGCTCAAATTCCTTTAACCTATTTTTTTTGCGCAATGTGTTCAGTTTGATTCCATAATGCTGAGAAATCCCCCACAGAGTTTCATTAGGTTTCACCACATGATATTTGGAGAAATGGCTACTCTTTTTGGATTGCAGATAATAGAATTCACCTACCTTAATTTTATGAAAACTTTTAACATCGTTGTATTGTAGAAGTTTCTTAGTTCGAATTCCGCCGTTTATAGCAAGAATATCCTTGGTATCTCCTTTCTTAGCTTTAATAGCGACCAGTCCATTGATCTTAGTAATAATATGTGGATTATCAGGGGTGGTTTCACGTCTTTTCCGCTTAATAAACCATCCTGGTAGCTTTTCTGCCTTGGCCACCATTTTATCATCCTTTTTGGTGCGATCCACATCTTTTTCTATGGCAGCATGAATCTCCTTATCTTCAGCTTTTTGCAAAGCTAATTGAGCATTGTCTTTCGTAACTGGAACCATAACGGAGTAATACTTACGATCTCCTGGCACCATACTTCCGTTAAGCCACTTATTATACTTTTTAAGCTCTTCGTAATCAACCTCAAACTTCTTAGCAACTTCTTTCAAAGTAATGTTAGCACATTTGTATTCAACCAATTGTAATGGTTGAGTATCTGTTTTTCTGAAAGCATCATCAAAGGCAACTTTATGAGCAATAAACTTCAACACATACCAATGCGTAGAGGCCTCGATTGGCATCTTCTTCTTTCCAAAGTATTTAGAATTCACCGTCTTTTTTGCACCTCCTACTCCGGTATTATAAGCCTGTAGCGCGTAAATCCAATTTCCAAAACTTTGGTTATTCTGCTTTAAATATTTTGCTGCTCCATGTGAAGCACGAATAATATGTTTTCTTTCATCCATTTTTTTATTAATGGTAAGACCTGCTTCTGTAGCAGCTGGAACTTTGAATTGCCAAAATCCAATAGCATTAGAAGAAGAAACTGCATCGGAAACCAAACCGCTTTCCTGAAGAACTAGATATTTGAAATCTGGCGGAAGGTTTTCAGCTTTAAAAGCCTCTTCGATATATGGAAAATACAAATGAGCTCGATCAACTTTGATTTGAAAATGTTTAGGGCTTCTCACCAAAGCATCTACGGACGCTTGAATTTTCTTACGAGCTGCTGGGGAAATTTCCAAAACCATGTCTGCAAATTTCATTTTTTCAGGCACTCTCTGTCCCGCAGAATCAATACTTAATAACATAAGTATGTTCAACAGAATCAATACTGATACTCTATTCAATTTATGCGTCGTTTTATACATTTACTTTACAGTTTTCTTAACACCATCAAACCATCACGAATCGGGAACAATACGTTCTCAACTCTATCATCTTGATGCACTTTCTGATTAAATTCCACAATTGCTTTCGTATCGGGATCCATTTTTGCACGATTTTCAGGTAATACCTTTCCACTCCACAAAACATTATCTGCAATAATATAACCTCCTGTACGAACACGGTCAATTACCAAATCAAAATAATTGGAATAATTATCCTTATCAGCATCAATGAAAACCAAATCCCAAACCTCGTCTAAAGTAGGAATCACTTCAATAGCGTTTCCAATTTTAAAATCTATAGTTTCAGTAAGACCCGCCTCTTCAAAATATCCTCTTACCATATCTTCGTACTCTTCTTTGATATCCAGAGTAACCAGTTTTCCTCCTTTTTGCAAACCTTCGGCCATACAAATTGCTGAATACCCTGTATAGGTACCAATCTCCAAAACCCTTGAAGGATTGATCATATGAGTTAACATCGACAATACTCTCCCCTGTAAATGTCCTGAAAGCATTCGAGGCATAAGCACATTGGCCCAAGTATCTCTATTTAATTTCTTAAGTAACGGATTTTCATCACGAGTATGATCCTCTACGTATTGCTCTAAATTCTTGTCTAAAAATTCCATAGATTTCTATTAAGTGGCAAATTAAGAAAAAAGGGAATTTCGTTTAGCATACTTTTTGTAGTTTAGCATATAGTAACCAATATTTTAAGTTGGTTAACGTTGATTATTTTAAGGAAAGAAAAGGTTTTAACACCACCAAATTTATTTAAAACCATGAAACGCTTGATATTTGCTCTATTTATGTGCTTGACCATTAGTTTTGTTCAGGCTCAAGAAAAACCGTCCAACTTTGATGCTAAAATGCGCGGAGTTCTAAAGGAATATGAGTCAATCTACAACATATTAGTCAATTCGAAAGCTCCTAAATCAGAAAAAGTAAAAGCTGCCAAACGTTTTAAGGAGTTATTTGACGGTACTAGTTCTTTAGTTTGGAATGACCTTGATACAACTTCTGAAGGTGTTAACTTCATAAAAGCGAGTCAATATTTTAAAGACATCAACAATTACTACAGCCTCGGACATTCGATGAAGTTTAGTGGGTCCAATATGAAAATTGGAGGAATCATTAAAAATTATGAACGTAACAGTCTCACCACCTCGGTTAAGATAACTAAGAAAATCTCATTTCGAAAAGAGACCGAAGTTATAGATTCGATTACCGTTGACTCTACCATTATTGACACAACAGTAACCTTAGATTCAACCATTCACAGTCATAAAGACACTATTATAGAAAAGACACAAGTCCCTTATGAAGTCTATATCAAATTCGACATTGAAAATGGTATTTTAATTAAGCCACAAATTTATGCTATCTCCAAAGTTGGCAAGAAACCTCAATTAAAACCTATTAAAGGAGATGACAAATGGTGGGTTGAATTGCCAAAAGAATGGAAAACCTATTTTGTAAACAAACTCAAAATGCCTGAGTTTCCTGACAAATACGATTTTGGGAAATTGAGTTATCTTACTAAAATTGATCTTTCTAAGGAGAGTTTTTCAGACATTACACCATTACAAAGATTAGATGGTCTTCAAAAACTTAATCTATCTAAAACTCAAGTTTCAGATCTATCTCCGCTGGCTGAATTAAAATCTTTGCGTGAGTTGGATGTTTCCGAATCTCAAGTACGAGATTTATCTGCATTGAAAAATTTAACCAATCTACAGGTTCTTAAATGCAACAAGCTAGAAATTACCAGCATTGACCCACTAAGCGGAATGGTTAATCTCATTGAATTTGAAGTTCGAGAAAATGAAATAGAAAACATTGATGCGGTCAAAAACATGGTGCTTCTCGAAAAATTTGACTTCTCCTTGAATCTTGAAATTAAAACAATAGAACCACTTCGAGGACTTGAAAACCTTACAAATGTGCGCTTCGCAAAAATGAAAGTAAAAGATTTGAGTCCATTATCTAATTGTTATAACCTAGTTGAATTGGATTGCTTCAATAATGAAATCACTAGCTTAGCTCCCGTTAAAAAGTGTTACAAAATGACCAATCTAAATATCGGGTATAACAAAATTTACACGCTAGATGAAATAGCAGGAATGCGTTATATTATGGAGTTAGAAATGAAAGGAGCCCCAGTTAAAGACATTAGCGTGTTGAAAACGTTTATAAATCTTAGAAAATTAGTACTCTCAGAAACTTGGGTAGAAGACATTGGTCCCATCATGAATTGTGAGGAACTGCTATACTTAACTGCCTTAGATTCAAAAATTCCAAAAGGACAGATTGCGCGATTCAAAAAGAAGTATCCAGACGCTCAAATCTATTATATTCCAAAATAAACTAACGGCGCTATAAAAGGTAAATTCAACATACTATATGTTGCCTCTTGGTATCCAAACCCAGAACAACCTCTAAACGGCGTATTTGTTAGAAACCACGCATTGGCAGCATCAAGGTTCTGCAACGTGACATTAATACATGTCTATTCAAGTAAAACCACCCATAAAGTTGTACTTCATGAGCAATCCACAAATGGTTTTCAGGAACTGTTAATAGAATACCCAAAAGTTGAATCTAACATTCCTTTTTGGAGTCAATTCAAGAAATTCAAAGCTATTAAAAACTGTATTAATAAGGCTTTAAAACAACTAAATTCCATCGAGTTTGATTTGATTCACTACCATGTTATGGTACCCATGGTTTTCCTTAGGAAGCATATTCAGCAACAACTTAACAAACCGTACCTGATTACCGAACATTCGACCAGATTTGTAAACCCAGAGTATTCGTATTCTTTAATCGAAACAAAATACATTAGGGATGCTCTTAAAAATGCGTCCTTGCTTACTACGGTTTCAGAAGATTTGTTAGCTGGCATAAACAATATTGAACAAGCTTCAAAAACGACAATAATCCCTAACGTTGTTGATACAAACCAATTCAATTATAAAATACCAGAAAATAATAATGACCAGGTGAAAACCATTCTGCATGTATCTGATTTAAAGGACAATCATAAAAACATCTCTGGTCTCATTAATGTAGTTACTAGACTTGCACGGTCTAGAAATGACTTTCGTTTAATAATTGTAGGTGGTGGATCGGACCGAAAGCAACTTGAGGAACTCGCTTCAAAGTCAGGTTTTTTGAACGAGCAAATATTTTTCAAGGGAGAACTTGAAGGTACGGCGCTTCTTAATGAGTTTAAAAACTGTACTTTTTTAAGTCTTTTCAGTAACTATGAAACATTTGGAGTTGTTTTAATCGAAGCTCTAGCATGTGGAAAACCAGTCGTAGCTTCTGCTCACGCCTGTATCAAAGAATTTGTAACTGAAAAACAGGGCTTTTTAGTCGAACCGAAAAACGAAGATGAACTCCTAAAAGCATTTAATAAGATGCTCGATTACGATCTTGAAGAAATATTCCCACCCGAAACTTTATCTTCTTATGTAAAAGATAGATATTCGTTGGAATCCGTTGGCAAGCAATTGAACGACTGTTACACAAGCATAATACAGAACAATAAATAAATTCAGCAGGGATGTTCAAAAAAATCTTTGGCACATTTACTTCCAAGTTGCTTACGGCAGTTGTCAACTTTTTGATAGTATGGCTGACTGCAAAATATCTTGGAACCTCTGGAAAAGGCACAACAAGCCTCATAGTAGCAAACATTACATTTATTCAATTACTAAACAATTTTGTTGGAGGATCAGCCTTGGTCTACCTAGCTCCAAGATACAAATCATCCATACTATTAGTGCCTTCATACATCTGGGCAGTATTATCGTGTAGCATAGGGACACTCGCATTAAATTTCCTGGGAAAAATCGAACCAAACCTGGTGATACATACATTCTTTCTGTCTTTGATATTTGCAATATTTTCCGTTCATCAGATGATTCTAATGGGAAAAGAAAAGATTGGATGGTTTAACACTTTAGCTTTTCTCCAAGTTTTTATCACGTTGGGAGTTATAGTGTTTTACTTTTTTGGTGCTAAATTACCCGAAGTCAATTCCTTTGTAAAAGCTATTTATATTGCATACTCCGCAGTTTTAATTCTGGGCTTGATTCCAATTTTTAAACTAGTCGAAAGAGGGTTCAATTGGCAAGAGATGATGAATTCACTGAAGAACATTTTGAACTATGTTTTTGTGGCTCAAATCGCATCAATAATTGCTTTCTTAAACAATCGCTTAAGCTACTACTTATTGGAAGAGTGGAACGGCATTAGTTCAGTTGGTATTTATTCGACTGGAGTTTCGGTAGTTGAAGCTACTGGAACTATGATCAGTAAAAGTATTGCAATGGTCCAATATTCAAGAGTTGCCAATGAAACCGATGAGCAAAAATCGATTCGACTTACTAATTCATTGACAAAATTAAGTTTCTGGTGTGGATTCATAGTACTTGCAGTAATCATACTCATCCCACAGCAAATCTACATTTGGATTTTTGGAGAAGGGTTCAAAGATATTTCTTACGTCACCTACAGTCTTGCTCCAGGAATATTATCACTGGCGTTCTCTACTACATTCTTGCATTACTTCAGTGGAATAGGAAATTATAAATTAGTCAATATTGCTACAGGAATAGGTCTAATATTCACCATTACATTTGCGTTTATTCTCATACCAATTTATGGTATTATTG
The DNA here is from genome assembly GCA_020627945.1 of Cytophagales bacterium. Taxonomy (GTDB): domain Bacteria; phylum Bacteroidota; class Bacteroidia; order Cytophagales; family JAHDFW01; genus JAHDFW01. The sequence continues at coordinate 6,293 of JAHDFW010000179.1, forward strand.
GAGCTGGCATTACAACCAGTATTGCACATACAGCACAAAGTGTATATTTGTATTTTAAATATTGTCAGGTTTCGGATTTTAGAATTCAACACCTAATAAAATTGAAAGAAGAGAAAAATCTACTTAAGAACTATTTGAAAGAATTTCGTGAAAATTAAAGATGCCATAAAAGCCATAGGATTATTAATAAAACATCCGTACCTGCTAAATGCCGTATTACAGAACGAAATTCCATTTAAAAAAGTGGTTCAAAAAAAGTATGGCATCAAGAATGGCTTGCCCGTAATAGACTATTCGGACATTGTAGATAACAATGTTCATGTCTCTCCTTATGCATGTTTGGACGGTGGATCACTACCTACTGATTTAATGCTTCTTAATTCTTTAGCTCAAAGTAAACCAGACACCAAATATTTTGAAATTGGAACTTGGAGAGGCGAATCGGTTGCCAATGTTTCACGTTATGCTAAAGAGTGCAATACATTGAATGAGCCAGTATCTAGAATGAAAGCTAATGGCCTACCTCCGGAAATCATTAATCAGTTGCGCTTCTTCTCGAAAGATCTTGTTAACGTAAATCATTTAGAAGGGGACTCTGCTTCTTTTGATTATTCAGATTACAATTCCTCAATGGATTTAATTTTCGTTGATGGTGATCACACTTATAATGGAGTAAAAAATGATACTGAAAAAGTTCTACCTCTTATCAAGGATGAAAATTCTATCATTGTATGGCACGACTATGCTGTCCATCCAGACACCACAAGATGGGAAGTCCTTTTAGGAATTTTAGACGGTCTTCCAAAAAATCTACACAAACACCTGTACGCTGTAAGCAATACTAAATGTGCTATTTTAAGCAAAAAAGACTGGAAATCAACGACTCAGAAAAAAACTACTACTCCTAACAAGTCGTTTCTTATTAAAATAGAGACCCAAAAACAATAACTAGTCCACAATTTTTATCTAACACAATATCTCAAAACGCGGTAACCTTTTATCGTTCTAACGTATAAAACACAGAACGATTTAAAAAGATACATTACGATGAGATACATTTTAGCATTTTTCCTCCCATGGTTGAGTTTGATGTTGCAGGGGAAGATTTTTTCGGGGATTACATGCTTGATACTGCAATGCACACTAATTGGCTGGCTACCTGCGTTTATATGGGCCGTATTATCACTTAACAATATGTACGCCGACAGAAGAACCGCAAAAGTAATTAAGGCTATGGAAGCAAAACATTCAATGATTTAATATAAGCACCGATAGGGAAAGTCATGGAAGCAACCAAAAAATAGTTTTTTCATACTCGCACTCATAATTAAACTATTTTCCATGCACAAAAACAAAGCGGGCTGCAATGCAGCCCGCTTTCCTTTTATATAATATTTCACAAAAAGATCTTACATCTCTTTTCCACTCAAAATCTCATTATACTTATCTGCATCATTAAGAACTTCAATTGCCTTTTGAATATCTACATCATCATCAAACGTAGCTTCAACCGATCCTTTATTAAAGAAGTAATGCTGCACAATTTCGTTCTCTAAAAGAATCATAATCTCATCCTTACTGGTTGTTAGAGCATCACCTTTATTCTTCTTAATTTGAGTTTCCATCTTCTCTAATTCAACCTTTACCTGATCAAGTAACTCTTCATCTTCCGCAATCTCTCGTAAATCTTCAATTCCTTCTTCCACACGAGTTTTGTAGTCATACTCCTTATCTCCTAACCACGCTACGAAATCCGCATAATCTTCGTCAGTTAATTTGAAGTTCTTAGCACTAGAAATACTCTCGTGTTCATGACGATACTTCTTAGCATAGTCAAAAATCAAAAACTTAGATGTTAGTGCTCTAGAAATATCTGACCACTCTCTTAACTCCACTTTAATATCTGGGTCAAGTCCTTTACCATCATAAACCAAACGACCGTTACTAGTCTTAAATGCCACCCTTGACGAATCCGCAGTACGTTGAGCTTTTCCGTTTTTCTTATTACTGTAATCTAAAGCCTGAATACATCTCCCACTTGGAATATAATACTTTGCAGTTGTAACCTTCAACTGAGCCTTATAAGTCAGCGGTCTAGTAGCTTGCACCAACCCTTTTCCAAACGTTGTACGACCAATTAACACTCCTCTATCATAATCCTGCATTACTCCAGATACAATTTCGGATGCAGAGGCCGAACCTCCGTTAGTAAGCACCACTAAAGGTATTTCCTTATCCATTGCTCCATCATAAGTCTTATAAGTCTTATTCCAGTCCTTCATCTTACCTTTAGTACTCACAACCTCCATGTTTCTTTCGATGAACACATTAGAAATTTCAATGGCCATTTTCAAAAGTCCACCACCATTTCCTCTCAGATCAAGTACCAGCTTTTTAGCCCCATCTTTTTTCAAATCAGTAAGTGCATCTTTTACTTCCTTAGAAGCCGTTTGAGTAAATCCACTCAACTGAATGTAACCTACATCTTCTGTTATCATACCGTAATATGGAACATTATCAACTTTGATTTTCTCTCTCATCAAATCAATAACCATTAAAGTATCGACTCCATATCTTTTTACTTGAAGTGAAAGTTTAGTTCCAGCTTGCCCCTTCAACAACTTACTCACCTCGCTAGTATTCTTGTCCTTAAGATCAACATCATCAATCATTTTGATTTGATCTCCGATACGTAAACCAGCTTTATGAGCCGGGAATCCAACATAAGGATTCAGAACGGTAGTCTCTCCATGACGCCTTCCAATCACAGCACCAATTCCTCCGTACTGCCCCG
>JAHDFW010000180.1 GCA_020627945.1 Cytophagales bacterium
TACTCAGCACTCAAGGCGTAGGATTTAAGCCTCTCAATAATGCTCTATTGGAAAATCTTCCTAATGCAGTCTTAGAAGCGTATTGTGAAATGGGCGATACTAACTTGGAGCGTGCTGCTGAAATTTATTTTGTAACCAAAGTCTAGAACAATCGCACAGAGTTGGACCATAGGAATTCTATGCTACAATAATGCTGGAAGCATAAAACAAGTATTCGAAGGGTTGTTACCAATTGCTCGAAATATATCTGGTAATGACTATCAAATTATCATTGTGGACGATGCTAGTTCAGATGACAGCCGTGAAATTATTTGTCAAATTATCGACGAAAACGAAAATGTGCAATTAGTACCTCACCTAGTCAACAAAGGCATAGGACAAGCAATATTATCGGTTCATAAAAACGCAGAAAAAGAAAACTTGTGCGTAATTTCAGGAGATGGTGAAACTAATGTGGAAGAACTTCTTGAGTGCCCTAAAGTTGATCCTAGCACGTTTGTTTCGTTCTACCGAACTAGCAAACCTTCTTATACCAATTATCGAAAGTTTCTGAGCTACATGAATCGCATATTTAATCGATGGGTTCTTGGAATTAATTTGAAGGATGTAAATTGGACCAAGGTTTATAAAACCGAAGATGTGCAACATTTACAGTTGGATTTAACATCAGCATTGGTTGAAAGTGAAATTTGTTTTAAGCTGATACGTAAGGGCATTGAATTACACGAACTTCCATCGAAATACCTTGACCGAATCTCTGGGGTAAGTGGTGGTGGATCTTTTCAAACACTGCGTCGAGTGTTTCCAGAGATAATTAAATTGATCCTACTAGCTTTAAAAGCTCGAATAACAAAGGTATGATAGGCAAGTTAAATATCGACCTCAAGAAATGGGTGGTGCTAGTTATTTACGCTATAACCTGTTCTATCATTACCTTAATCTATCATGAACCATGGCGAGATGAGCTACAAATGTGGGTTATGGTTGGCAGATGTGATTCTTTGCAGGATTTAATTCGCTACAGATATACGGAATCTCACCCTATAGTTTGGCATCTTTTACTTTACTCGCTTTCCAAAATCACTCATAACTTTTTGGCGGTGCAATTGCTTAATCTTACAGCCGCAGTTGGATTAGGCTATTTCATTCTGAGGTTTTCTAAACTTAAGTTCTACCAGAATTGCATGTTGCTCGCCTCATATTACCTCCTTTTTGAATATACAGCACTTGCCAGAAACTACACCTTAGGAATTTTAGGCCTAGCAATTTTTGTAATCTTAGTACAACGAAATAAATTATTGGCAGCCGTGATTATTGCTTTTATCACCGCTAATATTAATCTATTTGCAAGTATTTTGATCTTTCATTTGACTGTTTATTTCTTATGGAATAAGAAACTCAATTGGGGTCAATTTGCGCTAATCCTAATAGGCGTGGTCATTTGTATCACCGACATTTATGTTCAAAGCTATATAAACTGGCACTCCATTGACAACACAACAAATAATCCAATTACTCTTGATATCATATTTTATAGAACTGGTTTAATTTTAAGATCATGGGTTCCAATTCCAGATATTTTCAAAATGGAATTCTGGAATACATCTATATTCTCAGGTTTACCGTATTGGATTGAACGCTTCTTTGTATTTGGAGCGTCCATAGCAATAATTGCTTTGCAAATCCGAATATTTTGGAAGAACAAAAAAATCATGTTGACTTTTATGTCAGCGATAGCATCTATGCTCGTGATTTTCCTATTCTTATTTGGAGGATCACAACGTCATTGGGGGCATTTCTTTGTGCTTTTCATTGTGTTTTACAACATCTATCTTTCTTTTAACAACCACGAGAGATGGATTACATACTTCCTAAACTTTGCTTTAACATGTCAGGTCGGAGTGGGAATTATGGCTCTTCAAAAAGAAATTCAACATCCATTTTCTAACAGCGGAAAAGTTGCACAATACATCGAACAAAATTACGATGCGAGCAAGGTTAAAATAGTTGGTGCTCCTGGATATACGCTAACGCCAATTATTGGACAACTCTCAGGCTTCAAAGAGTTTCATAATCTTGAAAGTGGTTATTCAGAATCTTTTATCGATTGGAACAAATCATATAAAAAACCTCCCTACAATCTTGATTTAATTAGACCAGAGAATAATACCATCTTGTTAATCTTAGGTGGCAAAAACTTCAAAAGCGACTATGAATGGAAAAAAACTGATTTCGATGCTGGAAACCAATCATTTGAAATGCACAAGGTCGCTACTTTCAAAGGAGCAATTGTATCCGATGAAAATTACGAACTATTCGAGGTTCGATTTAAAAATTAGCTAACTAACCCTTTAATCAACAATTCGGCAGTAGCATCGTTAGTAGCTAAAGGAATGTTGTGAACATCACATAATCTCAACAACATTTGAACATCTGGTTCATGTGGATGCTTTCCTTGAGGATCTCTAAAAAATATCACCATGTCCATGGTTTTCTGAGTAATCATAGCTCCAATTTCAGCATCACCTCCCATTGGCCCAGATGCAACTTTAGTCACTTTAAGGCCCGCTTTTTCAATATGAGAACCTGTAGTACCGGTAGAAAACAATACAATATCTTCTCTTTTGAAAAAATCTAAATGCTGTAAAACAAAAGACACCATTTCTGGTTTTTTACCGTCGTGTGATATAAGTGAGATTCTCATTTTTACTATTACAATTTTAGTTAAGGGCAAAATTACAAAAAGCCCTGAAACTGATGACTATTTCAGGGCTTTTAATCGTTAAAACGTATTTAGTTTTAGTTAAGCTTTCTTCGCCCTTCTAATATTTTCAAGAATGAACGTGTTCTAAATTCATCAATAGACAATCCAGTTGCTAAGGCTTCTTCTTCAGTAAGAGCTCCACAATTAAGTCCTCTTAAGAAATAGTTCAATAGTCCTTGACCTGTTGCCGCATCGTCAAATACGTCACTTGTCAATGTTGCTCTGGCTGCTCTTTCTACAAATGCTTTAAGACGTTCTGCTGCATCATCATAACTTTCTAGGAAGAAAGAGTAAACTGCTGCATATCTCATTGGAAATTGAGCAGGGTTCAAATCCCATCCTTGATACATCCCTTTCCATAATGAATAACGAGTATGGTCGAATGCTTTTTTCCAGTTACGGTGAATTACAGCTTTATTTTCAGCCAGCTGCTCAGCAGTTAAAGAATCCCCTCTGTGTGGTCCAATAGGCATTACGTTAGTCGCTCCATCTGCAATCCAAAGACCCGTGTGACCTAATGCTACTTTCATGAAGTGATGAGCAAAATCACAAACTGCGTGCCCCATATCCTGATACTTTGCAGTAATTGAACATGACGCAGTATAATCATACGTTCCAAATGCGGTTGCGATCATACGTCCCTGACTTGCCAAATAGAATGAGCGTAATGGATTTGTTCCATCTTTGTTGATCACAGACTGAGTAGTCTCAACCATCATCTCCATTTTTAAAGCGCCCGAAGGAATTTGAGTATTTGCTTCAATAACTTCAAACAACTTTACTAACGCTTCAATTTGTTGTGGAATAGTAACTTTCGGAAGCATCACAACAAAGTTGTTTGGCAGTTTCCCTCCTGTTAGTTCGGACAATGTAGATAAGTAAATATCTAATGTACGAGCTCCACGCTCTTTCAAGTCTTCGGTAAAAGGTTTAATACGAATCCCAATAAAAGGAGGAAGGCTATTTTGCTCCATTCCTTTTGCAGTTTCTTGTGCAGCCTTTACTGCAGTAGCATCTTCTTCGTCCCAACTTCTATTTCCAAAACCATCTTCGAAGTCAATTCGGAAATCTTCCATTGCTTCGACTTCCAACTTGCTAATGATCTTATTGTACACTGTATAAGCTAACCAACCATCCTCTTTTTTACGATCCGCCGCACTCATTCCATCCATTTTAGACTGTAATGTTTCTTGACTAGACTTATCGGTAGGAAGTTTATCGTGACCCTCCAATTCAATTGCTTGAGCTAGTTCAACAAAGTTTGCTGCATTTGAAGTAAGAGTTCTCAACGCAATCTTACCCATTTTTTCTGCGGATTGAGCACTAAAAAGATCGGCTCCTCCATAAACTGTATGTACAGGTTGACGATCAGGGCGATCTCCAGGATAAATATCCTGAAAAGCCTTGTTGTGCAATCCCAATTCTCCTAAAATGGAGTTTCTATCATCTTGTGGAATACTTAATTTCATACTATTTATTCACTTCTAATTTAATTCAATATTACAAATAGGCCTGAATTCCAACTCCAAAAGTCAAATTCATAGGAGCTGAATTCGCAATGTCTTTCAATCCGACTATGCCTTCCAAACCTACTTTTTCATTCAAAAAATATACGTAACCTACACCTGCACCTAAAACACTGTAGGAAAAGCCTTCTCTGGTTTCTATTTGATTGCCAAAAAAGTTTGTAATTGCGACGGTACTACTTCTACCAAATCCTGTATTTACGGTAGAAAACAACGACGATTTTGACCAGTTCCAAAAATAATGACGTGCAAATGCTGCTAGTTCGATATTAAAATCTTTTTGAGTAAATGTACTCCCACCATAAGATTGAAACCTCAAAGGCACACTTACTCCAACTGCAAAATTCTTAAACAGAAATTTACCTACTTTTGGACGCATAGATAAGACCTTCGTGCCATTTTCAGTTAACTGTATTCTTAAGCTAGTCACTTCAGAACCGATCAAATACGTTCCTTTTTCAACCTGTCCGTAACTAGCATTAACAATAGTTAAAAATCCAAGTGCAATTATCAGTTGTTTCATAATCGTGCAATTATTTTTTATCAACTTCCTCGGTATGTTGAGTATCCAAACGGATTTAATAATAACGGAATATGATAATGCTCTGTATCTCTAATCTCAAATACCACAGGAACATAAGGGTAAAATCCTTTAACACCTTCTTTATCAAAATACGAAGCTGTATCAAAAAGCATTCTATACACACCTGGAGGAATTGAGTTACTATCCATAAATCCCGGAATACGTCCATCTTCGTTCGTAATCCCAGAACAAATATCATCCCAACGTCCATTATCGGAAGGACGTTGTAGCGTAATGCGAATACCATCGGCAGGTTTACCCTGGGCAGTATCTAAAACATGTGTAGTTATTTGGTCCATAATATCAATTATTGCTCAATCAATTTGTCTAATCGAATCCGTGTAATTTTATTTTGTTCACCTCTAGCAATGTCCAATTCGCTTTTGGGCTCATTAGGTAGTCTAGAGTTAAGAATCTCTAACATCTCAGATGCAGATTTTCCCGTAGCACAAACTATGAAAATATATCCAAATTTATGCTCATAGTCCTCATTTCCTTTGGCCAAGGCTTCAATAACTTCCATATCAGCTGAATCCATTCCTTGCTGCTCATTTCCTGCCCATTGCTTAGTAGAAGCATATTTTTTGGCTAATGAATCTACATCTCCTATTTTAGGATGACCTTCACAAGCTTCAATCCACCCCTCATAATCAACCTGACTCCAAATGCCGTCTGACTTAGATTTTAAATCTTCGACATTTGCAAAAGGTCGGGCATATACCATTGCAGCCACCCATGAACTAGCTGTGCAGCAGTTCTGAAAGGTGTCATAGCATTCCTGATCTGTCAGGTTATTTATTTCCTCGACACTATATTTCATTAGTCCGTAATATTTCCATAAAGACGCATTCTACTTACTCCTCCATCAGGGAATATGTTTAAACGCACATGGGTAAATGTTTCATTAGAAACACTTTCAAAATCATGCTCGTTGTGTGCAGATAATTTTGATTGGTTCACTATAGTGGTCCAATTCGCATTTTCAACATTATCATCTTGAGCATTGCATCCTTCTAGCACAAATGAGTCTGGGTAATTTCCTTTGAAGTGATGGGTATCAATCATCGCTTTGCTAATCGATCCTTTGTGTGCTAATCTAACGATTACCCAATCACGATTATTAGGAGTACGATTACGTTTGGTTTCCCAACCATCTCCCATGTTCACACCTTTCCCAGGCATAATTAAATTATCCATGTGAGAGAAAAACATGTCGTTACAAAGAATTGACTTTGCTCCATTAACCGCCGCTGCTAAATCAATTTCATCACTTGCTGAAACTTGCGTCCAATCTTTCTTTACTTCTCCGTACACCTTCAATCTTGCTACACCACCATCAGGATAAATGTGCAATTTTACATGAGTATAAAGTCCATTACTCGCAATATCAAAGAAATGTTGACTTCCTGGATCTAATGGCGACTTAGGTAAAATTTCAACCCATTCTACATTAGAAGGATTCTCTTCTGTAGAATTACAAGCTTCAATCGAACAGTGCGGTGGATGATTTCCTAGAAAGTGATTTGTATCTACGTCAACCCCTTGAATCACACCTGCTGCTCCTAGTTTAAGCACACACCAATCGTGACCTTCGGTTCTTTTTCGGCGACTTTCCCATCCGTCCATCCATTTACCATTCTCAGTGTACTTATCTACTATAAAAATACCTCTTCCTGGTTTTACCAAATTATCCATACCTGCAAAAAAGTCATCTGTACAGGCTATGGCCTTTGCTCCTAACTTGTCGGAAGCAAGGTTTAATAAATTGGTAAATTCTGGTGCATTTGCATCTTTTTCCATTCTACTCTTCTTATCTCGTTAATTTTTTAATATTACTTCTCCTGCGTAAGCATCCGTAAAAGGATAAGCCTGTTGACCGTTGACGTACGTTTTAATCACCTTCCCTTTAATCTTTGCTCCTAAATATGGAGACACTTTATGTTTAAAATGAAGCATTGCCTCATTTACTTCATATCCTGTTTGAGGGCTCCAAATGCAAATATCTGCATCATAGCCTTCTTTTATTTCACCTTTTCTATCGTCTAAATTTAAAAACTTGGCGGGGTTCTTTGTAAACAATGGGATTAGCTCCAACAAGCTCATCCCTCGTGTATTAGCATGATGCCAAACCAATTGCAAAGCCAAACCAAGGCTTGATATTCCACCCCAAGCTTTTAATAAATTACCTGAATCCAACTCTTTAAGATTTGGAGTTGCCGGAGAATGATCTGTGGTTATAAAATCTATTAAACCTGATTCTATTGCACCCCACAGTTGCTCATTGTTCTTTCTATCACGAATAGGTGGTGCACATTTAAAACGTGTATCACCATCTGGAATATCTTCCGCATTAAGACAAATATATTGTGGACACGTTTCAACAGTTATTGGAACGCCCAACTGCTGGGCCATTTCCAATTGTTCTATAGAGGTTGCTGCAGAAAGATGAACCACATGCATCCGAACCTGATATTCATCACACAACCTGATTAACATTTTGATAGCTTTATCCTCCCAATCTGTTGGACGAGATTTCAAGTACGCATCATAACTCTTAGGTGCATCTTTAATCAAATCTGAATTAGCATGCTCTGATTCGATTTCACAATGCACTAATAAAGTCGCATTATGTTTTTTAAGCAATGGCAACGCCTCTCTCAAATCTTCTTCAGTCACGTTTGGAAATTCATCTATTCCAGAATGACTTAAAAACGCTTTAACTCCCAATACTCCCTCTTCCAGAATTTCTTGTAATCCTTCAACGTTGTTGGGAATTACGCCCGCATAAAATCCACAATTGACATGCAAACGATTCTTACTAGCCTTTAATTTAAGCTCTAGTTTCTCCTTATCTACAGTTACCGGGCTAGAATTAAGAGGCATATCAACCAATGTTGTGACCCCACCATAAGCCGCAGCTTTAGTCGCCGTTTCAAACCCTTCCCAATCTTCGCGACCAGGATCATTAATGTGAACATGAGCATCAATAACACCTGGCATTATTACCGCATCATTGTAATTTTCAAAAACAGCTTCTTGACTTTTGTAACGACCTTTCACTACAAAATCAATTTTACCATTCTTAATTACAACCGTAGCCTCCTGAAGTTTTTCTTCGTAATATACTCGTGTACTATATAATGCAGTAGTTGACATCTATTATTATTCTATCTTCGCTCCTTGTAAGATCCAATTCTTAAGTACCTCACGCTCCTCATCCGTCATTCCAGTCTTATTGCCTTGAGGCATGGTCTTAGTTTGAACTGCTCTAACCATTATACGTTCAGACATTTTCTGAATTTGAGCAGGCTCATCATACATAATTCCATTTGGGGCAGCGGTCCACTTATCATCAGTCGGATTAGCTGAATGACATTGCACACATCTTTCCTGCATGATCGCTTGCACTTCATTAAACTCAACAGGAGGAAGGTTAGTATCCAACGTTTGTTTCTCTGGCGCAGTTACAAATACTATGGAAATCATGGCCACAACCGAAATTGGCAAGATATACCCCGTTCGATGTCCTCGTTCAATAAGGTTCCAATAATGTTTAATTCCAGCACTTGCTAACGCAATGGCAATTAGAATAATCCAGTTATATTCATTCCCAAAAGTAGATGGGAAGTGATTGGAAATCATTATGAAAATAACTGGCAATGTGAAATAGTTATTATGCAATGATCTCTGACCTGCGCGCTTACCATGTGCTGGGTCTACAGGCTCACCTATATAAGCGGCTTTTACCATAGCTTTCTGCCCTGGAATAATTATGAAATATACATTCCATGCCATGATCGTACCTATAAGGGCACCTACGTGTATGTATGCTGCTCGAGCATCAAAAACCTGATTCAGACCAAATGCAACTAACACCAATAAACAGAAACCTATTATAGCAAACCATGTTGGTTTATTCATTAAGACTTTGCACAACATTGCGTAAAGCATCCACCCACCAACAATAGTCCCAATACCAATAAGGATCGCTAGTGGAGCACCAATATCAGCTTTGGTAGGATC
>JAHDFW010000181.1 GCA_020627945.1 Cytophagales bacterium
AATGGGTTTATATATTCGAATGAAATAAATGCTTCCTTCAACCTTAGTCAAACAACTCGTGTCGGCAAGTACAAATCAAAAGGTCTAATGGATCCGTACGATGAGTAATCCATTATTTTATTTAACTTTATAAACTCGATATATAATACAGTGCAATTCATAAAATTTAAAGGTGAAAGATCCTTCGAAGATATCTACCAACACTTTTATCCATTGGCGGACCTTCCAATAAAACAATTTCCAGACCAACAAGGGCATAAACCAGAAGAGCATCTAGATTTAGGACTTGTAGAAAAGTGGAGTTGGATAGGAGGATATAAAGAGCGAGATAAACCTGTATCATGCCAAACATTTAATCTACCCAGTGACTTTTGGCCCATTAATGTTATGATTGAAATGAATCAAGTACTTTTTATGCAATTCTTCGATAAATTTCCTAAACAAAACTTATCTGGCATTCAATTATCTGGTGGTTTAGAATTAGCTAAGCTTCAAGAAAAACTTAAATCTTGGAAAAGATTTACACTTGAAACTGAATTCGTTTGTGAAAACTCCGAATCTTTAGAAAGATTATTAGATTTCCATGTAGAAATTGGCGGTGGTATCTGGGGTACTAAATCCATTTATTGTTACTGTAACAACCTTAAATTAGACGAGATTGAAGTAACAGAAACAACTTTATTAGCCCCGAACCAGAATAACTAATATAATATTTAAGTGACCCAAAGCGACCTTATGCCTCAAAAAACCATTAGCCTTAAAGAATTTATTCGAACAGGTAAATTCGGAACCATTGAAGTTGGGAAGTCGACCAAACAAGATGTAATAGATCTTATGGGAGAAAATTTTGACTTTGGTGATTTTTATGAAACTCAGATTATAAAATATGGCTGGTATGAATTCTTCTATTGGACAGAAACCGAAGTAGTGTTTGCTATTCAAAATGATCATTTACAATTTGATTGCTCAAACCACAACGAAATGATAGAATATGAGAATTCTCAGATAAAAATTGATTCGTGGTTCCTAACAGTTAACAAGGACATAACCCGGTCAGAAATCATGGAGATTCTTACTAAAGAAAATATAGAATTTACCTCAGAAAGATTCTCGCCAAATGTCGCTTTGGAACATTTGAAGCTAAAAAATGACATTACTATAGATTTCAGTGATGAAATCAGAACTTGGGCGGAAGACAAAATAACTGGAGAGTATGAAAGACATGAAGAACCTATCGCCCAGCAAAAAGACTATGTTCTAAACGGAATTAGACTTTTTAGATATTAATATCGTTCTAATATCATGAGGTTACTCTACTTATTGCTGTTGGCCCTAATATTCTCTTCATGTAGTTCCCTACCTAAAGGAACTGGCACTTCCGCATCAATTGGAACGGTTTCTAAAGGATCTCTTAAAAACGGAAGAAGATTTCCGTACAAAGGAGAAAACTTTAGGTACTTCTCTCCTATGAGTTTTACATTCTTTAATAGAGCTTGGGTTCATTCAGATGTTTTGGATATTACATTGGAGGCATATCAAGAATGTCAAAAGACCTGCCCCGATCGTCGGTTCTTACTGATGGAATGCTCTCGTAAAAAAGGTGGGAAAATGAAACCTCACCGTACGCACCAAAATGGAACTTCCATAGATTTTGGTTCACCGCTTATGAAAAACGGAAAGCCTATCAAACGAGATCATAAATTAGGCATCTTCCATTATACAATGCGATTCAACGAAAATGGAGTTTTGAAAAGCAACAAGAATGTTCAAATTGACTTTGAAACAATGGGCAAACACATTCTATCATTAGAAAAAGCCGCAAGAAAAAGAGGTATGTATGTGAAAAAAGTGATTCTTAAAATCAACCTCAAAGATGACCTTTTCAAAACCACATCTGGAAAAATCATTAAACAAAACGGAATCTACTTTGCACAAAAACTTCCTAAACTAATTGACAACGTCCACGACGACCATTATCATGTAGATTTTGGTTATCTTTAGAAGAATTTGAAAACCATTAGCAAATATCTTATTTCTGCATTAGCCGTACTATTAACTGGCATTAGCTATTCTTATTACATAGCCCATATAACCAGTAATAAGAAGGCAATATTATTGGGGGCTATTGCTACACTATTCGTATTAGGATTCTGCATGCTCTGCAACTTAATTTATTTTATCCCTAAACTGCATAAGGCTATATCCTATATTTCACCGGGAATAATTTCTATTGGTGTCGTGCTAGGGTTGAACCACGCCAACCTCTTAGAGTGGGACTTTTTTGACTCCTTGGTGTTTGCCAATTTGGCCATTGGAGTATTTTGGTATTTACTAGCCTATCTTTCTCTTAAGCAGAGCAAATCAAATGATTAAAGATAAAGGCAACAAAAGTCGTCATTCAGATTCCCTGCCATACTTACATGGTTGGATAAGGAACTGGCGTTTATCTAATTAGTACTAATGAAAAAACGTAAAAAAATCTTTTGGTTCTTAATTGTAATTCTAATTGCCGGTCTGCTTATTCCAGAGAAATTTTCAATGCCCGTTGAAGGAGCAAAAAAGTCGGACTACAATCAGAAATCGTTTTGGTACTACCCCTGGGGTAGATCCGGCACACACAAAGGAGTAGACATTTTTGCTAAGAAAGGAACCAACCTCAATGCTTCAGTTTCTGGAATCATTTTATACAGTGGAACTATTGAAATGGGTGGCAACGTTGTTCTCCTCCTTGGCCCCAAATGGCGATTCCACTATTTTGCTCACATGGAAACCGTTACAGCCTCTTTTGGTTGGGTAAGCCGAGGTTCTAAAATAGGCACAGTTGGTGACAGCGGGAACGCAAAAGGAAAACCTCCACACTTACATTATTCTATTGCTACACCTTTACCTCATTTCTGGAAAATCACAAAAGAACCGCAAGGTTGGAAAAAGATGTTTTATTTGAATCCTATTGTGTATTTGAATGAGGCTAGTTCCTAAAAACAACAACCCGTTTTCGAACCACTTCCCCACTCAATAACTTAGCTTCTACCAAGTAGTTTCCGTTGTCCAGCTTTAGTTCCGAAACCTGATATTTGCCTGAGCTTAAATTCGGTTCACTAACAAAAATCAACCTACCTGACAGGTCCAATATTTTCACTTCTTGGATCATTGATTTTGACGTTCTAATCCAAAATGTTCCGTTCGAAGGATTCGGGAATAAGTCTATAAACCTATTTAGGTCATTAATAGTCCCTAATGTATCAATTCGAACAGTATCTGAAGGATCGGTAATTCTAACGGAGCATAATTCTATTTCCTTACTCAAAGTATCCGCGCACACAATAATAGACCATTCAGAGGCATATGTGTGGAGTCTAATTAAATCATCCTCATTGATCGTATATCCCGGAATATTTAATGCAACATAATACTTCGAAAACGCAACGTTCTCAATAACAAACTCTCCGTTGTCATCTGTAGTGGTAATCCGCTGTATCTTATTTCCACTAGTGTTTAATAACATAATTTGTTCTCCAGCAATTGCCGTAGAATCATTGCCATTAACATTTATTACCACTCCAGAAACAACTCCAGGACCTCTCTCAGGATCTTCACGGAGTACCTGCAGATCATCTAGGTACAACGAATCGTTACATCTTAATAATTTCAACCTACCTACAAAATCCGAAGAAAATTCAGAGACGCCATCTTGACCATAATATGTAATAATAAACCCTGAACCATAGGGACTAGGAGAATCTGGAACCGCTCTAATGGAATATTGACCACGCTCGAAACCAGAAAAGTTGTACTCACCATAAAGATTGGTTCTTTGACTTTCAACAACCTCCAAATTATGCCAATCCAAAAGTTCAACCAAACAGTTTGCATAATTACTGCCGTTGTAGGTTTCAATACGCCCAGCTATATATCCAGAATTAGTTTCAAGTACATTAATGTCCACAGTCTTCACGCTAAATGTTCCGCACGCGTAGAAAGTGGTATCAAAAATCACAGTATCTTCCAAGTAGTATTGATCGCCATACATAATAGAGTCGCATCCCACCAATTTAAAGATTGAAGAAGTATCGGTTTCTTCAATCACCAAATTTAAAGTGTCAAAGATTCCACATTCTTGATAATAATAACTGTAATACGTTCCAGACTCAAAGTAATAGTTCCCGTACCATTCAAAAGAGTCACAAGCAAAGACTGTATCATTGGCACCAGAATAAATTTGCCAGAAAAAATCTGTTCCCTGCCCCGCTACCAAACTCGCCTTACCACTTTTAATATTAGAATTACTTATTCCAGATTTAATTCTAATCGAATACTCACCTGAGGGCAATGAAGAGTTCATGCTAAACCTTAAAATAGTCGTAAAGTTTGATTCATCGCAATTATATCCAGAAATGCTATTAAGAAACGAACTATTATCAGTGCCACTAACCGCATCAATTAATTCAAAATCAGACAAAAGAAAACTATCACATGCAACAGGTACCGATAACGTTAAATCTAAATAACTATAATCACAGCTAAATGATGCTCCCAATATTCCTGGAGGTACCGAATCCGCAATTTCAACGCCTTCAAATTTAATACGGTAACCACCTGACGCATAATAGCCATAATCAGAAATTAAGAGCGCAAAAGTTTGCCCCTTTTCAGCTAACAATCCTTGTATGATATTATTACACCCACTTTGGTAACCTTCCGTTACTTGAAGTTCTGCAGAAGAGTTTGATACATCTACCCCAGTATAACCTTCCTCCGTACAAACATTACAACGGATTGGACTTCGTTCTTCGATTCCGTTACAACCTTGATCGGTAATATCAAACAAAGCAAAATCTTTGTTATCGCTAGACTCAATAGTAAAACCTAAAGGACCTGCATTTTCCGTTGTAAAAATCACCCAGATTTCGGATCCAGCACATCCTGAAACGCAACTTCCTCCACTTTCAATTAAATCTCCTGGACCATCTTCAAATTCATATTGATAAAAAGTAGAGGTTGTTAGGTTATAAGCAGTTTGACAGTCTCGTTCTTTTGCATCCACATTACCAATACCGGGGGGACAATTCGGACAATAATATTCAAACTCGAAACACATATCAAACACAGGGGTTTCAGATATTGAACTTCCTATGCCTAAGTAATATTCATTCGAATCATTAACACTAAGAAAACGATAACTAAAATCAGGATCTCCACATTGTAAACTTAAAATTTCTGGCACAATTTGATCACATGAATCAATTTTAACCAACTTAAACAAAACGTCTCCACTAAAATCATGATTTATAATCTTCACTTTAACTTCACTTGTGAATTGTTGGGAGTTAATACGAATCCATCTCATTCTAACAGAATCTTGTATGCATTCGGATTCAAATTCAACACTGGTAGTGTCTGATATTAAAAGGTTGGTTAGACAGGTATCTTCATCAACATGTAAATCGGTACTACAAACCTCATTTTGCCCAAATGTATTTGAACAAAATGAAAGAAACAATGCAGCAAAAAGCAGCGCTAATAAAGAATTATTCTTAGCCATATTAGTTTTGTGTGACTTAGAATGTATTCTAATTGGTCAAGAAAAGTAACCTGAGCTCTTTAGTTGTCTATCTTTTTCACCTCCTTAAACTCCCCCACACCGATACCATCCAATTCATACCCCCCAATCGCAGTCCTAATCAATCTCAAGGTAGGAAATCCAACGGCAGCAGTCATCTTACGGACTTGTCGATTCATTCCTTGGCTGATTTTAATCTCGACCCAACTAGTAGGAATGTTCTTACGATACCTAATAGGCTTACTTCTTTCCCAAAGCCAGTCCGGTTCATCTACTTTGCGAACTTCAGCAGGTAATGTTTTACCTCCCTTAATAAATACCCCTCGACGCAGCTTTTCCATAGAATGCTCATCAATATCTCCATCGACTTGTGCCAAATATGTTTTCTCTAACTTAAACTTGGGATGCGAAATCTTATGCTGGAAAGCTTTATCGTCTGTAAGAAGCAACAACCCTTCACTATCAAAGTCTAAACGACCTGCTGGATATACTCCAGAAACATCCACAAAATCCTTTAAAGTAGATTTTTCGGACTGTCCTTCATTGGTAAATTGAGAAAGTACTTCAAAAGGTTTATTTAGTAGTAAATACTTATGGGTCATTTTACGGTATTAATTTGAAAGTCAAAACTATACAAATTCTGCTATTTTATATTGATACTTAGGACGAAACATTCTAATATTGCGAATCCAAACCAAAAGAATAAAATGTTAACTCTGTTTGAAGATTTGAAGAAGAGAACTCCAGGGGAAACTGAGTTTCACCAGGCAGTTGAAGAGGTACTAGAGTCTATTGCTCCAGCACTTGAAAAACATCCAGAATATCGCGACCTTAAAATCGTTGAAAGGATGATGGAACCGGAAAGAGTAGTAATGTTCCGCGTACCATGGACAGATGATAAAGGAGAAATCCACGTGAATCGTGGTTACCGCGTAGAGTTTAACTCTGCTATCGGACCTTATAAAGGAGGACTTCGTTTCCACCCTTCTGTAAATTTAAGTATTCTTAAGTTTTTAGGATTTGAGCAAATCTTCAAAAATGCACTTACTACTCTTCCTATGGGAGGTGGTAAAGGTGGAGCTGATTTTGATCCTAAAGGAAAATCAGATGCTGAAGTAATGCGTTTTTGCCAAAGCTTCATGATGGAGCTTCAACGTCATATCGGCGCAGAGACAGATGTTCCTGCTGGTGATATCGGTGTTGGCGGTCGTGAGATTGGTTACATGTTCGGTATGTACAAAAAACTTCGTAACGAATTTACTGGTGTTCTTACTGGTAAAGGAATTCAATACGGAGGAAGCTTAATCCGTCCAGAAGCAACTGGATATGGATTGATCTATTTTGCACAAGAAATGTTGATCGCTAAAGGAGATAGTCTAAAAGGTAAAACTTGTTTAGTATCTGGATCGGGTAACGTTGCTCAATTTGCAATGGAGAAGATTCTTGAACTAGGTGGTAAACCTGTTACTTGTTCTGATTCTAGCGGATACATCTACGATGCTGATGGAATTGATGCTGAGAAATTAGCGTTCATCATGGAATTGAAAAATGTAAAGCGTGGTCGTGTTAAAGAATACGCTGACAAATATCCTTCTGCTAAATTTGTAGCTCGTGACAAAGGTGCAGATCATAATCCTCTTTGGAACCATGATGCTGATTGTGCTTTCCCATGTGCTACTCAAAACGAGATCAACGGGAATGATGCTAAAAACCTTGTTGCTAAAGGTGTTAAGCTTTTGGCTGAAGGAGCAAATATGCCTACAACGCCTGAAGCAATTGCAATTGCAATTGATGGAGGAATTCTTTACGCTCCAGGTAAAGCTTCTAATGCAGGTGGTGTTGCTGTTTCTGGATTGGAAATGTCTCAAAACAGATTAGGATACAACTGGACTAGAGAAGAAGTGGATGAGAAACTTCAAAACATCATGAAGAGCATTCACAAAGCTTGTCTTGAAGCATCTGAAAAATACAGTACTCCAGGTCACTACATGAATGGTGCGAATATCGCAGGATTCTTGAAAGTGGCTGAAGCAATGAAGGCTCAAGGAGTAGTTTGATAAAACTATAGTTAAAGTCCCTCGATTCCTAAGTTGATTAGGTTTCGAGGGATTTTTGTTTTTTATTTGAATTAGAGTTTTAAAGTCGCTCTCGATACATCGCTTATCTAGCGTGACATTAATAATAAATTTAATACTAACCATCCATGAACGCGGATCAAATCAAATCTCTTAAGGGAAGAATTTCGGCCTTGAGGGAATATCTTTAACTACGATGAACGTAAAATAGAAGTTGAAGAACTTCAGGAAAAAACAACTGACCCTAACTTTTGGAACGACCCAAAGGAAGCTGAAAAGCACCTCCAAAAAATTCGTTCCGTAAAGGTGTGGACGGATGGATATGAATCTGTCGATACAGCATTTGGTGATGTTGAAACATTGTTCGAATTCTACGAAGAAGGAGAAGTTGAAGAATCTGAAGTTGAAGCTGAATTCAACAAACTTCAAGGCCTATTAGACGATTTTGAATTCAAAATCATGCTAAGTGCGGAGGAGGATCAATTGAACGCGGTAATGGAAATCAACCCTGGTGCTGGTGGAACAGAAAGTAATGACTGGGCAAGCATGTTACTCCGAATGTACCAACAATGGGGTGAGAAAAACGATTTCAAAGTAAAAACAATCGACTATAAAGCGGGCGAAGTAGCGGGTGTTAAATCTGTAACCATTGGCTTTGAAGGTCAATTTGCATACGGAAATCTTAAGTCCGAAAATGGGGTGCATCGTTTGGTACGTATTTCTCCTTTCGACTCGGGAGGAAGAAGACACACTTCATTTGCATCTGTTTATGTTTATCCAGAAATTGATGATTCTATTGAGATTGAGGTCAACCCTTCGGATATTAGTTGGGATACATTCCGTTCAGGAGGTAAAGGAGGTCAGAATGTAAACAAGGTTGAAACTGGAGTTCGACTTAAACATGCTCCTTCTGGGATTATTATCGAATGTACAGAAGGGCGTTCACAGTTAGGTAACAAAGAAACTGCTATCAAACTTCTAAAGTCTAGACTCTATCAGGCAGAATTAGAAAGAAGACATGCAGAACGCGCCGAAATTGAAGCAGGCAAAATGCGTGTAGACTTTGGTTCTCAAATCAGAAACTATGTTCTTCATCCATACAAGGTTGTTAAAGACCTCCGAACAGGTGAGGAAACAAGCAATGCTCAAGGAGTTCTTGATGGTGACTTAAATGCTTTTATTAAGGCCTATTTGATGGGGCAAGGGAAGTAGTTTTTTTTAGTTCTTAGTTCTTAGT
>JAHDFW010000182.1 GCA_020627945.1 Cytophagales bacterium
TTAAATTCTTGTAACAACTTGAATCCTGAACCTGAACCAGAAAAACCAGATTTACAATCGGTTGATGACAATTCAGATGTTCAAGCTACATTTGATGACATTCTTGGTATTGCAGAGGATGTAATGGGTGCTAATAATTCTGATATGGATAAATCAGGTAACCCTCCCCTTACTCTTTCTGACACTACATGTGCAACTGTGACTTTGGATACCGCTTTTAGTCTAAATGGAGTGAACGGTAGAATTACAATAGATTTTGGAGAAACTAATTGCACAGGTGCTGATGGTCAAAACAGGCGTGGTAAAATTTATGTTGATTACACTGGAAAATACAGAACAACAGGTACTGTTATTACCACAACTTTGGATAATTTTCATGTAAATGATCATAAAATCGAAGGAACCAAGGTAGTCGAAAAAACAGATGACTCTACTTTCACTGTGAATGTAACAGATGCCAAAATTACTTGGACTGATGGAAGTACCACTATGTGGGAATCTACAAGAACTAGAGTGTGGACAGAAGGACGCTCTACCCTATTCAATCTATCCGACGATGTGTATACCATTAATGGAACAGCTAGTGGAACCAACAGAACAGGAACTAACTTTACTGCTACCATTAATGATGTTGAGCACAAGGTAGAGTGCTGGTTCCAAAAGATTTTTGTTCCTTCCAGTGGTGTGATTGAAGTTACTCCTGAAGGAAGTACTAATCCTAGAAGCGTAGATTATGGAGATGGAACTTGTGATAAAACTGTAACAATAACTGTTGCAGGAATTGAATATGAACACACATTCCGTTAAAAGATAAAATAACACTTAATAAAAAAGAGGGCAAAAGCCCTCTTTTTTTTGCTCGCATTTATTAACTTTTTTAACCTAATCCCACATCTAGCACCATCATAACCACAAAACCTATCATGGCCCCAATGGTTGCAATATCCGTATTCTCGCCCAATTGTGACTCTGGAATCAATTCTTCAATTACCACAAAAATCATAGCTCCTGCCGCAAACGCTAGTGCATATGGAAGAATAGGTTCAATGTAAATTACAGCGGCAGCTCCAATAACTCCTGCTACCGGCTCAACAATACCTGAAGCTTGTCCATACCAAAACGATTTCAATCTTCCCATCCCTTCTCTTCTCAAAGGTACCGACACGGCCAACCCTTCTGGAAAATTTTGAATTCCTATTCCAATTGCAAGTGCCATAGCGCCAGCAAGTGTAGCTGAATCAATTCCATGAGCCAAAGCTCCAAACGCGACCCCTACAGCTAATCCTTCTGGAATATTGTGCAACGTAATCGCCATAACCAACAAAATACTTCTATGCCACTGTGTTGGGATTCCTTCTGCCTTTGATCTTGGAAAACCTAAGTGCAAATGAGGTATAATCTTGTCCGCTCCAAAAAGAAACGCTGCACCTGCTAAGAACCCTACGGCGGGTGGAAACCACTTTCCTATAGAGTGATTTTCAGACATTTCAATAGATGGGGCAAGTAATGACCAATAACTTGCTGCAATCATTACACCGGCTGTAAAACCAAGCATACCATCCAATACTTTCCTATTTATTGTGCGAAAAAAGAAAACTGCGGATGCTCCTAAAGCCGTGACGCCCCAAGTAAATAAGGTTGCCATAAAGGCCTGCATAATTGGATCAGCTTGTTTGAACCATTCCATTAACTCACTCATACCTATTTAAAATATTATATTTTTACACAAACTTAAAACTTATTTTAGATAAACCTAAAAATTATAGTAAATAATAATTAAGTCCTATTTAGCGGGGTAATCTTAGTTTATTGGAATTTTATCTAGAATCGTTTTTACAATCTGACGTGAATTTACTCCATCAGCTTCTGCTTCGTAATTCAACATAATACGATGGTTCAAAATATCAGTTGCAACTTCCTTGATATCTTCTGGAAGTACATATTGCCTTCCTGCAAAATAGGCTGTTGCTTTGGCAGCTTGATTTAAGGCAATACTTGCACGAGGTGAAACACCAAACTCGATATAGTTTGCTGCATCTCCAATGTTATAATCTTTTGGTGTACGAGTCGCAAATACTAGTTCAATGATGTATTGTTCTAGACTTTCGTTCATATTCACCTTATTAATTTCATCTCTTATTTCAAAAATCTCTTCTTTGGTAAGAATAGATTCCACAGATGGTTTAAAAGATGTATCTGCCATACGACGCATGATCTCTAATTCGTCCGCTTTTGAAGGGTAATCTACATACACCTTCATCATAAAACGATCTACCTGAGCTTCTGGCAACGGATAGGTTCCCTCCTGTTCTACTGGGTTTTGAGTAGCCAATACGAAAAATGGTCGATCTAATTTAAAAGTATTTTCCCCAATCGTAACTTGTTTTTCCTGCATTGCTTCTAAAAGCGCCGCCTGAACCTTTGCTGGAGAACGGTTAATCTCATCTGCTAAAATCATATTTGCAAATACAGGCCCTTTCTTCACCTCAAATTCAGATTTCTTCTGATTATAAATCATTGTTCCAATCACATCCGACGGTAGTAAATCTGGAGTAAATTGTAATCTTTGAAAATCTAAATCCAACACTTTGGACAACGTATTAACAGTAAGTGTCTTTGCTAATCCCGGCACACCTTCCAAAAGAATATGGCCATTCGTAAAGAGTCCTATCAACAATCGATTCACCATGTAATCTTGACCGACCACCACCTTAGAAACTTCTTTCATAACACGACGGATCTTATCCTGATTCGAAGTACTTGGAGGAGCTACCGTTTCATTAATATCTGATTGATTTTCTAATGCACCTTCTTTTTGTGGTTCATTATTTTGTGGTTCTTCCTGCGAATTATTGTTTTCTTCCATTCTGATCTTCAACTACTAAATTTAAAATACCTGTTGATTTGGCATTTACTCAGTTCTTAACATTCACAAATTTAAAATGCTTTATGAAATAAGAAAATTATAAAACCATGATTTAACTAGATTTTGGACATAAAAAAACTCCTGCTGTGTTACAGCAGGAGTTTTCCATATCCTATTGGTCCTTATTAGTAACCAAATAACTCTTCAAGGCTCACTTCTTGAAGCTTACCATATTTTTCTAATTCATCAAAATTAAGACGTTCCTTAGAACCAATCACAATTACATTACGTGGTTGTCCTTTTACATATTGTTCTTGGAACTTCTTAATGTCTTCGTATTTCATTCCATCTACTTTATCATAAAGATTCTTACGAATGTCCGTATCCACACCAAGCTTTTGGGCATCCAGATAGTTGAATATTACACGACTCTTAGTGATTCGTTCAGTTTCAATCTTATTCTTGATAGCAGTTTTACTATTTTCAAATGCTAACTCAGATTCTGGCATGTTATCCAATAATTCGATCATACCTTTCATTGCTTCAGGTAACTTATCAGATTGTGTACCAATATAAGATTGAATAATGTTGTTCTTATCTTTCTTTCTAGCGTTAGAATAAACTGAGTATACTGAATAAGCAAGCGCTTTTGCTTCTCTCATATCTTGGAATACGATTGCTCCCATTCCACCACCGAAGTACTCATTATAAATTTTAACTTCCGGATCGATCGCTGGATCAAACTTAATTGATTTAGAAAGAAACATGATTTCAGCCTGTACCATATCATAGTGCGCCCAATAAACTGTTGGCTCATTGATATCCTGCATTTGGAATTTATCATCCGCTGGAAGAGGTTGCAATTCTGCTGGCACTTTATGATGCTGAGCAATCATAGGTTCAACACTCGCCATATCAGATGGACCATAATACATAACATTATGCTCGTAAGACATCATCCCATTGATCAAACCGATCATTTCTTCAACATTAGCTTCTGCTAGTTGTTGATCAGTAAGAACATTATTAAATGGATTCTGTTGACCATAGAAAGCATAATTCAATAAACCTCTTCTTAGAATAGTATTCTTATCTAACTTAGCGTCCGCTCTTTTCTTCATTTCACCTGCCTTAAGCATGTTCAATGCCATTTCGTCTCCTTTAGCATTAGACAACAAGTGCTCAAATAACTTCAACGATTCTTCGAAACTATCCTGTAAACCAGTAAGTCTAACGTATACCTGATCATCAGAAGTGAATACTCTGTAGCTACTTCCTAATTTATAAAACTCTTTGTTTAGTTCTTCCAAGGAATACTTGTCAGTTCCCAAGTACTGAAGATACTCTACAGCCATAGCCAATTTTGGATCATGGTTTTTACCCATGTCCACCAGGTAGTACAAGTTGAAAATATCGTTATCCTCATTCATTTTGTGCATGAACGATACTCCATTCACATCCTTCTTGTCGATTTGAGAGTAATCAAGGAATGCAGGTTTAACTTGAGACGCCTCCATTTCCATCAAATTCTTATAATATGCGGATGTACTATCTCTGTTTACTTCAACTTGTGTAATTTGTGGTTTCTCAACCGTTACACTATTTGGATCTTCACCAGTTTTCTTATAGATACACACGTAATTATTGAAATACTTGTTGGCAACATTCACGATATCTTCTTTAGTAACACCCTCAAGTTTCTTAAGACTGTTAACTTGATCAGCCCAATCAACTTCATTAATATATGCGTCCATCATATTTCCAGCTCTCCCACGGTTGCTTTCCATACCACGCATTTCACTAATTTTCAGGTTATTAATAGCAGCATTTAGCATCCAATCCTCAAATTGACCTGCTTTAAGAGATTCAACTTGTTCTGTAATAAGATCTCTAACTTCCTTCAAATCTTGTCCTTCACGAGCATTAGCTACGAATAACTGAACAGAATGATCTTTCAATAAGTACTGATACGTTCCTGCTCCAAGTACTTTCTGCTTTTGATTCAGGTTTACATCCATTAACCCAGCCTGACCATTATAAAGCATTTGATTCATCAATTGCAATGCAGGAACATCAGAATGCTTGAGGTGTGGCAGTTGGTAACACAACATCAAGTTTTCCGCGTCAGGACCATATACAGTCTTTTCGATATTCTCCGCAAGTGGTTTAACTTCGTTTACTGTGTAAGGCTCCATTTCCTTACGCTCCATACCTCCAAAATATTTATCAACCCATGCTATCGTTTGATCTGGATCTAAATCACCCGCAAGGCAAATTGCCATGTTATTAGGAACATAATTCTTATTGAAGTAATCCTTAATTTTAACAATTGAAGGGTTTTTCAAATGTTCGATAGTACCTATTGTTGTCTGCGTACCATATGGATGGGTAGGAAACAATTCCGCGAAAGCTGTTTCAAACACTTTGCTTCCATCGTCATCTAAACCTCTATTTTTCTCTTCGTATACAGCTTCTAGTTCCGTATGAAATAATCTAGGCACAATCTCTTGAAAACGCTCAGACTCTAACTTTAACCATTTTTCTAACTGGTTAGAAGGGATATCGTTTACGTATACAGTTTGATCAAATGAAGTAAACGCATTGGTTCCTTTTGCTCCAATGTTACTTACCATTTTGTCGTATTCATTGGCAGCAGCTAACTTTGCAGCTCTTCCTGAAACTTCATCAATTTTCGCATAAATCTCTTTACGTTTTTCTGGGTCCGTCACTCCTCTATACTCTTCATAAAGAGCTTCTATTTCATCCAAAAGAACCTTTTCCTTTTCCCAGTCTAAAGAACCAATTTTAGAAGTTCCTTTAAACATTAAGTGTTCTAGGTAATGCGCTAGTCCAGTTGCATCTGCAGGATCATTTTTACTTCCTGCTCTTACTGGAATGTAGGTTTGAATTCTTGGAGCATCATTATATACAGAAAGATATACCTTTAAACCGTTGTCTAAGGTATAAATTCTTGTTTTCGTCGGATCACCTTCTACTGATTCATACGTGTATTTGCTCGTCATTTCACCGTCCTTATTTCCTTCATCACCACGTTTGCAACTAAACAATACTGCTGATAACGCAATAACGCTTAAGATAACTTTTCTCATAGTTTTAGTTTATAAATATCGTGTTGTTCTTTGTCTCTCCCTTAATATTCAAAGTCTAATCCAAGTCGTTTTTGGAGGTCATTTAAATTGGGGTATTTCTCTGCAATATATTTAAATTTATCTTCATCCGTGAAGATTTTCGACTTTTCGTTAGATCTATCCTTCAAACGTACTTCAAACAACACGGAATCGTTCCGCATCTTTCGACGAAGCTGTTTTAGATATTCATCTTTAAAGGTAAGAAAGTGGTCATGATTATCCTGATAATCAAACTCCACAATCACCAAGTCACCTAACTCGGAATTGGATTCAATAATTGCATTACTTAATGTTACGAACTCGTCCGTAAATCCTTGTGATTTTTTTGCAATACAAAACTCATCCCAACACTTTTTTACATTCTCATAATTAACGGGAAGTGCTTGATCGTCCGCATTTACTTTTTCTTTCGCTTGCTGTTTAATTGCGTTCAAGTCAGGCATCGACAAAAGAGACTTACCTACCTTGGCTGGATTTAAATTAGGAACTTTTACGGGAGTTGTTTTAGCTACAGGCTCTGCCTTTACTTCTGGTTTAGCCTGTTCTTGAGGTTTAGAAATGAGTGAATTTAAGTCTCCAGACCCTTTACTTTCAGGACTTGGAGGATGTTCCGCTACATTACTTTTTTTTTTGATGGCTCTAAGGCCAGCTGATTTGATAAATTGATTGCACTCTTTAGATGAGCCAATTTCATTAGTAGTAACTCAACTAATAATCTAGGATTTTTAGATGATTTATAACTTAATTCACACTTAGAAACAATGTTCAAGGCAGATAACAAGTATGAATCCGCCACTAGTTCCGACTGTTTCAGATATCTCTCCTTAACGTTATCTGTAACTTCCAGTAATCCAATGGTCTGCTTATCTTTACACACCATTAAATCTCTAAGATGTTGTGCTAATCCACTTACGAAATGATGACCATCAAAACCATTATTTAATATTTCATCAAATAACACTAAAGACGGTGAATGTTCACCCGAGTAAAGTTGATCAATCAACTTAAAGTAATATTCATAATCAAGAACGTGAAGGTTCTTAATCGTTTGCTCATAGGTTAGGTTGGCATTGGTAAATGTAACTAATTGATCAAAGATGGACAATGCATCTCTCAATGCTCCATCTGCTTTAGTTGCAATTACGTGTAATGCTTCTGGTTCAGCCGTAACCCCTTCTGATTCTGCAATCTTAGTAAGATGTGCTACAATGTCATCTACCCCAATTCTATTGAAATCAAAAATTTGACACCTTGAAAGAATCGTTGGAATAATTTTATGTTTTTCAGTAGTAGCTAGAATGAAGATAGCATACGAAGGAGGTTCTTCTAAAGTCTTCAAAAAGGCATTAAATGCCGCATTCGATAACATATGAACCTCATCTATTATGTAGATTTTGTACTTTCCGCTTTGTGGAGCATATCGTACTTGCTCTACAAGGTTTCTAATATCCTCAACTGAGTTATTGGATGCCGCATCTAATTCATGAACATTGAATGAAGCACTGTCGTTGAAACTTTTACAAGAGTTACACTCATCACAAGCTTCAAATTGCTCGGTAATACTCTCACAGTTTACCGTTTTGGCTAAAATACGAGCACTTGTAGTTTTACCTACTCCTCTAGGCCCACAAAATAGGAATGCCTGAGCGAGGTGATCGTTCTTTAAAGCATTTTTTAAAGTCGTAGTAATATGCCCTTGACCAACAACATTATCAAATCTGTCTGGTCTATATTTTCTGGCCGATACAACGAAATTATCCATATCTCTTTTCCTCTACCTTTTGGAGCCGCTAATTTGCATTAATTAATTGTTTTTCCCTACTTTTTCAATGGAAATCGCATTCTATAATTTGGGCTTGCTTTTCCTTTAGCAATTCCACTCAATTTACCTTTTAAAATTCTTTTTTTCATAGCAGACAGATAATCAGTAAATAAGACTCCTTCAATATGATCGTACTCATGTTGAATTATGCGAGCCGTCATTCCATCATACTCTTCTTCATGCTCATTCCAGTCCTCATCGTAATACCGAATTTTAATAGTTCCTTTACGGTTTATATCTTCATGAACGTCTGGAATGCTTAGACAACCTTCGTTATATGTCCAAAGATCTCCAGTCTCTTCTATGATTTCGGCATTTATGAAAGTACGTTTGAAATTTTCACAATTCATTCCTTCCATTGCAGTACCGTCAACAATAAAAATACGAATATCCATTCCTACTTGAGGAGCTGCCAACCCAATCCCTTTTGCGGCATACATGGTTTCATACATATTATTAATAACGTCGCTAAGATTAGGATAATCTTTATCAATAGTTTTACACACCTTCCTCAACACTGGGTCTCCGTATGCTACAATTGGGTAAATCATTCGAAATTATTTATTAATTCAATTGCTGTAAATAGTCCTGCAAGATAATAGTTGCACTCAATTTATCAATGTTTTCTTTTTGTCTTCTTTGACTTTTTTTAGCTCCTGCAGAATGCATAGCATCCATAGCTAATTTGGAGGTAAATCTTTCATCTATTTTCACTACAGGAATTTTGGGGTATTTAGCTCTAAAAAGCTCTTCAAATTTCAAAACATGTTTTGTAGAGTGGGTTTCCGCACCAAATATATCCGTAGGCATACCTAACACCAATCGTTCCACTTCCTCCTTACCAAAATACTCCTCCAAAAATTCCATAAGATGGTCAGTTTCTACGGTAGTTAAAGCCGATGCTATAATTTGCATTGGATCTGTGACTGCAATTCCAGTCCGCTTTAATCCATAATCAACCGCCATTACTCTTGCCATACCT
>JAHDFW010000183.1 GCA_020627945.1 Cytophagales bacterium
CAACACCTTTAAACTTTTGGAGTGCACTTGAATATTCAGATTTTTTTCAACCTCAAATACTTCTCCATCGCAATGATAATAACATGGACGACTTAATTCCAATTGGATTTTTTCACCTGAGAAAGATTCGTAATATTTATTCTGATCGATGGTTTTTTTGAAGAGACTGAAGAATAACCCAAAGCCTCCAATAAATGGAAATGGTTTTACGATACAAACCTCGAGCTTACCATCATCAATGATTGAGTGTGGTGAAATGAAAGCTTCATTACCAAATTGTGCTCCATTAGCCACTGAAATCAAGAACGCACGACGTTCTACTGTTTGATCATCAACCGTGATTTTGTAATCCTTACTTTTAAAACCGAAATACGTTTTTGCACCTAACAAGATATAAGAAGCCATACCTCTGGTTTTACTTGATTCGAAAGCCTTACTAACCACAGCATCGAAACCTACTCCAGCTGCACAAAAGAATTTCTTATCGTTCGCTTCGCCACAGTCTATTTCTCTGGTTTTACCCGTTTTTAATAACTTGAGAGCTTCCACTAAATCCATTGAAACACCTAAATGACGTGCAAGACCATTTCCTGATCCCATGGGTATAATTGCTAGAGAAGTATCCGAATGTACCAACTGACTAGCAACCTCATTCATAGTTCCATCTCCGCCCGCTACGGCCACGGTCTTATAACCGTCTAACCGTGCTTGATTTGCCATTTCACTGGCGTGTCCGCCATACTCCGTTTCGGCATAGTCAAAACCATGTTCCGAAGTAAAACCATGCTCTTTGATTAAATCAGCAAAACGAATCTTATTCTTCGTTCCTGCCCGAGGATTATGAATAATAAGTGTTCTTCCTGACTTGTCCATTTGGATCAATTATAATAAACTCAATTACGTATTTTACCAATTCTTAACCCTAGTTCAAAAGACATAGAAATTATAGGTCCGGTGCTATACCCAACATCAGTATTTCCATCATAAACAAATTTGCCTCTAATCAAGACTAATCCGTATCCACCAGATAAATTGAAAAATAATCGTTCGGTAAAATTCCTCCTAAACCCAATATATGGTAAAAGTGAAAAATACAATCTACGCATTCCTGAATAATTGGAAAAAGAAGAGTTTTTAAAAAATCGGTAATTCTCACTTTTAACTCCGAAATAATTAGCGGCATTATTAGTAACATCCTTACCTAATTCTCTACGCTTTTTGATATTCCAAAAATAATAATAGCCTAGACCGACTTTTGTATAATACACGGTAAATGGAACACTTGAAGTCCCAAACCCATGAAGATTGAACAAGTTAGAATATTGGGCAAATTCAAATTGAGCTGCTGTTTTACTACCTACGCCATGCTCATACTTATAGCTATAATTGAGACCACCATAGTACCGAGAAAATTGTCGCAATGGATCATGGCTTATCGAATGAAAACTATTTGTATTCTGTGCATCAACTTGAGCATTAATCACAGTTGAAACAAGCAACAAAAGGATGCAACAAACAGTCTTTATTAATTTCATTCTATAAATTACATAAACCCTTCCAGACCTTTGTAGTTAGCCATTACAATTTGGTCGATTTCCTTTTCTCCAATCGCGGTTGAAATAAACCAACTTTCGAACTGTGAAGGTGGTAAATAAACGCCATGATCTAAGTTTTTATTGAAATAGTCTTTAAAAGCATTCAAATCAGAACCTTTTGCATCTTCAAAGTTATTCACGGGATTTGGAGTAAAGTATAAGCACATCATACTTCCTAGTCTCACAGTGTGTACAGGAAGACCTAATTTCATGATGTTATTCTCAATTCCTTCCGCTATTTCTCTTGTGGTATTATCCAACTTATCGTAGATCGAAGGGTTATCATTTAACTCGTGCAGCATTGCTAATCCAGCTGCCATTGCTACTGGGTTTCCAGAAAGCGTTCCTGCTTGATATACTGGTCCGGCAGGAGAAACGAAATCCATAATTTCTTTCTTACCTCCGTAAGCACCTACAGGCATTCCTCCACCTATAATTTTACCAAGCGTTGTAATGTCAGCTTCAACTCCAAATATTCCTTGTGCTCCAGATTTTGATAATCTAAAACCAGTCATTACCTCATCGAAAATCAATACGATTCCGTTTTCATCGCATACTTTTCGAAGTCCTTCAAGGAAACCTCCAATTGGCATTACCAATCCCATATTCCCAGCAACTGGTTCCAAAATGATAGCTGCAATTTGATCTTTATTTGCTGCAACCAATTCTTCAACTTTTGCCAAATCATTGAACGGTGCAGTAAGTGTATCTAATGCAGTCCCTTTAGTAACTCCAGGGCTATTTGGTTCCCCAAAAGTTGCTGCTCCACTTCCTGCTGCGATCAAAAATGAATCACCATGCCCGTGATAACATCCTTCAAATTTGATGATTTTATCTCTACCTGTATATCCTCTAGCTAAACGAATTGCCGACATAGTAGCTTCGGTACCTGAGTTTACCATTCTCACCTTTTCAATAGAAGGAATCATCGAGCAAATCAGCTCAGCAATTTCTACCTCTCGGTCTCCAGGTGTACCAAAAGACAATGACCCAGAAACAGCTTCTTTCACAGCTTCAAGAATTGGCTCATGAGCATGACCTAGAATCATTGGTCCCCAAGAGTTAATAAGATCTATAAACTTATTCCCATCCTCATCATGTAAGTATGCTCCTTTTGCAGATTTCATAAAGATAGGATCACCTCCTACCGCTTTAAAAGCTCTTACAGGGGAATTTACTCCACCAGGTATAAAGTTGTTTGCTTTTGCAAAAAGTGCTTTACTATTCTTTCTTTCCATTTGGTTCAGTTGAAAAATTTTGTGGCACCAATTTATAATCTTCCATTTTTAGGATTGGAATAAAATTATTGGCTGCTGAATTATTGTAATTAAAATATGGCTGAAGCTTCCCTTCCATTAATCCCTCATTCACATTCATGGTACTACTGAAGTATTTGCCATGCTTCAATAGTTGGGTTCCGAAGAACCACCCCATTTCGTAACCTACATAGCTATTGCGAGATGGTGGATAACCATATTTTTCTATATATCGATCAAAAAATTGATCATGGTCTTTGCTATAATCAAAAGGACTAAAATCTACCGCATAAATAGAAGTATAACCAAACGACCTAGCTAAAAACTGGTTCGAATTCACAAAATCAGTGGTTGTAAATAATGGAATTGGTAAACGGTTAACGGTGTAATAACTACAAATGTTACTTACAATTTTTGAATTACCATTAGACACTACAATCAATTTATAATTGCTGGTATCAACCTTTTGTGCTGTTAATTGATCTAAAATTTGATCGAAGCGATTGAAGTAACTCACCTTAACGTTCTTACCTCCAAGAGAATCGAAACGTTGCATAAATCCTTTTACAAAGAGACTATCTTTCGCATTTTGATATCCTGCTATAAACACATCTTCCTGAGTTAAACTATCGAAGCAAAATTCGGCAGCTCGCATTCCTGCATTATCCATGCTTGGTTCAAAGTACAATCCGTAAACTGAATCCCCTTCGATTGGAGTTTTAGAAAGAGGGTTTACTCTTGTAATTTTATTTTGCTCACAAAACAACTGCATTTGAGCATGCTCGGTTTTATAAATTGGTCCAAGAATTAAATCCAAGGCCTTTACTTCTGGCATTTTCAATAAAGTATCCAACTGGGTAGAATCATTTTGTGTATCATAAACACGAATATTGATTTGAGGCCCGTCATCTTCTACTTGATCATTTAATTCGTTAAGTGCCATACTCGCACCATTGAAAATATCTACAACAAATTGATTGTTATTTTTAGACTCAAATTGCTTTAACCTATCAAAATGAAGTGGCAACATTAAACCAACATTGTATTCATGTTTCTGCCCTTTATCATCCAACTCTTTAATTCGTTTTCTTAACTCTTCATCCAGAATAAAAGTCTGTTCCAAATAGGCTAATAAGTCGCGATCTGCAGGCCATAGAAATGATTTAGAAGCAAACATTTGAGCTAGCCTAATTCCTACCGCTTCATCTTCAGGATATTTAGCTTGTAGTTTCTTAAGTTCTTCTAACTTGTTCACTTTGTGTAAATAGAAGCGCTTCATATTGTAGGCATCACCCGCAATTCTTTTTTCCTTACAGTTACTTAAAAAATTAATCGCTCCATCATAATCCTCATTCTCAAAAGCGATATTTCCCAGCATGTAATAAACATCCTCAATCCTATCCCAATTAGGATAAGTATTCATGATCTGATAATATCTCTGCAATGCAGTTTTTGAGTCCCCTAATTTATGGTAACTCATGGCCATGAAATACTGAGATTCTATTGAGTGCGTATTTTTTGGATTATCATTTACCAATGCATTCAATTTAATGATTGCCGCGTGATAGTTGCCACCTACATACTCCTTCATAGCTGCATCGAAGTTAGCATCCCAAACTTTAGCTTTTTGCGCATTGACGCCAATTGGCAAAATCAAGACAAATAAGACTAATAGAATAACTCCACTTATCCTTGCCCACATATTAGTTAGTTGCGTTCTAATTTTCTCCATATCACTTCAAATACAAAAACTATTCCCATTCTATAGTTGCAGGTGGTTTAGAGCTAATATCATACACTACACGGTTTACTCCTTTTACCCTGTTTATAATATCGTTGGACACCTTCGCCAAGAAATCATATGGCAAATGAGACCAATCTGCAGTCATTCCATCCACACTTGTTACTGCTCTAAGCGCAACTACTCTTTCATAGGTTCTTTCATCTCCCATTACACCTACAGATTGAACGGGTAATAACATAGCTCCTGCCTGCCAAACCTGATCATAAAGTCCGTTATCACGTAATCCTTGGATGAAAATATGGTCAACATCTTGTAAGATCTGAACTTTCTCAGCTGTAATATCACCTAAGATTCTAATTCCTAAACCTGGTCCTGGGAAAGGATGACGGCCTAATAGAGTTTGGCTCATATCCAATGCACGACCTAATCGTCTTACTTCATCTTTAAATAAAGAACGAAGAGGTTCCACAATTTTAAGGTTCATTTTATCTGGCAAACCACCAACATTATGATGTGACTTAATCGTTACGGAAGGGCCTCCTACAGAAACAGATTCAATTACATCTGGATAAATTGTACCTTGAGCAAGCCATTTAACGTTAGTAATCTTGTTAGCTTCACGATCAAAAATCTCGATAAAAGTTTTACCGATTGCTTTTCTCTTATCTTCAGGGTCGGTTAACCCGGCAAGTGATTTATAAAAATCCTGCTTTGCATCTACTCCAATAACATTTAGTCCAAGATGCTTGTAGTTTTCCAAAACCTCTTCGAATTCATTCTTACGAAGCAATCCGTTATCAACGAAAATACAAGTTAGGTTTTGACCAATTGCTTTATCGATAAGTACCGCAGATACTGAAGAATCTACACCACCTGAAAGTCCTAAAACTACACGATCATCTTTAAGCTGATCTTTCAAATCTTGTACAATGGAGTCTACCAAATGGTTAGGTGTCCACGACTGTGCACAACCACAAACTCCGACTACAAAGTTCTTAATGATCGTCATTCCATCCAAAGAGTGTGTTACCTCTGGGTGAAATTGGAGACCATAAACTTCTTTATCCTTTATTTTATAAGCAGCAACCGGAATTGAATCCGTTTTAGCAATAAGTTCGAACGTATCTGGAAGCTCTTTGATGGAATCTCCATGAGACATCCAAACTTGAGATTGTGCAGGAACTCCTTTAAGAAGTTTATTCTCCGCTAGCGAATCTCCAATATGAGCACGACCGTATTCGCGAATTTCAGATTTCGCAACGGTCCCTCCGTACACATGAGCCATTAATTGAGCTCCGTAACAGATTCCTAAAAGAGGAACTTTCTCAATTATTGCATCTAAATCAGGTCTTGGTGAATCCTTATCAAATACCGAACATGGACTTCCTGAAAGTATAACACCTTTCACATGGTCATAAGACTCAATTGGCTTGTGGTAGGGGATGATTTCAGAGTAGATATTCAGTTCACGAATTCGACGGGCAATCAGTTGCGTATACTGCGAACCGAAATCCAGAATGACGATTTTCTCTTCCATGTCACAAAGGTAATTTTTTTTGATATATCTCGTTAACAATTCGTTGACTAAGACACTACAAACATTTAACTTACAAAATAATTAATTGCTCTAAACAATAGACCCACATGCAATCTAATACGCTAATTTCTATAACTACCTTTCTTATAATTTATTTGAGCATTTTTATTCCAGGTATGGCTCAAGACTTAAGCAGTTCTCCTAAAATTGAAATGGGAGCTCTAAACGGGCATTCGATCAATGGAGAAAGTGTCTTTTTAGCATACTCTCACAAACCCATCTTGAATGGTAAAATTGTTCCGACCGTTGGAATCAAACATTTCATCAACAACCAGTCTGAATGGTATTACTACGATGGTTATTATGACGAATCATTGGATATGAACTACGTATTTGCACGAAACGAAAGTAAACCAATCCAGCGTCTTGGGTTAGTATTAGGGCTTAAACCTATTCTTACGAAATCTAAAAAACTACAAACGTACGTCAATCTGCAAACTCAAATTTCGCATTATGACATTTCATACACCGATTGTGGTCGACTTGATACGTTCCAAACCATTGGTCGACCTTATTGCGCGGATAAAATTTACAATACAGCCTTTAAAGAAACTATGTTAGATTATAGTCTAGGGTTGGGGTTTTCTCTTAAGCTATCGAAAAAATGGAATCTCGAAAGCACCGTAGGTTTTAATGCGGCCCGACAGATTCTAAAAGATGTGAATGAAAACAGCACAAAGTCAAGCATGGTTGTGGGAAGTCGAAATTATGTGTTTTACACCAAAGACAAAATACTAGAATCATTTGAAGTTTATTCTCACCCCATATTCTATTCATTCTCCATTTCTTATGAGCTTCGTAACTGATCGAAAGAGAAATTATTAATGATTCAAGATGACTTTTTCCCGATAGATTCGGTTTTCAGTTTGAACTTCAATAAAGTAAACACCATTTTCCAGTTTAGAGAGGTCCAAAATTAAATGGTCTGAATTACCTTGCAACGGCACTGACAGTTCTCTACCATGTAAATCTAAACAACGAAACTTATATAAGTTGGAACTTACCCCTCTAACATGAAGTTGGTTACGAACTGGATTAGGAAAGAATTCAACACTGCCATAATTGGATTTGCAAGGCACAGATACAACATCAGAATAAGAAAATCTTCCATATTTATCGATGAGTTTCAGGCGATATAACACATCTGAATCTAAATATAGATCAGTAAACCTATGTTGACTTTGTCCTTTACTTTGATTCATGGTATACAAGTTTTGGAATTCACCGCCCTTGAGTTTTCTTTCTAATACAATAGAGCCCTGAGAATCACTACTCTTTGCAGACCAGCTCAATCTAACACCATCATCTACACATTTTGCCCTAAAGCCGGCAAAACTGGTGATTCCTAAAGGAACTGAAACTCCCACGGAAGCGCCAATTGTGTAATCACATACATCTCCACTATTTCCATCAATCATAATATAATAATCATTCCCTGGTGTTAGTCCTGTGGCTGTAATGGTTCCGTTCTCTTCATTGGCTGGGTTCCAACAATTAGAAACAGATGTGAATGTATTACAATCCGAAGTTTCATAAATCTCAATTTGAATTCCTGAACCAGAAGAGCAGTTACTAACAAAAGCATTAATTACTGCTGCCGTTGAATCTGCTGTAAATACCAACCAAGAGTTATTCTCTATAGTACCACAAAATACACTTGGTATATCTCCAGAAGTATATGAGGAACTCGTATTTCCACAATACCCATTTAGGTTATTGATGTACGTTGCCATATCACAATCGTCATGAGCATCGTCGTTTACTCCGCATGGGGGTGGGTGAAGGCAACCTCTAATAGTTAAATCAAAATCTACCGTTTGTGGTGAGGGGTATGTTGAAATTACTATGTAATATGTTGTTCCTGAAGTCAGGCTAGCTCCTGTTATTGTTGGATCTGAACCACCTTCGACTTCTGCTACACAAGTAGTACCTCCTGCATCTGGACAGCCATCTAGTAAGAATAAACCTCCCCATGTAGTATTGGTATTAGACATTAGAATATCTATGCAGGTATCAAAAGGCGGGGTGTAAGTCAGGACATAATCATCCCCATTCATATAAATACTTCCACAGGCATCAGTATCATCATAATCATCAGCATAGCCATTTGTAGTAATATTATTTGCCACATAAGGTAATCCAGAAACCGTTTGAGCTGTTCCACAAGTACTACCAGGACAAGGAGTACAAGTTGGACCTCCACAATCTACACCTAATTCATGACCATTTCGAATTCCATCCGAACAGGTTGGACAAACATCACAGGATAACGGTGCTTCCCAACCAGAGTATATTACACTTCCATCTGAATCAAAACGGAATGTAAGACAACCTGTTGTAGATTTAATCGTGACTCCTCCATTAGGAACGGTACTTCCATTATATATTCCAATCAAATAATCTGCGGTAGAAGTACCATCGTAGATATACAGATCATCAGCTCCTTCCAATTGAAAAGCATCAAAATCAACTTGAATACAATTTCCAGCGCTTGAACAATAGGTTTCTGTCCTATCTTCATTATTAGTATAATCAAGGTGCTTTCC
>JAHDFW010000184.1 GCA_020627945.1 Cytophagales bacterium
AGGTGCAGAACTGTTGGAGTATAGTACAAGAGACAAAAACCGAAGAGTCTGAGTTGTTGTTTCTTCTCATTTTCATCCTTTTCGGTTCTAAAAAACTAAGGTCTTCTACGTTTTTGGCGAACTGGATCATCTGGCCACTTAGGTCTATTTCCTTGCCTTGATCCACCTTGCCCAATCTTAAATGATTCATCTGGAGTACCAATAAAAAATCTAGATATTGAAGGAAAGTCATCCGTGATCATGTAATACCAAGTCCCTTTTGAGAATTCTGGTGTAACTCCATAACGAGCATTGGCTTCATCTAAATCCCCACTTCCTTTTTCGTAAATAAAATCTCTTACGTAGGTCCCATCATATGTACCATTCGGTTCCGTTTTTCCATCTCCAGAACGACTTCCTGACTTTAACCGGTAGCTAGATTTCATTACAACCAAACCACTGTTTTTATCATTTGGATTTTTGTATGCCCACTTGTAATAAATAGGAAATCCGTCTGCAGCCCAACCCACCAAAAACATTTTATCTCCTTTTGCTTTTTCCACAATTCCCCAAGGAGTACCATGATAATGATATTCTCCATTTGGTTGAACATGAGCATTATTACAATCTTCACCTAATCTATTAGTTGTGCTTAATGCTTCTTTTGGCCAGTTCGTATTACGCTCTCTTGTTTCTGGATTTGTGAAAAACTCAGCTGCCGAAGGCTCCATTTTAACACCATTTATAGCAACACCAAATTCATATGCTGGTCCACCCTGTCCTAATCCTGTTCCTCTATAAACCGAAGTAAGTTTACTTACTTTTTGAGGGTTGGATGAAACTTTATAGTTCTTATTTTGTGGGGTCATTGTGTGTGGATTACCTCGGTTTGGAAACGAACCTACTGAATGATCTGGAATAGCGTTTGACGTAATATGTCTAAAACCATCTTTAACTTCAATTTTTACTTGATTGGAATGACTCGTATTCTCAGTACAATTAATCCCTGAAGTAACGGAAAATGTTCCATGATCATGAGAGTGAGTAGAGCCATCATGGGTGTGCGTGTGAGTATGCTCAGGATTTTCTTCTTTTGAACTAAGTAAGTCATTTAACTGCTGTACAAGTTTATCATAGTTTTGTTGTTGTTCAGAAGAAAGAGTACCTGACAAAAGATTCATTTTTTCGAATGGATCATTTTTGAGATCATAAAACTCTTTGGTACTACCATCTAGCACAATGTACTTATAATCCTGATTTGCAATCGCAACTCCCTTTTTCCTTTTACCAGCAGCTTCCGAATATAAAAATTCACGATATTCTTTTCCACGATTTTTTTGGCTTAATAGATGTTCAAAACTTTTGCTATCATGAATTGATTCAACTTTAATTCCAGCCAACTCAGCTATTGTTGCAAATAAATCCGTTGAATTAACTAGAGAGTTTTCCACCTCATTTACTCGGTCAATATTTGCACCAGAAACAAACAATGGTGTGTTGACTCCTCCCTGATAAACAGAACCTTTTACTCTCCTTTTCCTGTACTCCTGCGCAACCTGATTAGGGGTTCCATTATCTCCGATAAAAATAATTACGGTATTATCTCTTTGTTGCTTAGGCAAAGAATTTAAGAGCCTTCCAAACTCAGTATCCATTGCCTCAATCATAGTATGGAAATAAGGAACTGGGTTAGACTCTATTTCTGCATCACTTTCTGAAAGATCATCATTGGAATGTAAGTTGTTTGGTGCCTTATGGAAAGGAGTATGAGGAGCTGTATATGCCAACCATAAAAACCAAGGGTCCTTTCCGTTTTGGTTAGACAGCCAGCTAATGGCCTCATCCGTGATTTTAGAAGTTATATACGTGTTCTCTCTAGATTGAACGCCATTCTTAGTCATTTTCCAACTGCTATAATCTCGAGTTCCACCATTCGTTATTCCAGCGTGATGTTCAACACCCATTTTTGCAGGGTGATTTACATCTTCAGACAAATGCCATTTTCCAATTACTGCATTAGCATATTTATGTGGAGAATTTTGAGAAATATATTGCTGTAAAGTTGTTTCACTTGTGGATAACTCACTACCTACTGAAGTCATGTTGTTTCTAAAACCATACTTCCCAGTAATAATACTTGAGCGCGTTGGGGTACAGGTAGGAAAGGCCCAAAAATTCTCAAACCTAACTCCTTGATTCATTAGTTTAGAAATTACTGGCATTTTAGGTTTTGTACCACCAATATCATAACCAGGCATATGATCTTTGCCTAAATCATCTGCAATAACCAACAAAATATTAGGTGGGTTATCTTTATCATTAATTCTTGTTGATAACTTGTCCTTGAAATCCGTTGATTTCTTCGATGTATTACAACACGTAATAACTAACGACAACGCCGAAACCGCTAAAACTCTAATTATGGTATCCATTTGGTAATGATCTTTATTTATTAGACCAATCCCAAATGAAATAGTTTAATACCCTTTGTTTTTAGATGTAAAATTCAAGTTCTTTTAGATGATCGTACTTTGTCCAATGCTGAAATTCTCCAAGCTTTGGTGTGTTTCCGTTGTATCCGATTCTATAATTTCAACTACAAAATCACCTATTTTAGCGGTACCATAATTAACGGTTTCATTCAAATCTTTGGTAACCATGTTGTTTTCCAAACACGTTTCAACCGCACTTCGCACAAGTTCCGCTTCTTGCTTCAAATCAAAATGATCCAATAACATCGCTGCCGATAAAATACTCGCCATTGGATTAGCAATATCTTGACCTGCCGCTTCAGGGTATGAACCATGAATAGGTTCGAAAAGTGCATTTCCTCCAATAGAGGCTGAGGGTAAAAGACCTAGCGAACCGGCAATAACACTGGACTCGTCTGAAATAATATCACCAAACATATTCTCGGTAAGGATCACATCAAATTTTGTTGGCCATTGAACCATTTGCATCGCTGCATTATCCACAAACATATACTCAACTTCTACGTTTGGATATTCTTTAGCAAGGTCTTGTACAACTTCTCTCCAAAGCCTAGAGGTTTCTAAAACATTAGCCTTATCAACTAAAGTCAGTTTTTTGCGTCGTTTTTGAGCGGCTTTAAAAGCAAGTTTAGAAATTCGAATGATCTCTCCTCTGTTGTATGTGCTAACATCCTTCGCTTCAAAGTCGTCGTCTGTTCTAGAGTGTTCTCCAAAATAAATTCCACCTGTCAACTCTCTATAAACAACTAAGTCCGCACCTTGGATGCGTTCTCTTTTTAGTGGCGACTTTTCAATGAGAGATTCGTATGCCTGAACAGGTCGAATGTTGGCAAATAGACCTAATGCTTTTCTCATTCTAAGTAAACCTTGTTCTGGTCTAACTTTAGCTGTCGGATCATTGTCGTATTTTGGATCTCCAATGGCACCAAAAAATATAGCATCTGAAGTATTACACAAGTGTTCTGTCTGACTTGGGAATGGATCTCCTGTTCGGTCAATAGCGACTGCACCAATCAAACCTTCATTAAAGTTGAATTTATGACTATACTTTTTTGCAATGGCTTCAAGAACCTTTACTCCTTCTTTGGTCACTTCTGGACCAATTCCGTCTCCTGCTAAAACTGCAATGTTTAATTCCATTTCTCTAAAATAATTCGTTTGAAAATATCAGTTAGCAAAAGCGTTTCTGGTACTCTCGTATTTTTCAATTTCACTTTTATTACTTACCAAAAAGTCTATGTCGTCATAACCGTTTAACAAGCACTTCTTTTTATATGGGTTGATTTCAAATTGTTCAGAAATATCCTTACCTGCCACTGAAATCTTTTGGCTTTCTAGATCAACTTCAAGTTCAACTTCTTCTTTGGATTGGAGATCCAACAGCTTTTCATAAAACTCTTGAGAAACTTGTACTGGCAACAACCCATTGTTCAATGCGTTTCCTTTGAAAATATCGGCAAAGAAAGTAGATACAACTACCTTAAACCCGTAATCGTAAATTGCCCATGCAGCATGTTCACGACTTGACCCTGATCCAAAGTTTTTTCCTGCAACTAGAATTTCAGCCGACTGAGTTGAAGGATCGTTTAATGGAAAACCATCAATTAAATTATTGTTTTGATCATATCTCCAATCTCGAAATAGGTTATCTCCAAAACCTTTTCTGTCTGTCGCTTTTAAAAAACGCGCTGGAATAATTTGATCAGTATCTATATTATGCATTGGTAAATGAACCAACTTTGATCGTAATGTTTTGAACTTATCCATAGTGATAAAATAAGGTTTGGATTAATTAAGGTGAGAACGATAGTCAACAATTTCACCTGCAATAGCCACGGCCGCTGCCATTAAAGGACTCGATAACAATGTTCTTGATCCTTTCCCTTGTCTTCCTTCGAAGTTTCTATTCGATGTAGAAACACAATATTCTCCTTCTGGAATTTTGTCTTCATTCATAGCTAAGCATGCCGAACAACCTGGTTCTCTTAATAAAAAGCCTGCCTCTTCAAACACCTTGTGCAAGTCTTCCTCTTTCGCCTGTTGTTCTACTCTTCTTGACCCTGGAACGATTATCGCGTTTACATTATCCGCTTTTTTCTTTCCTTTAATATATGCAGCTACTTCGCGTAGATCTTCTATTCTAGAGTTGGTACAGCTTCCGATAAAGACCCAATTAATTGGTTTTCCTATCAACTTCTCTCCTGCTTCAAAGCCCATATAGTTCAATGACTTTTTGAAACTATCAACTTGTTCTACTTCTGCCAAAGATGGAATCTGCTCGTCAATTCCAATTCCCATTCCTGGGTTTGTACCATAGGTAATCATTGGTGCAATATCCTTTGCATCAAAATTATATTCCATATCGAACTGAGCGTCTTCGTCTGTTTTCAAAGAGGTGCAATATGCTTCAAAGTCTGACCAAACTTCTTGTTTAGGAGCAAAGTCACGACCTTTCATATATTCCAAAGTGATTTCATCTGGAGCAATCATTCCTCCACGTGCACCCATTTCGATACTCATGTTACAAATGGTCATTCTTCCCTCCATTGAAAGTTGTCGAATTGTAGATCCTGCAAATTCTACGAAATAACCTGTTCCTCCTCCAGTGCCAAGTTTTGAGATAATATAAAGTATTACATCTTTGGCTCCAACACCTGGGTTAAGGTCTCCGTCAACTGTAATTCGCATTACTTTTGGTTTGCTTTGCAAAAGACATTGACTTGCCATCACCATTGCAACCTGACTGGTTCCTATTCCAAATGCAATCGCACCAAATGCACCATGTGTAGATGTGTGACTATCTCCACAAACAATGGTCATTCCGGGCTTAGTGATTCCCAACTCTGGCCCAATCACATGAACAATTCCGTGATTTTCATGACCCAGTTCGTAAATGTCAATATTGTGTTCTGCACAATTCTTAAGAAGAGTGTCCACTTGGTTTCTGGATAAATCTTCAGTGATTGGTAAATGCTGATTTAATGTAGGAACATTATGATCGGGAGTAGCGACCATATTCTCTTTTCGATAAATCGGAAGATCACGTTTTTTTAATTCTGCAAAAGCTTGAGGACTTGTTACCTCATGAATGA
This sequence comes from Cytophagales bacterium, assembly GCA_020627945.1. Taxonomy (GTDB): domain Bacteria; phylum Bacteroidota; class Bacteroidia; order Cytophagales; family JAHDFW01; genus JAHDFW01. Next base: position 5,564 of record JAHDFW010000184.1, read on the forward strand.
AATGCTTATCGATGTAGATCATATCTTGATCTCCTTCAACTTTCTTCACTATGTGAGCATCCCAGACCTTATCAAACAATGTTTTTGCCATGTCAACTGCTTTAGATTTTCTTAAAATGGAGGAGTTCTATTAAACTCGAATAGATAACTCGTTCAAAATAACTTGAAGGTCGTCATTATTCAATTGCTTCTTTTTGTCAGCATGTGTTAGAAACAAACTATAAGCTGAGTTTAACTCATCTTTCGAAAGTTTTACGTTGATCTTCTGAAAACGATATGCAAGAGCTGCTCTTCCACTTCTTGCGGTAAGAACAATCGAAGAGTCTTGTGCCCCAACTATTTTAGGGTCAATAATTTCGTACGTTTCACGATTCTTAATCACACCATCTTGATGAATCCCAGAAGAATGTGCAAAAGCATTTGAACCAACAATTGCCTTATTGGGTTGAACTGGCATGTGCATCAATTCCGAAACCATTTTGGAAGTTTCACAAAGTAGTTCGGTTTTTACATTGGAAAAGTAATCTAAACTAGAGTGTTGCTTCATAATCATCACAACCTCTTCCATTGAAGTGTTACCTGCTCTTTCACCAATTCCGTTGATTGTACATTCAATTTGTCTTGCTCCATTCATCACTCCTGAAACAGAATTTGCCGTTGCTAAACCTAAGTCGTTATGACAATGTGTGGAAAGTATTGCCTTCTCAACACCTTTTACATTCTCTCTTAGATACTTTATTTTTTCTCCATACTCACTTGGTAAACAATAACCCGTAGTATCTGGAATGTTTAGTACCGTAGCACCGTTTGCAACTGCAACTTCACAAACTCTAGCTAAGAATTCATTATCTGTTCTACCTGCATCTTCTGCATAAAACTCTACATCTTCGACATACTTCTTTGCTGTTTTTACTGCAAAAGCGGCTCTTTCTAAGACTTGCTCTCTTGTAAGACGAAGCTTATCAAAAACATGCGAATCTGATGTTCCAATTCCAGTATGAATTCTAGGTCTTTTAGCATGCACTACAGCTTCAGCAGCAACTACAATATCTTTTTCCACCGCGCGAGAAAGAGCACAAATGGTAGAATCTTTTATTGTTTTTGCCAATTGAGTTACAGACTGAAAATCTCCCGGGCTTGAAACTGGAAAGCCGGCTTCGATTATATCAACGCCCATCTTTTCCAGCTGTTTTGCAATTTCTATTTTTTCCCAGGCGTTTAATTGACATCCAGGAACTTGTTCACCGTCTCTTAGAGTGGTATCAAAAATGTGTACTTTATTAGAATCCATTTCTTAGGAATGATTTGAAATACGAAGTTCAATAGATTGTAATGAAAATTATAAACTGTTTTTTAATCTAATACAATGTTCAATTTTATATTTGTATACATAATAATCTGTATATTAGTATTTTAATAAGTAAAACAATACAGTGTCCAAAAGTGATAACTCGAAGCTTTTTGAATTAATAAAGACCTTAAGTAAGTCCGAAAAGAAACATTTTACGGTTTATAGTAAGCGAAACTGGCCAGGAAAAAGGATTCTGATTTTAGATCTTTTCAAAGAAATTGATCTGCAACAGGAATATGACGAAGAGAGAATATTATCTAAAATCCCCGACCTTAAAGCAAGTCAGTTAAGCAATTTAAAAAGTAGGCTTTACCACCAAATTCTAGAGTGCCTTTCATTGCTAGCTTCAGACAATGTCGAAATGAAAATCAGATCTAGCATTGAATCTGGTTTTGTACTTTACCAAAAGGGTTTGTACTTACAAAGTTTGGAGCAGCTCGGTAAAGGAAAAAAGCTCGCAACCAATTTCGATAAACTTCAACTGCTACAGGAAATCACAGAGTTCGAGAAGAAAATTGAGTCGAGACATATCACGGTAAGTCATGGACAAAGAGCTGAAGAACTCATCGCGTTGGGTAAGAATGTGCACCATCAACTTGCGGCAGAAAATGCTTGGGCAGACATGGCGCTTCGAATGTATGACTTCTATCTGAAGGTTGGACATTCTAAAAATAAAGAGGAGTACGAACAAGTAAAAGTGTTCTTCGAGAAACACGTTCCTATAGATTATTCTAATCCATCCTTTTTTACAAGTGTGTATAAGAATCAATCTTATCTGTTGTATCATTATATTCGGCAAGACTTTTCAACCTGTTATAAATATGGTCGTACGTGGGTAGAGTTGTTTTGGGAAGAACCTCAATTTCAAAACTCAGAACCAGAGCTTTATTTAAAAGGTTGCCATAATTTGCTTTCGGTATTATATTACTGCAATGATTTAACAAGGTTTACAACGTTTTACGAATTGATGGAATCTTACATCGACCGAAACAAAAAAAGTTGGAACTTGTCCATGCAACTCAATGCGTTTATCTATCATTCTATTGCTCAACTTAATCATTACTTTTTGCAAGGAAAGTTTACGCAAGGAACCTCAATTGTTGATCAGATGCTATCCGAAATTGAAAAATTTGGGCATAAGATCAATTTGAATAGGAAAATGGTGTATTGGTATAAGTTTGGTTGTATGTACTTTGGTGCAGGAGAACATAGAAAATGTATTAAGTTTCTGAATAAAATTATCAATACCAAAACATCCGAGTTTAAGGAGGATTTACAATGTTTTGCACGAGTACTAAACTTGATTTCTCATTATGAGCTATATGGAAACGACGGACTGGAATATCAGATTAGTTCTACGTATCGTTTCTTATTGAAAATGCAAGACCTGAATGAGGTACAAAAAGCAATTCTACGGTTCCTTCGAAACACAAGTTTTACCAGTAGAAACAATTTGGTAGAACATTTCAGCAAGTTAAAAGATACGTTAGAAGGTCTCTCGGAAAATAAGTTTGAATCAAGACCATTCTTGTATTTAGACCTTATTTCATGGTTGGAAAGTAAGTTGACGAATGCTCCTATTGAGGAGGTGATCAGACGTAAGGTGGGTTGATGTTTCAATCAGTCACTCAAATTGATGATGGGCTTCTTTTGATATCTTAAAGGAAAAATGTCCGTTCGAGTATTCAGGCGACGTTAGGAGTCTGAATGTATCGAGAACCATTTTTCACTTGAAGCCAAGGTTATTTATCCAGATGCTTACCTAAACCAAAAGTATATTTCAGTCCCGCAATAATTTCTAAATAAGAGCCATTGGAA
>JAHDFW010000008.1:0-41605 GCA_020627945.1 Cytophagales bacterium
TGCATTTGCTTTGGGAACAAGAACAATGGTTGGATAAACATGTGAAGAATAAGAAAATTAGTGATCCTAATGGTAAATAATCCTAATTACTCCTAAAAAGAAACTCCTACAACCAACGATGGTTCAGCTATTTTTAAATACGTCGTTGGATATTTCTTCAACAAATCATAAGGAGCACTTATGGCAATTTTAAGGAATATCATATCAAAAAAGATTCCCGTAGAGAAAGAAGGTGCGATAATTAGTTGGTTAATATCATAAAATTCAGAATCGTTGATATATGTTGCCTTCCTTCTATAATTTAGGCTGCTATTCGTATTAAAAGTATAAACCATATTTGCCTGTACAAACGTTCTAATTTTTCGCCTTAAATACATGTTCATCCTAAGACCAATCCCTATATCCAATCGCAAATAATTCATTTCCAACTCATGAGTAAAGTATCCCTCTTCTGAAAAAGCAACTTCATTAAATCGCATAATATTAAAAGAGTTGTCCGTTAAGAATGACCATCTATTATTGTCATAGGGCAATATTAATTCATGCTCAAATCCTAGTCTAAAATTATAAGTACCATTAAATGGAATCGGAGAACTTTTCGTAAACGACCTTTGTCGCGTAAGCTTCATGCTATTGTAGATTAGCCCAACCGATATTCCAGTTCGATGATTCACCTTAAAAGGGGTTTTATAGACTTTAAACCTCTCTCCTTTTTGCTTGTTTAAACCCACAAAATATTCAACTAGTTGCTCCTCGTCATATTTTAATTTCTTAACATCAGAATTACCTGAAAGATTCTGCAACTGATTCTTGTAAGTATCGTTAATAGCTAAAGTAGAATACGTCAACATAATTTTTCCGTAAACAAGTTGAGTTGCTTTTCCTCCATCAACAGAATATAAAAATATTTCTGCACCTTGATGCGAATATTTTAACAGCTGATATTTACCGTCTACCAGAACTTTGAAAAGTTGTTGTTGCGAATCAAACTTCATCTTTTGAGCATATACTGAGTTATCAGTAATCTCTTTTGGGTTCTGCATTTCTGCTTTCTTATTGACAAATTTGAAACTTTCTGAGCCAAACTCTTCCAAATTGCTCACATCGATTTTTACAATCTTTTTACTTGCCACAGACTTTACATGAATAAAAGCAGGTGTGTTTTTCCAGAATTTATTGTTTATCAAACAACTGGTTCTCACACCATTACTATCCACATAATATGCAGACTCATAATTCGATTGAGCTTTTAAGCCTCCTGTGGCAAGTAACACAAACACAAAAAACACTAATGCTCTCATCTATCAAAATTCATTTAAAATTCTCTACAAATAGCAAAACACCGCTACAAAATGTGCTCCACTTCCAAACAAAACAAACACATGAAATATGGCATGATTATACTTTAGTTTGGGAAGACTAAATAAAACGGCTCCCAAGCTGTAAAAAATGCCCCCAATTAACAACCATATAAGTGCTTGATTTTGTAGGTTTTCAAGCAACGGTTTTATACCAAAAATAGCAACCCAACCTAATGCTACATAACTAATAGTGGAAAGCTTTTCAAATCTTCCTGTAAAATAAAGTTTTAACACAATTCCTGTAATTGCTATACACCAAACCACTGCAAACATGGTCAAACCTACCCAACCTTGTAAACCAACCAAAGTAAAAGGAGTGTAAGTTCCAGCAATTAACACATATATAGCTGCGTGATCCAATACATTTAACTTTCGTCGAATCTCAGGTTTCTGTACATAATGATAAGAGGTAGAAGCAGCGTATAGCAATATTAAACTCAATCCATAAACACTAACACTCACGTTAAGTAAAATTGAACCTTGGCTTACTGTATTAATAAGTAATAGAATCAAACCTATGATACTAAGCAACAGTCCTATGGCATGAGTCAAAACATTGAGAGTCTCCTCTAGTTTAGAATAATATGTTAGATCTGAAGTCTTAATACTGCTATAAATTATATAATTCTATTTTGGGTAAGCATATTTATCTGGATCGTAAGCCATAATGTGTTCCACAATTTCATTCTCATCATCCGTTAAATGTAGCAGTTCACCATAAGGTCTCCCCTCTGTTACTGTCTTCATTAAGTCCCATAATGGACGTTTATTAGTCCAATGGTCTTTACCAAACAATATCATTGGTGAAACATGTCTTTTGTGCTTATGTTTGTTGTAAGGCGCATAATGGTTTTGAGTAGCATCCTGAAATATTTCTTGTGTTGTTCCAGCACTTCCTGGGGCAAAGACAACTCCATACTTCGCTATTGCCAATAAACCATCTTCTCGAACACTGTTAGCAAAATATTTGGCAATATGGGTAGCAAAAGGTGCTGGAGGTTCATGGCCATATAACCATGTGGGAATCCCAACACTCATAGAGTCTTTCTCTTTACCCGAAGGAATTGGATATTTCTCCATTACTTTCCAAGCTCTGTGCAACCAATCCTGATCGTCATATTCTTTTCCTTTAGGAGCATTTGCAGGTCTGATCTTTAATTCGTTTATCGCAGCAATCATCTCCTCTTCGGTTCGACATGCAAAATATGCCCCTACATGCGTTGCTTCCATTGCTCCAGGACCTCCTCCGCTAATCATCAAAAAACCTTTTTGAGTTAGAGTTCTGGAAAGTTTAGCGATTTTTAAATAATATTCTTCACTCCTCTCCATAGAATGTCCTCCCATAATAGCTACAACCTTCCTTCCATCAATAATTTCGTAAAGAGCATCTGTAATACTATGGTCGTGCAAACGCCTAGTCAGCGTGGTTACTATAGAATCAGGTTCATCCAGACCTTCTTCAACGTAATCTTCGTAAACTTGGTAGTCGAATGTTTTTTTGTAACCATCCGGATCGTTGACATCGAAACCTTCGAATAACTCTGGCACACTATACAAATGTGCTTTATGAATTTTGAACTTAATATCTGAGCGATTTAAGATTACCAATCCACCAGTTCTAGTAATATGCCCTGCTGCTAAATCACTCATTTCGCATCCAAGAAATATACTACCTGCAAAAGACAACGTCCTCAATGGCTCATCAAAATTCGTTAAATCTAACTCTTGAATTGCACGTGGTTCGTTGACTACTGATTCTATCCACAACTTAAAATCAGATACATCATCTATTTCTATCATATTCTATCAACTAATCGATTACAGTTTGTAAAAATAAGTTGATTTCGATAGAAAACCAGAATTATATTTTCGGAGTATTTGAAAAGAAGGATTATCTCAATCCGTTAATATCATATTGAGAAACAAAATCCCAAACTATAGCCCCCGTATTACGGCCGTTTACGTCTAGGTCAAACCAAACATGTTCTCCATTGACAATTTTATAATGTTCAACCGCCGTAGAACTATCTCCATTAGCATACCTAATATATTCTATTTCCAAGTTGCCACTAGTTATCGTATTGACGGTTGGAGTTTGATCTGCATTATTATGGTTTATCCATGAATCAAGAGTGGATTGAACAGAGTTATAATCTGCACCTCCTTCATAAGGTATTACACCATCGTTAGTACCATGAATCATAATAACGGGTTTAGGACGGTTTGAGTTACAGTTTAAATCTAACATAGCGCCAGAAACGGAACCAACTGCTGCAATCAGTTCACTTTTTTCACAAGCTAAACCATATGACATCATTCCACCATTGGAATATCCGCATGCGTAAATTCTTTCCAAATCAACGTTGTATTGACCTGCAATTTCATTTACTAAGGCTTCAATAAAGCCTAAATCGTCTACCGAACTTTTATTATCTGGAGAAGGCAATGAAGGGTTCCAATGTGCACTTCCATCTAAACAAGTGCCTTGGGGATATACAAGTATAAAATTCTCGTTATCCGACAAATTCACCATATCTGTCTCATTCCTAAAATAATCAGCCTGACCACCAAAACCATGGAAATTCAATAATAAAGGTGTTGCGAGAGTAGAATCATACGTAGAAGGAATATGTATTAGGTACTGTCTTTCCTGACCATCAAACTGAATGCTACTAGCATCAGAACCAAGTGTACAACCTGTCCCTCCTTTCGGATCATTAAATTCTTTACTACAAGATGCAAAAAAACATAGAGTAAGAAATAAAAGATATGAAGCTCTCATAGATACCATAAAAAATTGACCTACAAGATATTAAAACCTGAGAAATAAAATATGATTTTTCCCAAACTACTTCATTAAGCCCTTATTCTGTGACCAAACGAAAGCATACATTAAAGAAGGGAATCTCAACTTAGTAACACCCGTAATCAAAAGATCTTTAACTCTTGCCTCTCCTAACTTTAACTGATTTGAAATTTGCTTAACAGACAACCCCCTTCCTGTTAAAACTAAAACATTGTGCTGTGAAGCACTTAAATTAATATTTGATTTACTCGTCATATACCGAAAACGTGTTAAAACCTGCTATAGTTGTTTAAACGTAAATCATTGAAACAAGGTTTCAAAAACAAGGTGAAAAAATGGTCATTCACCATCTTTTCACACTTATTATCGCTAACTAAACTATACTGGTTTCATATCAACCAATTATTGTTATCACAAATAACTAACACTTCTCTTTAAATACGATTGTCAATTTTTTCTTGAAGATTGTCAATTTGAACCACATTCGTACAATTTAACCGAATACATTGTACATTCACCCTGTTGAATTGTCAATATCATAATTTACATTTCTTATTTAAGCAAAATGAATCAACCAATTCCAGTACATAACTTTACATTGGATGACAAAAGCAGCATCCCGTTCATAATCTTCCCATTAAAAGAGGATGAAGTTGGTAGTGATGCTCATGAGCCTCACAGGCATAATTTCTACGAGATATTCTTTTTCACTAAAGGAGCTGGTACGCATATCCTTGAAGAAAGTTCCCACTCAGTAAAAAGTAACACTATTCATTTTATATCTCCTGGACAGGTACATGAGTTAATAAATGCTGGTTCAGGGTATGAAGGTTATGCAATAATGTTCTCCAGAGAATTTTTCTTTAACGATTCGGTTGATAACAAAAATCTAATCTTCAACCATCCATTATTTTATAACTATGGAGCTTCCCCTATTATTGAGGATATTGAAGAAAACGATTTTCAATATTTCGTCAACCTAATTGAAATGATGCAGCAAGAACTAATACAAGAAAAGTTCGGTGCCGAAATTATCCGAAACTACCTTCAAATATTACTTCTAAGAACTCTTGCAATAATCCCTAATTCTACAACTTCTAGTTCAACCGTACAGGAGTTTAAAATCTTGGTTGAAGAAAATTTCTATAAATTTCACCAGGTTAACGAATATGCAAGCCTTTTGAATTGTTCAGCTTCTGCCCTTACAAAGGAATTGGTTAAAACCACCGGAAAAAGTGGACTTCAACACATACAAGATAGAATATTGTTAGAAGCAAAAAGATTACTAAAACATAGCGAACTTTCATCAAAACAAATTGCGTATCAACTAGGATTCGCTGATCCTCCACATTTTCATAAGTTCTTTCGAAAGCATATAGGCGTAACACCTAATCAATACAAAATCGGCTAACCCAATTCAAAATGAGGGTTTTCGTCTAGAACATATTTAACAGAAGTAAATTTATCAATATTTGAATCATTAATAGGCTCAAGAATTTTAGGTATTGTTAACCCGCTTTCATTAAAACGTATCCAATTGTTATTGTACGTCTGAATCTCCGTACTTACACATAAATCTGAATATCCTTTTTTGATCAACTCCCTGAGAGGCTTTAAATCAAATTCATAACTATCAAACAGCTCTTTATCAGCAACTCCAAAAGTTAAATCATAAAGGGATCGAACTTTTTTAAGATCGGCCGACTTAATTTCGTTCTCCCTCAGTTGTGCTGCGGTTTTAAGTAAAGAAAGTTGTAATGATATATTCTGAGGAACATAAATAACTTTTTCTCCCAATTGTTTATACATATTAAGCATTATGGGTACTTGCTGCTCTTTGACTAAGGCATGTTGCATAGTTTCACTCACCACGACATCAATTGGGGGCAAAACAGAAAGATCTATTTCAACCGCATTCTCTACTAACACTTCGTTCAAATAAGTTTCATATCCAAGCTTATTAAAAACTTCAACCACCTTTTCCGCACTTGTTTCATTAATCTCAATAATTGTTACCTGGAGCTCTTGCGTAGAAAAGGCCTCAAATAACGGTAAAACTAAAGTAGCATAAGGACCAGAACCTGCGTACAATAAACTTACAGGTGAATCATCCTTTTTATTCTGTAATGCAACCTCTACCGCCTCATACACTCCTCTGATAAACATCCTCGTTCGAACTAAATCATCTACACACATAGCAGCCCATGTTAACCCAATTGCAACACCATTTTCAAAAGCAATATCAGTCTTGTTTTCTTGATTCTCCAGATTTATCCCCGTTAAAATCTTTAACAGGTCATGATACTGTTTTAAAGCTATTGATAGCTTCTGGCAATCCAAATTTGAATCATTCACTACCTCTAGCACATTTTTTATCGTTTTTCTAGCTAAACTATTATCCATTCCTTTCCAAGTTGACATACCTCAAATTAACACTATTAATTCCTTTCCTAATTATACTTTGTAAAAAAAGCACTTTTATCTTTAATATTAGATTCCTTTTATTTAAACTTGAACACACTTAACCTTTAACTATTAAACTAACCTAAATACACATTCCTACAACTTGGGCATTTTCCTTGCCCATTGCTTACGTATATTATTTTTTAATGCTCCATTCTAAATGGAGTAATAATATTATTTATTATCACAATATGAAAATTGGTGTCCTAGTTCCGCAATCTAAAATTCACCCTAGCATAGGAAAAGACTTTCTAGACGGTATAAGATTAGTCCCTGAATTAAAGGATAAACTAGAAGTTAAAATTGAAAACATCGGAATTGGCTCTGATCATGTCCAAATCATGAATGCTGTCCAGAAACTTGTGCTTCAAGAGGAAGTTAATTTAATCTTAGGTCTAGTTGGACACAAGGGTATAGATAAGTTAATTGGTTTCATAACAGAATCAGAAGTACCTACACTTATATCGGATTTAGGTGCCAAAATACTACCTAGCAATTCCAGCGAATGGTTTTTCAGGAATTCATTTGCACTAGAAGACTCTTTAATGGCCTTTAGACAAGTGATTCAAGATAATGAGTATAAAAACATTATGACTTCCTCGTGCTTTAACAATGTCGGTTATGATTTCATGGTTACTCTTACGCAATCGATTGAAGAAAAAGCTGAGTTTTGTGGCCATTTTATTACACCTGTTAATCCAAGACCCAATGAAGCCGAATTAATGAAAGCCGCCTCGGAACTAATGCAGCCTGATGCTATCTTTGGTTACCACAACGGAATTTATGCTAATGAGAATGCTGATTTTATAAATAAAAACAATCTTCTTTCGACAAACGACTATTACACACACTATTTTGGTTGGGACCCTAAATGGTATGATCAAATGCACGGAAGTTTTTGTATTTCAAGCTGGATGAGTAAGTTGAATACAGAAGAGAACCAGAAATTTGTAAGAATTTATGAGGACCATAAAGGTAAACAACCCAGTCCGTTCGTTTTATTAGGATATGAAAATGGATTGGTAATAAAAGATATTATTGACAATACTGAAGGCACCTTGAATCCTTATAAAGTCAAAGACGGGTTAAAGACATGCAAAATTAAAGGACCACGAGGAATAATTGAATTTGATCCTAACGAACAAAAATCCCAATACGAACAACAACTTTGGAAATTAGAAAAAGAAGAAAATGTTGTTCAACCTAATTTAATAAAATCACTGGGCAAACATTCTTTCAATAATTCCGAGATATCAGAACTTTCTTCTGGTTGGGATAATGCTTACCTCTGCGAATAAATTTTCATTTTTTATTACATAATAACTTAATCTTACAATAAAATACCTATATTGGTCCTGATAACATTATTATAACCTTAAAAATTAAAACTTATGGAATATTTATTAGGACAACTAGGTTGCTTTGGTTTTAACTTTGCTCCTCGCAGTTGGATGTCATGCTCTGGACAACTTCTTCCTATTGCACAAAACTCCGCATTATTCTCGTTACTCGGAACCATGTATGGTGGAGATGGAAGAACTACTTTTGCTCTTCCGGATCTTCGCGGACGTGCTCCAATTGGAATGGGACATGCTCCAGGCCTTATGGATTATCCAATTGGACAAAGATCTGGTGTAGAGAGTATCACAATTGGACAAATTAATTTACCTCCTCATTCGCATACCTTGACGCAAGTTGCAGTAAATACGACAACAAGCACAACGGTAGCACTTCGTACAGTTGACAATAGTGAAGTCATTAATGAAACTGGATCAGGTGCAAACCAATTAGGTAGTGGAGGTACTATGGGAGACATCTTTAGAGAAAACCCGAATACTGGAACAGCTGATAATTTAGGTGGACTATCTGCGACGTCTACTTCTACTTCTGATATAAATGGTCACACTGACAACACTGGTGCAGGTCAACCAATTTATCAAAGAAGTCCATATATAGCTATGAACTGGTGTATTTGTACTCAGGGGCTTTTCCCTTCTAGAAGCTAGGAATACAGATTGTAATATACTTTCTAAAGGCGAATCTTGTGATTCGCCTTTTTTTTTACAATTTCTTACGCAAAATTATGTAATACATCACTTTTCTCTTCTGATTATTTATATGTATAGATAGTTAGCATTATATTTACGCCTTAACACTTAACAAACTTATTATGAGAAGACTAATTACTCTTATCATTACCTTAACGATATGTTGGGGAATTTCAAAAAATTCAAAAGCACAAACCCTAAACGCAGGCGACATAGCTATCATTGGCTATCGTACAGATGCTCCTGATGGTTTCACCTTTATTACGCTTACCGATGTACCTGCAGGAGAAGTTGTTCATTTTACTGATCGAGGCTGGAACACGGTCGCTTCTGCTTGGATCGCTAATGCCGAAGACATTGTAATATGGACAGCACCAGCTGGCGGAGTTAGCTGTGGAACTATTATTAACATTGCGGAAACTGCTGCAGACGCTTTCACCATTACTCCTTCGACTGGTGCAGGAACCGTCATGTTTGCAGGAGATGGAGGTTGGAGTCTTGCCGCGGGAGATCAAATATTAGCTTATCGAGGTGGAAGTGGCAACTTTCCTGCAACCCCTGTTTTTATCACTGCTATTAATGCGGATTACAATGCCGGAGATTATAACGCTACCACTACATGGAATGTAGGTAATCAGGTTAATAATACTTCTTCTGGGGTTCCAACAGGTCTTACAAATGGAACGGATTGCCTTTCTTTATTCCCTGGAGTTACTGAAGTGGACAATGCTAAATATACTGGAACACTTACTGGTACGTCTGCTGCCATAAGAATTAGTATTCATGACACCACTAACTGGGATGATTCAGATGAGCCTTTAGTGACCGAAATTTTTATTGAACCTAGCGATTACGCAACACCCTCTGTGGTTTGTTCTGCGCCTTGTACGGATCCAGACGTACCTAGTGGTATAACTGCAACGTCGAATCCAATTTGCCCTTCAGATAGTACTACCATAAGCTGGACAGGATCTTTAAATGGCGATGCCACGGCATGGCATATTTATACTGGTGGATGTGGAACAACACAATTGACTACTACTACTTCTAACTCCATAAAAGTGGGGCCATCAGGTACTACAACATACAACATTAGAGGAGAAGGAGGATGTGTAACTCCAGGAACTTGCGGTTCTATAACTATTAATGTAGGTGATGCTATCAACCCGACACCTTCCTGTCAAAACTTAACCGTCTACTTAGACGGTACAGGTAACGTCACTATAGTACCAGGAGATGTTGATAATGGAAGTACAGACAACTGTGGAATTGCAAGTATGAACCTTAGTGCATCTTCATTCACTTGTGCTGATCTTGGTGCAAATTCCACAACTCTAAGGGTATTTGACAACACTGGAAATGTGGATTCTTGTACCGCTACTATTACTGTCCAAGACACAACGTCTCCTAATGCTTCTTGTCAGAACATCACTGTGTTTCTGGATGGAACTGGAAACGCAACTATCGTTCCAGGTGATGTGGACAACGGAAGCTCAGACAATTGTGGAACTCCAAGTTTAAGCTTAAGTAAAACCGCTTTTACATGTGCTGATATTGGAGCCAATAACGTAACATTAACTGCTACTGATGGAAGTTCGAATACTGGTCAGTGTACTGCAACGGTAACGATTAGCGATACGGTCTCACCTACTGCTGTTTGTCAGAACATTACTGTGTTTCTGGATGGAACTGGAAACGCAACTATCGTTCCAGGTGATGTTGATAACGGAAGCTCAGACAATTGTGGAACTCCAAGTTTAAGCTTGAGCAAAACCGCTTTTACATGTGCTGATATTGGAGCAAACAATGTAACATTAACAGCTACAGATGGAAGTTCCAATACTGCTCAATGTGTTGCAGTAGTAACAATTTCCGACACTACAAGCCCTTCAATAGGGACGGTAGCTAATCAAACCGCTTCCGTAAATGCCTCATGTGGTTATAATCTTGCCGATTATACCGCCTTACTCACTAATTCTGACAATTGTACTGCTTCTCCTACTGTAACTCAAAGTCCAGCTATAGGTTCAGCTCAAACGGGTACAACTACTGTAACCCTTACTGCCACAGATGGAAATGGAAATTCTAGCAGTACTATGTTTGATGTGCTACCAAATGACGTTACTCAACCTACTCCTTCGTGTCAAAACTTAACATTATATTTAGATGGAACGGGCAATGTCACCATTGTACCAGGAGATGTTGATAATGGAAGTACAGATAACTGTGGAATTGCGAGTATGACGCTCAGTAACTCTTCTTTCACTTGTGCTAATATTGGTGCAAATTCTACCACTCTAAGAGTATTCGATGCTGCTGGTAACGTGGATTCTTGTACAGCAACAATAACTGTCCAAGACACAACCTCTCCCACTGCTTCTTGCCAGAACATTACTGTGTTTCTGGATGGAACTGGAAACGCAACTATCGTTCCAGGTGATGTTGATAACGGAAGCTCAGACAATTGTGGAACTCCAAGTTTAAGCTTAAGTAAAACCGCCTTTACATGTGCTGATATTGGAGCAAACAATGTAACGCTAACCGCAACAGACGGCAGTAGTAACACTGCACAATGCATGGCTACTGTTACTATCGCAGATACTAATTCTCCAAGCGCAGTGTGTCAAAACATAACAGCGTATTTGGATGGAACAGGTAATGTTTCAATCACTGCTGGTGATATAGATGGTGGTAGTACTGATAATTGTACTGCTTCACTGACTCTAGGACTTAGTCAATCTGCTTTTAATTGTACCCATTTAGGGGCAAACAATGTTACTTTAACGGTAACCGATGCAAATTCAAACTCTTCTCAATGTACTGCAACCGTAACTATTTCTGACACTATAGCTCCGACTGCTTCTTGTCAGAATATTACATTATATTTAGATGGAACGGGCAATGTGACCATTGTACCTGGGGATGTTGATAATGGAAGTACAGATAATTGTGGAACACCAAGTTTAAGTTTAAGTCAAACGGCATTTACTTGTGCTAATATTGGCGCTAACAATGTTACATTAACCGCGACAGATGGTAGTTCTAATACCGCTCAATGTGTTGCAACCGTAACCGTTTTGGATACAATAGCACCAACCATTACATGCCCAGGACCTCAAACCGCGGCTGTAAATGCTTCATGTGGATATACATTGGCTGATTATACTGGTATGGCGCTGAATGGAGATGCTTGTACTCCTTCACCAGCTATTACTCAAAGTCCAGCAATTGGATCTTCCCAGACTGGAACTACAACAGTAACTCTATATGCTACAGATGCATCAGGAAACGTGGATAGTTGTTCTTTCGATGTAACTCCTAATGACGTCACTCTACCAACTCCAGTATGTCAAAACCTTACCGTTTACCTTGATGGAACAGGAAATGTTACCATCACTGCTGCGGATGTGGATAATGGTAGTTCAGATAATTGTAGCGTGGATAGTATGGCGCTTAGTATGACATCATTCACTTGTGCTAATGTTGGTGCTAATAGTTCTGTCTTAAGAGTATTTGATGGTGCTGGAAATGTAGATTCGTGTACCGCTACTATTACCGTACAAGACACTACCTCTCCTACGGCTGTTTGTCAGAATATTACAGTGTACCTTGATGGCACTGGTTCTGCTACAATTACTGCAGGAGACGTTGATGGAGGAAGTACCGACAATTGTTCTATAGCTAATTTAGCTATTGATAAATCTTCTTTCACTTGTGCAGATGTAGGTGCTAATACCGTAACTTTAACTGTTACTGATGCGAGTTCTAATGCTACGCAATGTACTGCTACCGTTACAGTTGCCGATACAAACAGCCCAACAGTAACTTGTCAGAACATTACAGTATATATAGATGGTAGTGGGAATGCTACTATCACCTCTGCTGATATCGACAATGGATCTTCAGATAATTGTGGAACTCCATCTTTATCCATTAGCCAGTCTTCATTTACATCTGCGGATCTTGGTGCTAACAATATAACATTGATTGGCACTGATGGACAGGGTAACCAAGATAGTTGTGTAGCTGTAGTTACCGTTAGCGATACTACGAGTCCTAATGCTATAAGCCAAAATATTGATGCTTTCATCGATGGTGCTGGTAACGTTTCGATTTTAGCATCAGCTGTTGATAATGGAAGTACGGATAATGGTACTATTGCTAATATTGTAGTTGCTCCAAATTCTTTCAATTGTGCAAATGTTGGAAACAACAACATAGTACTTACCGTAACGGATTCTGAAGGAAATACAGACACAAGTCAAGCAGTAGTAGACATTAGAGATACAATTGCACCAACAATTACTTGTCCTTTAAACCAGACTCAAGTTGTGGATGCTTCTTGTGGCTATACATTGGCTGATTACACAGGAATGGCAACTACTTCTGACAATTGTACGGTCTCTCCTACTGTAACTCAGACCCCTGCTATTGGAAGCACTCAATCAGGAACTACTACAGTGACACTTTATTCAACAGATGCTAGTGGTAACGTGGATAGTTGTTCATTTGATGTAACACCTATAGACAACGTAGTACCAACGATCACTTGTCCAGGAAATCAAACTGCTTCAAGAGATTCATCATGTAACTTTACGATTCCTGATTATATAGGTTCAGCTACAAGTTCTGACAACTGTGGTACTCCTACATTAGTTCAGAAGCCTGCTGTTGGATTAGTAATCTCTTCCGATACAACTATCTGGATTATTGCTACGGATGGAGCCGGCAATCAAGATAGCTGTTCATTCACGTTAACTCTTGAGGATAATACACCTCCTGTAGTTACTTGTCCTGGAGATCAATCTCAAACTGTAGATACTAACTGTAGTTTTGTATTGAATGATTACACAGCAATGGCCAGTGCTACCGATAATTGTGATACAACAATTACAATCACACAGTCTCCTGCAGCTGGAACTAACGTAAACGGTTCTACTGTAGTAACTATATTCGCAGAAGACGGATCGGGTAATATTGATAGCTGTTCGTTTAATGTAACCGCGTTGGATTCTGTTGCACCAACAATTGTATGTCCTGCTAACATTAGCACGTGTGATCCTGTGGTTACTTATTCAGACCCAACATTCTCTGACAATTGTCAGGCTGAATTAAGAGTAGCGGATTCAACAAACCACGTTGAATCTGGTAGCACTTTCACAGTCGGTACTACTACTCTAACATTTATTGTAGAAGATGATGCTGGAAACTCAGCTACTTGTTCTTTTGATGTAACCGTAAATGTTACTCCAACCGTAGATGCTGGTACTTCAATTGATTTATTACCTGGTGCTACAACTATTTTGGACGCTACATCAGACGGTAACTATAATTATAATTGGAGTCCACCAGATGGCTTAGATGATATTACCGTTCTTAATCCAACCTCTAATCCAGGAATGGATGTCATTTATACATTGACCGCAACTTCGGATAGCGGTTGTGTATCTACTGATACTGTTTCTGTAAGAAGAGTAGCAAGTGATTTGTTTATTACGAACGTGATCACTCCTAATAATGACGGTGCTAATGATTTCTGGATCGTACAAAACATGCCATTTACAGGTTGTAGAGTTACCATTTTCAACAGATGGGGAACTCCAGTTTACGAAAGCGACAACTACGCCAATGACTGGGATGGTAGACTTAATGGTGAAGTATTACCAGAAGGAACGTATTATTATGTAATCCAGTGTGGAGATGATCCTGAAGTAACTGGGGCAATCACTTTAATTTCACAAGAATAATCTTAGAAGTCAATAATCATGAAAAAATTAGCATTAATATTAAGCGTCGTTTTTCTAGGAGGAATGACTTCTTTTGGACAGCAAATTCCATTAGGAAACCTTTATACGTCCAATAAGTATTTAATTAACCCAGCTTTTGCTGGACAGAATACCTGTTCTGAAATTTACGTTGCACACAGAAGACAGTGGGTTGGTGTGGCTAACTCGCCAATCACTTCATACCTATCTGGTTCGACTTACTTGGGACGTAATGTAGGTTTAGGTCTTAAAGTTTACACAGACAAAACGGATGTTTTATCTCAAACTTATGGAATGCTTTCTTTTGCATATCATATTCGTATGGGAGAGCAATCAAATTTATCGTTTGGGCTTTCTGCGGGAATGTTTAGAAATTCATTGAATGTGAATAATATCGTTGCAATTGATCAAACCGACAATTTGTTAACTGGAGGTAGATACTCTCCTACTTTCGAAACTGATTTTGGAGTTGTATTGAAAGCTAACAGATTAACTTTAGGTGCTTCTGTTCCTAGATTTATTGAAACTAGAACAGTTTCGGTTTCAACGTTAGATCAAGGAGTATATGCTCTAAGACGACACGGATTGTTTTACGGATCATTTGATATTCCTGTTGGTCAAAACAATAAACTTGTTCCTTCTGTTATGACAAGATGGGCTCCAGGTGTTGATTTCCAATATGATATTAATATGGATTTTGAAGCCGTAGATAAATATTCATTTGGACTTGGTTATCGTGAAAATGAGGGAATCCTTGCTAGACTTGGATTCGTGATCTCTGACGCACTTCGATTTAACTATGCTTATGAGTTTTTCCCAACAGGAATTACCTCAAGATCGAATGGTTCACATGAAATCCAATTGGGTCTAAAACTTTGCAAACAAGTTGAAAAGGCTGAAGAGCCAAAAGAAGAACCGATAACTCTTACTATTAAAGGAGATGAAGGTGCTAAAAACTACACCTTTAAAACTCTTCAGGAGATGCGTGAATTTGCTAACAAGATGGACTCGGAAGATCCAATTTTGGCAGATAAAATTCGTCAGGCGCTAGATGCTGATGGTGATCTTAAAGATTATCATGTAGATAATACTTCTATCAAGTTGCATATCAAAACTGATGAAGGTGAGAAGGATTACAAATTCAGAACGCTCCAACAAGTAAATGATTTTATTGCTAAAACAGAAAAGGAAGATCCTAAGTTGGCGGCAAAGATTCGTAGTATGATTGATCAAGATCCAAGTCTTAAAGTTTACAAGGTTCTAGATGTTACGGAAGAGAAGTCAGAAGATACTCCTTCGACTACAGTAACTGAACCTAAGACTACTGATCCTCAACCTAAGGTTAAAGACGTTTTAACAAAAGAAGAGTATGAGTTACTGGAAAGAGTTGTGTACTTTGGATTAGATTACTCTACTGCGTTAAGAGAGTCTGAACCAGTATTAGATGACGCTGTTAGGATCCTTAAAAAGCACCCAGGACTTCTTCTAGAAATAGATGGTTATACTTGTAATGAAGGTAATGCTGCTTACAACGAAAACCTATCCTACCAACGTGCAAAGTATGTAGAGGCTTACTTCTTAAGAAAAGGAATTCCTTCAAAGCAAATCATAACTAAAGGTTATGGAGAAGCTAACCCATTGGTTCCTAACACAACCGATGAAAACAAAAAGAAAAACAGAAGAGTTGAATTTAAAGTAGTGGAAGTTAAATAAACAGAAGCTAACTTGTAGAATTAGAAAAAGAGAATCAGAAACGGTTCTCTTTTTTTTATGATCAAAATTACTAAGCAATCAAGTGGAAGGTCATCCTTTTAACCCAAATTATATTCCAAAGGGAGTAAGTTCATTTTCAAATAACTTCTCTTTGGAATCTGGTCAATTGCTCTTGAATTTTGTGTACTTGTTCTTCTTTCAAAGATAAACCATTGAGTTCGAATACTCTTTTATCCTTTTTCAATCTGATCAAATCCTCTCTTACCTCAAAACTGGTAATACGGTAGAACGTTTTAATCCGATATGTATCTTGATTTACGCAGATACAAGTTCTTCCTATTTTCATGTCAAATCGAGGGCCTCTCTCCAATGCATGATCATGGATTAACGAATAGATTGTAAATCCAACTATAAAAAACACAACGATATATTTGACAGGAAGTTCTACTTGAAAAGGATCATAAAACAACAATAAAATAGAGAGTGCTAGTGTTATAATAACCTGAAATAAACCTATTTTTTTCTGCTCTTCGTCTTTTTGACTTATGATAAAAAAGCGTTTCTTACTCTCCCAGTGTCTTACATACAACCGTGATCTGCGGTAAAGACCTAAAGTTATTGATATTAACAGATATAAAGTTGGGAACCACCAATTTTGGAAATAATGTTGCCATAGGAAAACAGCAAGCATCGGTCCGAAAATTATAGCAGTTCTTGACATAGTGTTTTGTTATTACAGAAAGTGTATAAAACAGATCCAAAATTATTCTTAAAGATATAAAAAAAGCTGCTTCATAGTCATAATAAACCATGAAGCAGCTTTACATTCTTTATGTATTAAAAATTAATAAGTTAATCCATACCCCACTTCGTACAACAATTTAGCACTTGGCTTCTTAATATCTTCAATTTTATCGTACCACGGCATTGGCACTTTACCAACAAAATTCTTCTTTCCTGTCAACACGTTAGTAATTGCACTACCACCTTCCGATCCTGGTAAATATGCCATAACCGCTGCGTCCCAGTTTCCAATATGACGGTCCAGGTCTACTAAATGTCTTCCTGCCAACATTACACAAACCACTGGTTTTCCAGATTTTTGAGCAGCAGCTATTGCATCCTTATTACCTTCATGAGCATGTGTACCCGTAAGTGACAAATCATCTGAATCTCCTTGCATTTCAGCATATGGTCTTTCGGACAAAACCAACAATACGACGTCCGCTTCATTTGCACGAGTTTCATCGGTAATAATTTCCATTTTGTTTTCCCCAGCAGCAGCATTCAAACCTTCTAAAATAGTAACACCTTCGGTATGTCGTTTACCATCCTTATCAACTCCTCCTTGCCATTCAATGGTCCATCCACCACATTGTAACCCTATATTATTTGATCCCTCTCCTATTAATAATACTTTAGAACCTTCTTTCAATGGTAATGCTCCGTTATCATTTTTAAGTAAAACCATAGATTGTTCGCCCAACGCTGTTGCAACAGATTTTGCCTCATTACTTCTCAATTGAGTCGCTTTATTCTGATTAACTCTTTGTGCAGGATCTTCAAATAAACCTGACTCAAACTTCACTCTTAATATTCTGGTAACAGCATTATCAATTCTTTCTAGGCTAATATTACCGTCGTTTACATTTTTCACCAACAATTCCAATGCCTCCTTCCACTTCTCTGGTTCCATAAGCATATCAACACCAGCATTTACTGAAGTAGCAATTTGCTGCTCAAAAGTTTGATTAGGAATTTCATGAATCGCTTGCCAATCAGAAATTAAGAAACCTTCGAATCCCATTTCTCCTTTTAACACTTTGTTCATCAAGCTGTCATGAGCATGCATTTTAACGCCATTGATAAGACTGTAGGAAGGCATTACCGTTTGAACTTTTTGATCTAGTTGAGCTCGGTAAGGAGGTAACAATTCATTAGTTAACTCTTCATTAGTGATTTCAGTGTTACCTCGATCCACTTTTTCTCCAAGACCTGTCCCGTAAGTGGTTCCTCCATCTCCAATGTAGTGCTTAGCACAAGCAACCATATTGACACTCATTGCTCCTTTGGTATAAGCTCTTCCTAGTTTAGAAATAATATTATGATCCGTTGAAAAACTCTCATACGTTCTACCCCAACGAGGATCACGTGCTAATGCTAAACAAGGAGAGAAATTCCAATTAATACCTGTCATAAATACCTCCTGAGAAGTTAGTTTCCCCATAAGAAACATTAATGAATCATTATTTGCTGCTCCAAGACCAATATTGTGTGGATAGATCGTAGCCCCTCTAACATTGGAATGTCCATGAACTGCATCAATACCATAAATTAGTGGAATTTTCAGTTTTCGTTTGTAAGCAGCAGACTGATAATCAGTTATCATCATTTGCCAATCCTCAATTTCATTATCTCCTGGCAGAGACCCTCCTCCACTTAATAGCGATCCAAGACCATATTGTTCAATATCATCATCAGAAACGTGCTTACGTTCACCTTGAATCATTTGAGCACATTTCTCTTCTAGAGACATTCTGCTCATCAGATCTTTAATTCTATCATCGATGGATGCTTCTTCATTTAGGTAAACAGCCTGTGAATCTTCTTTGGTCCAATAATTACCTCTAAACTGTGAATCGTAAGAAGCATTAATAGCTGTTGTAACCGTTGCGGCGGTATTGTCTCCACTGTTGTTTGAAGATGTTTCACATCCGAAAATTGCTATTGATGCAATTCCAACTAATGCATAGTTTTTAAGTTTGGTTAAGCAGTTATTCCTGTGTGTCATAGTGTTAATATAACTTTTAGTTACCGTTTGTATGTTTTTTGATTAATTATAATTAAAAATGCAGGCTAAATAAGACATAACCTGCATTTCAATATTCTTGTATTAATAATTATTTATTTCATGTATTGAACTCTCTGAACTATTCTTCCTCCATTCTCCCCCTCAATCATTACCAAATAAGTACCTGATGTCAAATTTAACTCTGCTAAATCAAGTTTATGAAAAAGTGAATTCGAGTAAAATTGTGCGTCTGAAATGGTTAAAACTCTTCCGGTAAGATCAATCAATTTGACTGCATAATTTCCTGCAGGCACCGAAGCTGAAATACTAATCTGACCTTCTGTAGGATTTGGAGCAATAACCATACTAGAGCGGTCTAGAAGTTCATTCGTACTTTGAACTAATCCTTCGTATTGGAACGTAAATTTATTAACATCGAAACCTCCCTCTAATATTGTAAAGTAGAACGCGCTTTGTCCTTTTTCTAAATACACAAAACCACCAAACATATCTGAGTATGCGTTGAAACCTCCAGTAGAGTTAATATCGATAGATCCGCCAGACCCGCTATCGGTGCTTACCGTAAACTTTCCTTCTCCATCTGAAGCTGCTCTAACCGTAACTTTATACCATCCTGTACTATCAACGTTCACAGTATACTTCATCCATTCAGAGGGCTCTGTCCATCCCACATGATATCCATTTCCCTCAAAGTCATTATCTGCAGATATATCGGTTCCAGAATTTCTATACGCCCAACCTTGATTATAGAATCCTTTTCCAAAATTCGCATAATCAACATCATACAAAGCTTCTCCTACAGCTCCCATATCAAAATCTGTAGCCATTACCTCTCCGGGTAAATTATGCTCTTTATAAGGATAAGTTGCATCACCTCCAGGGTTACCAACCAAAGAATATACCATATCCATATTAAAAGAACAATTGGCCACATTACTTGAATCACTAATAGCTAACAAGGCTTCCATTGCATAAGCAGAATCTGGAGCTGTTCCTCCATCTCTCCAATATTGAGAAACCACATCATATTTTGCATCATGAGGCACTTCAAAAATAGAAGATATGGAACCTATTTTTTTAGTTCCCCACCAAGCCCAGCCTACGCCATGCCTTTCACATTCTTCCACCAATTGAATAAACCATTGATTAGAGTTTTCACCTGTTTCTCCCAACCATAAAGGTACATTGTAGTCTCTTCTATAATCTAACATCCATCCAAATCCTACATCACTCCAGTATTTATGAAAACTAAACACGATATTATCATTTGCAGCCATCATAGACCGCAACGTAGGGCTCCATGAATTTGCGTACCAATTTCCTTCAACAATTATCATATGATTCGTATCTACCTTACGTATCGAATCAATAGCTCTTTGATATGTGCTGGGTAAAACTGAGTCTGGATTTTGGTAACCATAATGAGGTCCACTACCTGTCACCGTACATCCTGGCAACCAAGCTTCACTAGTACTATTATATGAATTCACATCGAAGTTCCAATTTGGTTCATTAGCCAAATCATATCCCGCTACCCATGGATTATCTTTAAATCGTTCCGCAATTTTTTGCCAAATCTCAGCAAATCGCTTTTGATTCTCCTCAGATTCATACAACGAACATTTTTCAGGATTATAGTCACTAATCTCCGAATTTCTCCCTTGACCTCCTGGAGCACCATGCATATCAAAAATCACCCACATTCTATTCGCTGCACACCACGAAACTAACGAGTCAAATTCTACAAACCCTTTTTCCAAATAAACTCCAGCAGAGTCTCTAGGACTTAACCACTTATAATGAAAAGCCGCACGAACACTATTAAATCCCCAGGCCGCCATACTATCTATGTCACCTTTCGTAAAGTAATTGGCTCTCCACTCATCATAGAATTTTAATTCCGAATCCTCACCTACAAGTTCTCTCACTGCTTCCTCCACATCTTGATGAGAAGAAACACGACCTGAATTCATCATGTATCCCTCTTGAAGTAACCAATTGTTGGTATTAAGTCCTTTAAGGATAACTACTCTGCCACTATCGTCCACGATATCAACACCACTGGTCTTTAACATTTGACCAGTGGCATTAATTGTGAACAATACCAATAAGCTAAGTGGTATAATAAGTGCTTTTTTCATCTTTTTTCTTTTACAGGATTACTTTCTAAGAAGTTTAAACGACTCAGTATGATCCTTAAATCTAACCTGCATGAACATCATTCCTTTAAAGTGAGGTGCGAAATCATTCACATTCAATTTATGAGTTCCAGGACGCAATTCGCTATTGTAAATTACTTCTCCTCTGATTCCAGTGAGAATAACTTGTGCAGTTTCTTCTAACTTAACAGATAACTGATGTTCAAATGGATTAGGATATACTTTAGAAAGTGATACATCCTGATCTGTAATTCCTCCAATAGAGCCATTAATTTCTACCAATGTATAGTTGAAATTGAATCCTCCGTCTGTCATATAAACAGTCATCACATCTTCACCAAGTTGAGTAAAGTTTACGCTATCAATTGTTACGGAAGCCCAAGTTTGCCAACCTCCTGTATCACCAAAAGTAATACTGTCGTCGATTGCTTGGTTATCGAAAGTAACTCTAATAGAACCACCCATTCCCCATTGTCCTGGATCCGATGCTACTCTTAGGTGTAATTTACCCATTCCAGTATCTCTAACATCCACTACGTATTTCAGCCACTCTCCTTCGTTGATGAAACCAACATTAATACCTCCAAGTGAATCTTCACACGCTTCGATCTCAACGTCTTCTTCAACACGATACACCGCATTAGTTCCTCCTTGATTATGACCTGCTTCAGAGTCACTATATCCAACTCCTTCTCCACCTAGTGCATAATCTTCCGCTTGCACATATCCTGGCACTGCAATCAATTGACCATTAAATGGTTGAAGTGTATCCGGAACAACTTCTATTTCAAAGTTATTCAGACTAAAGCCTCCGTCTAAGAAATACAAGGTTACTGTATCAGGACCAAGTGTCGTATATACTTGATCAGATAATGTTTGTGTTGACCATATTTGAGATCCTCCAGTTGGTCCAAAAACTATAGTATCATCTATAGCTTGGTTTTCCATTGTTACTCGAATGGTTCCACCACCTCCACCAACGCTAGACGCAACTCGGAAGTTAATATTACCTTTACCTGTATTCTCGAAATCAACAATATACTTAATCCATTCACCAGTATTAATGTAGTTGATATTCAAACCACCATCTACGTCTGAACAGTTTTCTAGTTCTATATCTATTTCTGGTCTATAACTTGGATTGGTTTCAGAATTTTCATGATCTAATTCTTGATCATTATAAGCTAAACTTTGACCACCTTCAGCAAAATCTTCAGCTTCTACAGTATCTGGAACTGGAATTGGAGTAGCATTAAATGCTTCCAATTTTGGCGGTTCAGGTACAGCGATAGGCTCATAAACCAAATGATTAAAGTTAAACCCTCCTTGCAATAAGTGTACATAAACTGTATCAGGCCCCAAAGTAGTAAGGGTTTGATTTACTAAAGAAGCATTAATCCAGTCTTGCCAAGCACCAGATGCACCAAAAGAGATAGAATCGTGTATTGGGTTGTTGGTCATCATAACCTCAATTTTACCTCCAGCTGATTCTGAAGCAACTCTAAAATGAAGATTGACAAGACCAGTATCGGTTACATCAACAACATACTTTAACCATTCGCCATCCGAAGTAAAACCAACATTGATTCCTCCTCCGATGTCCATACAGTCTTCAATTTCTACATCCTGTTCAACTCTATATGCAGGAACAGACCAACCAAGAGCATGACCTGTGTCAGCATCAAAATAAGCTACACCCATTCCTCCTTCACCATAATCCTCCGCTTGCACAGTATCTGTTGGAATAGAAATAGGCACTCCTTTATAAGCCGAAACAATACCAGATGTATCAACAACGTACTCAATTTCAAACGAGTTTAGGTTGAAACCTCCATCTAACATATAAAGAGTAATTGTATCAGGACCTGTAGAAATAAAAGATAAATCACTTAAAGTTTCAGTTACCCATGTTTGTAAACCTCCTGTGGAACCAAAAGTAATGGTATCATCAATGCCCTGATTCTCCATAGTGATTCTAATTGAACCACCTGCGCCAGCGACGTCTGAAGCTACTCTAAAGTTCACATTACCATTACCAGGGCTTTGGAAATCAACGATATATTTAATCCACTCTCCTGTATTGATATTAGTAATATTTAAACCTCCATCAGCGTCCGAACAGTTTTCCATCTCAATATCAACTTCCGTACGATAAACAGGGTTTGTACCTGCAGTCTCATGACCAGCTTCTTGATCCATATAAGCCAAACCTTCTCCACCTTCAGCATAATCCTCTGCTTGAACAGTATCAGGTACTGGAATTGGTGTTGAATTGAACGCTTCCAATTTTGGAGGTTCTGGAACAGCAAGCAACTCATAACTAAAATGATTGAAATTGAAACCTGCTTGTAAATATTCTATGTATACTGTATCTGGTCCTAAAGTATTTAACGTTTGATTAGTTAAACTAACCGTTGTCCAAACTTGCCAACCTCCTGTTGCAGGAAATGAAATTGAATCATCAATTGGGTTATTATTCATTCTGATGTAAATCTTACCACCAGCAGATTCAGATGCGACTCTAAAATTAACATTTACCAGACCAGTATCTTTTACATCTACTATGTACATAAGCCATTCTCCATCCGCAGTAAATCCAATATTAATACCATTCCCCACATCATTGCATGATTCTATTTCTACATCTGTTTCAGTTCTATATGCAGGGACACCCCAACCTAACGCATGCCCTGGCTCATTATCATGGTATGCAACACCTTCACCCCCTTCCGCATAATCCTCTGCTTGAACAGTATCTGGTATTGGAATTAGACTATCTAAAAAAGCTGTCGGTAAAATAACAGGTGGTGGTGGAGCTGCACCTGTGTCAATTACTACACCATTATCTTTGATGGTACAAACATCTGCCATTTCTACATAAATCGAATCAGCTGAAGTCGATGCGGCGACATCTCCCAAACCAATAGTGCTTGATCCCCATGAAACCACTGTAGAATCGGTAAGAACTCCTATCGAGTAATTTCCACCCATTGCAAAATCTCTTAGTTTGGCTCCATGAAATACTGTAGTTAAAGCTGGAGTAGTTATTGGGTTAGGTTGTCCTGGACCTACGCCAAGTTGATTAGCATTATTAGTTCCCCATGCGTATAAATCTCCAAATTTAGTAAGAGCTCCTGCTTGTTTGTTGTAAGCTGAAATTTTAATCACAGAATCAGCTATCCAAATAATAAGTGATTTTGGAATATCATTTTCAAAAGAACCTCTTCCTAATTGGCCCGAATCATTCGCTCCCCATGTATAAACTGTTCCATCTGCAGTTAAGGCCATGGAAAAATTAACTCCTGCAGCAATTTGAACAACTCCAGTAAGTCCAAGACATTGAACTGGTAAAGAGTCTTGATTTCCTGCTCCTACCGTATTATTACCTAATTGACCAAGTCCGTTGCTTCCAAGTGCCCAAACCGTACTATCAGCTCTCAGAATCAGCATATGGTTTAAACCGCAAGCTACTGCTATACCATCGGAAACTCCAGGAATTTGCTGAGGCACGCCATTGTCCGTTGTAGTTCCATTACCTAATTGACCACCAGCATTATGCCCCCATGCCCAAACCGTTCCGTCATCCTGCACCGCTGCAGACATTTTTTCACCAGCGTCAATATGTATAACTGAAGATACATTTGGTATCTTTGTTAAAGCTGGCAGTGTAGCCAAATTAAAGTCAGCCGCCTGTTTGTTTAAATTTAAACCCGCTGCCCATACAGAGCTATCTGTAGCTAATACTACGGAGTGTGCTTGTCCTGCGGCCACCATACTCACCCCTCCAAGTGTTGCTTGAGAACCATTTTTAACTCCCACCGGTTCATTAACAGTATTACCTAATCCTAATGATCCTGGTCCATTACTCCCTTGTACAACCAAACTATCATCTTCGCAGACATATAATACATGCCCACCACCAACATCCATAAGCTGTGCGGAGGAGTTTAAATTTGCTGCAACTAAAACTATAATTGCTGCTAGAAATTTGTAAAGTAACTTCATAATTTTACTGGTTAATTTTCTATAATAATACTTCTGGTTTCTCTGTGCATTTCACTGTCCGTTATTTCCAACAGATAATATCCGTCAGGTAAGTTAAGGGTTTTAAGTGAAAAATTTGTGCTTAATTGTTCTAATTTACGGGTTAACAATTCTCTGCCTGTTAAATCAAATAATTTCATTCGAAGGTTTTCGAAATCGGTGCTTGAACCAACCCATTTTATATTAAGATAATCTTTTGTTGGAACTGGAGAGATAACTAAATTACTAAAGATACCTTGAGTATGAACTTCCACTATGTCAGAGTAACCCTTATTTCCTCCTTCGGTCAAAACTTCCAGTTTATAGTAGTACGTTTTAGCAGCCTCATAATCATGATCAAAAGTTATGTAGTTATTCACATATGCATTAGGTTCATTTGCACCATCAATCTCTCTAAAATGCTTAAAATTAACTCCATCTTCACTTTTATAAAGATTGAACTTATCAACTGGCTCTCCTTCCTCTACTCTCCAGTTTACTACTATTTTATCTCCTTTCTGAGCAGCATCGAACCAAAAACTCTTTGCGGTCATAGGAATAATACCACAAGCACCTCCAGCACCAACACATGGACTTGCAGTGGAATATGGAGACGTAAAGTCTTTGTCGCATACCACAAAGGCGATACTAGCATCAAACTCAACTTGTATTGCACCAGCATTTAATGCAGATTCACATCCAAAACAGAACGCAGCCTCTGCATCTACAGTTAAAAAACTAGGGATCACGTCAAAGCCTACCGTATTCCTGGAACCATGCATATTATAACACAACCCCGTAGCTGTAAAAGGTAAAGGAGCTTCCCATGTCCCATTGGTACCTGCTCCAGCCTGCTCCGTATATGTATGATTTCCTCCTGTAGCTCCACAGTCATTGTTATCCGCCGCATCTAATGACACATTCATAGAAGTTGCAGTTGCAGTACTATAATCACCTACATTAGCAAAAATACCTTCGAAATAATCTTCGCAACATTCTCCTAAACCGCTTCCAGCAAAATCCCAAGTCACACTTTGAATAGTAAAAGAATATTCAAATGCTACGGGAGCAGGTACACCCGTTGCGCCAATACATGTATTCCAAGTCCATTCAGAATCATAGGCTGGTAAATCGTGCTCAAAACCGATACTAGGGCGCTGAGGACAAGGTCCACCACAACCTGAATTAAAAAACTCGTTTCGGTCTGCTTTAATCGTCATATCTGCGCAAGTCTCATCCCAACTATAAGAGTAGGACTGATAAGTTTTTACTGCTCCATTACATTGCCCATATGCCTTATTAGCATGCAACGTAAATAGAACCACTGTAACCATAAAAGCTCCCAAAAGAACTGATATATCTCCACATGATTTTAAAACTTTATTAACCCTCATAGTAATTGTAATTATTACGTAAAGATTTTCATACCCTCCCCAGTTCAGAAAATCTCATTCATTCCTATTTAATTCGTCATACGTTAATTTTTGCCCTTGCAACTTTCCTCTTACGATATTCCAGAGGAATTAATTTCACCACTCCTACGGTTATTAATACATTTAGCAGGGCGTTTTGTAACACTCCAATAATTTCTTTCTTAACCGTATTAATAAATATCTCCATTTTATACTTTAACATTTTCTACTGAAAAACTCTAACGTAATCCACTCTCATTTCTTGAGGAAATGCGCTATCGTCTATCCCTTGAATACCACCCCATGTTCCTCCAACAGCTATGTTAAAGATGAAAAAGAACTTTTGATCAAACGGATATTCATACCCCGTAACATCCGTCTTTTTAATTTCATGAATTTTAACATCATCTACATAAAATGTCATACCTGTAGTATTCCAAATTAATGAATACACATGATAATGATCTGCGAATCCATCTTCTTGATAAAACCCAGAACCACTAATCCCTTTATCATTTACCGAATTACCCCAATGACCTGTGGCGTGAACATTTAGAGGGTCATACCCTACGAGTTCCATGATATCTATTTCACCGCACTTCGGCCAACTCACATCCCATATGTTATCACCAAGCATCCAAAGTGCAGGCCATGTACCTCTTGCATCAGGCAACTTCGCTCTTATGTCCACTCTACCATATTGAAATGATTGCTTACCTGAAGTGATCATACGGGCCGATGTATAAGCAGAACCACTAAAGTTCTCTTTCTTAGCCACTATTACTAAATCACCATTTTCAATATAAGAATTATCTCTTCTATCCGTATAATACTGAGATTCTTGGTTACCCCAACCATTACCTCCCAATTCCCATCGCCAATTGTCTGTGCTGATGTCGGTACCATTAAATTCATCTCCCCACACCAATTCATATCCTGAGTATGATGTAGGCGTTATATAACCACAATCACTACATTTATCATCGTTCCGGATACTTACTACAGCTTCTCTAGTTGGAGATAACACTGCGTTCTCTGCACCAGTGATATTAACACTAAATTCTTCATGTGCCTCCGCTTCATCATCACCATATACAGCTATTTGAACCTCTTTCACCAACTCTCCTTCATTGAAGGTCACGGTTTTTCTATTATCTGAAGAAATAAACTCAAAGTCTGAATCATCCGTGGAAATATGACGAGTGTAATAGTTCACCGTTACAGGGTATGTATTTGCTGCAACATCCATCTTAATAGTTACGTTTACCGTTGTAGACGAACCTGCATCACCTTCATCAACTTGATTCGTGGCGGTAACACTTAGTTCGGGTAACACTTCCTCTTGAGGTTTGCAAGCCCATATCACAACAACAGTTGCAAAAAATATTGCCACGTTTCTTATTTTAGTCATACTATTAATTTCTCTTAATTAGCTTTAAAATACCTTATATAGTCAATTTCCATCTGAGCTGGAAAAGCCGCTGGATCTGGTTCACCAACGTTAATACCTCCAACTGCCATACTGAAAATCACATGAAAATCAGCATCGTATGGGTAAACATATCCTTGAGCTTGAACTTCTGCTCTGGTTAATGACATATATTCATCTCCATCAATTAAACATCTGATTCTACCATCTTCCCAAATCAAACTATACACATGAAACACATCGGCCATATATTTATGATCATCAGCAGCATATGACCAAGGCTGCCGCACAAAATCATTCCCGTCATTACCATAATCCGCAAGTGTATGTACTATATTAGGAAGATGTCCATAGATCTCAGCCATAATCATCTCTCCACTTGTTGGCCACCAACCATGTACATTATCATTCGGTTTCAACCAGATACGAGGCCAGACTCCCTTTCCTGAAGGAAATTTGGCTCTTATATCTAGTCTTCCCTTGTTGATTGCTTTTTTATCTTGAGTTTTTAATTGTGCAGAAGTATAATTACCTCCTACATCAATTGCCTTTAGAATTAAACTTCCATTTTCAATATAGGAGTTTGCACTACCGTTCGTAAACTCTTGCAGTTGAGCATTCCACCAGCCACCGCCGCCAACATCATAACCCCAGATGTTTTGATCAATTACGGTTCCGTTGAATTCATCGCTCCAATCTAAAGTGTATCCAGAATAAGACTCCGCGCTTAAATATCCTTCACAATCCCCTACTAGACACGGGTCATCATCCTTAAGAGTTCCGGTTTTCGATTTACTAGATGAAGTAAAACGGGCGTTAATTGGATTTGTTAGTGCAAAAGTAAACTCTTTATCCACTTCATAAACCTCATCTGATTTTACAGTAACAGATACTGTTTGTACTTCCCCATCATAAGTAAAGTTGAGTGTTCCATTAGACAATTCAATATCACTGTCAGTGGTAGTTACATGACGCACACTATAATCCACAGAAGGGTTTCCATCTTTCGATAATTCTCCACTACAAGAAATCTTAAATTTCACTTCTTTGGTTCCAGTATCTCCTTCTTCAACAGTCACATTGGAAACTATAGAAACTAATGGAAGCAACTCTGGATCTCCGCCTCCACAATTAACCAAAAATAGGGCCGCAGTAACTGACAGTAGTGCTATTCTAATTCTTTTCATACTCAACTAAGCTTATTTTTAGTAACAAGGGTTTTGCATAATCAACTCACTCGTTTCTACGTCCTGATCCATGATCGGTAATATTTCGTTACATCCTTCGGTGAAGTTGTTCTTACCATACTCTGTAAATGCATTAAGCGCAGTTCCAGCTAATCCCCATCTCGCTAAATCATAGAATCTTACGTTCTCCAATCCTAATTCAACTCTTCTTTCGTGATAAACTACAGCTTTCAATTCTGGTAAGCCAAACAATGTAGACTCTTTGAAATTAGCAATATCTGCAGATGTAGGATAATCTGACAATCCTGCACGGTTTCTAACCTTTTTCAATGATGATTGAGCGCTCCCCGCATCACCAAGTTCCATGGAAGCCTCAGCGTGAATCAATAGAATATCTGCATAACGTAAGAATATATAATCCAAATCCTGACTGTAATCCACAATAGTAGGTCTTTGATCATCTGGAATAAGATATTTCTGACACATATATCCAGTTGGTGGGTTCCAATTCCCTCCTACGAAATCATGGGCATCACCTCCAAAAGTCCCTGGAATAGACTCTCCATCAAAAACAATAGATGCTTGCTTTCTGATATCCTGATCTTCAAATGCATTTACAAAATCTTCTGTAGGACAGTTGAAACCATATCCCCATCCAAGATCACGATCTCCATACCAGATACTCAACCAAGATCCTTCAGCATTACCCCACCATCCATCATTATCTTCGGAGTGCTTAATAGCCCAAACTACTTCTTTACCCCATTGTTTATCTTCCGTAAATATGTCGGAGAAATTTTCCTCTAGATCATATTGTCCCGAGTTCATTACAACTTCTGCTTGTGATTTAGCTTCAGCCCATTTCTTTTGATAAGCATACGCCAAAGTTAAAAGACCATCAGCAGCCCCTTTCGTAGCGCGTCCTTCCTCACTTGGAGAAACGGCTGCTGGCAATCCTGCTGCAGCGTCGATCAAATCTTGCTCAATAAGCGCATAAGTTTCAGCTACGGTTGCACGAGACTTTACAGTTGGATCTTCTACCGTATAAATTTGTGCACCACCGAAATTTCTAACAAGTCTAAAATACGCATATGCACGTAAAAATTTAAAATCAGCCATGTAACGAGTTCTTGTTGCTTCATCTAATCCTTCAAAATTGGCAACAATGCTCATTCCAAAGTTGGCACGCGCTATCACCTTGTACATATCGCTATAAATCCAGCTTACAACATCCGTTCTTCCATTCGCGTTGAATGTCATACAATCGAATATACCTTGCTGATCTCCATCACTCTCTCCACCTTTCACAGCATCATCCGACATTACACTCCCAACAGCCCAAAACGCCACGTTATTCATTTGCCACCCTGTAGGATCATACGCTGCCACGATTAACTCATAAAGCTTCTCCGGAGTATCGTAATAATCATCTGCGGTTTCATTTTGTCCTGGCTTTTCTAAATCTAGCCACTCTTTTTTACAACTTCCTAAAAGGAATACTACCGTAATAAGTAATAATATTATTGAATTCTTTTTCATCGTGCTGTTATTTAAAAGGTTGCGTTTAGACCAAAGTTCATTGTTTTAGGCACTGTATAGTTACCTATATCCATTTTCTGTACAAATATTCCCCAAGTATTCCCCAGTTCTGGATCTCTACCCGAATATTTCGAGATTGTTATATAATTCTGCAGGTTTGCATAAACTCTAAGTTTAGTCAAACCAATTTTCTTCACTACTTTCTCAGGAAGCGTATAACCTATCATGATATTCTTAAATCTAAAGAAAGATCCACTTTCGATATACGCATCAGAAGGAGTAGCATAATTGTTTTGGAAATCTCCACCTAACTGTGCAATAGTCGCATTTGGATTATCAGGTGTCCATGCATCTGTAAGCATATAAGATCTCATGTTAGACGACTCATATCCTGTTTCCATATACAATTTAGAGGTGTTAAAAATTTCATTACCATAGTTCCAATATGTGAACAGATTAAAGTCAAATCCCTTGTATTGAGCATTTGCGTTCATACCCATTACGAAATCTGCATAAGGAGAGCCAATGTTTACGATATCATTCTCATCTAAAATCCCGTCACCATTTTGGTCTCTGTAACGATAATCACCCGCTCCTACGTTATTACCGTAAGTTTGTTGAGTAACTCCATTTGCATCTACGTATGTTAAATTTTGAGCTTCAGCATCTGTTTGGAAGATTCCTTCCACCTCATAACCATAAAAACCTCCAATTTCGGTTCCAACAGTAGTTTTAGTATACCAACTCATCGCCTGATTAGCTCCACCATAGATAACATCATTACCTTCAATTAACGATACAAGATTATTTCTAACTCTTGAGAAATTCACTCCCACATCATATTTGAACTCTTTTTCACGACTCTTGTACTTAACTTCAAATTCAACTCCTCTACTGGTCATTGAAGCAATATTTCCTGGAGCAACAAAATCAAACCCTGAACTGATTGGTTGGGTATTATTACCCATAATCATGTCTGAAGTATTTCTCACAAACATTTCTCCAGTAAACCAGATTTTATTCTGAAATAATCCCATATCAAGAGCAACGTTGGTCATTGCCATAGACTCCCAAGCTAAAAACGGGTTACCTAATCCTCCACTCCATGATCCAAGTTGTTCAGGGCTTCCATCAGGACCAAAAACAAATCTACTTCCACGATCAACTAAACCAGCTAAATATTGAAAATCACCAGCAGCTTGGCTGTTACCAATAACTCCATAACCTCCTCTAAGTTTTAGAAAGTTAATGTTTGATAATAGTCCTTCTCCATTTTTAATTTTCTCAAAGAATTTTTCATTAGAGATCTTCCATCCTGCAGAAAGTCCAGGGAATACACCAAACTTACGTGCTGGTCCAAACTGACTTGAACCATCTCTTCTTACATTAACTGTTAAAAAGTATTTGTCATTAAACTCATAATCCAATCTACCAAAAATTGACGCCAATCTTCTATATGCGATCCAATCTCCAATAGTTGTTAAAGAATCATTTTGAGGTCCTGTACTTGTTAACAATTCAGTAATCGGAAACTCCAAGTTTACATCTCCTCCTAAATCTCTTTTTGAAATATTAAAGCCTAAATTGTTCCAATCATACGCGGTAGTTCCTCCTAATAGACCAATCTTATGTTTTTTAATGGTCTTATCAATTTTAATAGTATTCTCCCAGTTGTAGGAAAACCAACGATTAAAATGTCTACTCAATTGATCCAATTGATTTCTGTCCGAAATCTCAATAAAGTAAATTGGGCTGTACCCCCATCCATTTTGGTACGAATAATCAGTTCCTAAAGATGATCTTAACGTAACCCCTTTAACTGGAAGGATTTCTAAATATGCATTACCTAATAATTTATCAGTCCAAGTCATACCATAGTCACGAGTATTTCTGGAAAGTTGAGCAACCATGTTTGGTGTGTTACCAAAATCTATTTGATTCCAATATAAAGAATCGTTAGGGTTATACAGTTCGTGACCTTCAGGAACTAAAGTTCCAACACCACCATTAAAACTGCTATCTACTTGTCTAACAATTTCCGCGGTTGGATCTAAGGTTGTAGCAGCTAGCAATGTACTACCTTCAGCCCTAGAGTTATTGAAAGAAACTCCTTTACCTCCATCTCGAGTGTATGACGAACTAAAACCAAACTTAACGTGCTCAGAAAAATCAAAATCTAAATTTGCTCTAAACGAATATCTCTCATAAAATGATGTAGGAACAATACCTTGCTCATTGAAGTAATCTCCAGAAATTGCATATCTTACGTCAGGAGCACCTCCATTAACAGCAACGTGACTGTTATAAACCGATCCCGTTTGAAAAATAGCATCTTGCCAATCCGTCCCAATACCAGCATAATCTTCTGGAAACTGAAATCTAGCAATAGCTGGAAGCCCTTGATTCGTATTCCAAAGGTTAGTAGCTCTTGCAAATCCTTCACCATCTAGTACGTCTAACTTCTTAATTAAACGTTGTGATCCGTAATAGGTATCATAAGAAACTACAGGTTTACCACTTTTACCACGTTTAGTCGTAATAATAATTACACCTCCAGCTGCTCTAGCTCCATAAATAGCAGCAGCTGATGCATCTTTCAGTATGTTTATCGATTCTATATCGGAAGGTGAAATAGCGTTAACGGCCGGACCATCTAAAGGAATTCCATCCACAATATAAAGAACCGGAGCAGGGTTAATACTACTAATACCTCTAATCGTAACTTCAGCCGCTCCCCCAGGAGCTCCATTGGCCTTTACAACCTGCACACCTGCAGCTCTACCCTGTAAAGCATCTGCAGCTACTGGCACCACAGTTTGTGTAATTTCATCGGATGTAACCTGAACTACTGAACCTGTAACATCCTCTGCTTCTTGAGTTCCATAACCAACTACTAGTACTTCTTTAATTTGTTCAATTTGAAGAGCCACGTCAATGACACCCGCGGAAGACACAATTCTAGTCGTCTTCAAATAACCAACCATTCCGTAAATTAATGTATCTCCCACAGTAACCTCTATGGAATACTTCCCTTCATAGTCTGCGTTAACTCCTTTCGAAGTTCCTTTAATTGCTATTGAAGAAAATGGGAGACCAGCACCTGTCTCAGCATCGGTAACTTTCCCCGAAATAGTGCTCTTGCTTTGTGAAAACATCGAAATGGATGTTAAACAAGCTAGTGTAATGAGTAAGATTTTTTTCATATACGTGGTAAGGTTATTGTTTTTTATACAAAAAGTTAATTGCTTGATTACAATATCAATGTATGTGTATTTTCAACAAGAACCAAGTGGACTACCAAAAAAAATCCAAAAAAAAATCGACTAACTTCCTATTCCCATCGGTTAGCACAAATGCCAACCATATTTAAAAGACAAAACACATTCTTAGAATAGTTCTATTAAAACCTAAATAATAAGGCGCTAAATATCAATTCTAGCATGATTATTACATTTCGACAAAGAACCTCGTTAACAAGCTGTATATCTGCATATTACAGGGTTTATAATTCAAAAAACACTTCCTAAATAAGCGTAATACATGTAAAATCCTTTATGAAAAGACATTATAATAGTGAAGTATTAAACTTTCCATCACTTTACTAATAGAGCAAATTCTAAAAAACACTTTCTCTAAATTCAGGACTTAAAAGTGCAAAAAATAAGGAGCCCCATCTAAGATGAAACTCCTCTAATGTTGTTAGGTTATTTAGCTAGTTAATACCTATTTCATTCTTTTTTATAGTTCAAATACGAATCCTTCAGATCTTAATTGATCATATCTATTTTCGTCAAACTTGTAAAGTTTAGCTGGTCTGTGCGAAACACTTTCCTGTAAATTGCCAGTATCCTGAATCAAGTTCATAGATAAAATCTTTTTACGGAAATTACGAGTGTCAAAAGTTCGTTGTAATACTGCTTCATAAAGACTTTGTAATTCACGAAGGGTAAAATCTTTAGGCAATAACTCAAAACCAATTGGTTTAATACGTACGAAGCGCTGTAATTTTTCTAAACACGCTTCTAAAATTTCATTATGATCAAATGCCAATTCTGAAATACTACGAACGGAATGCCATCTTGCTTCTTTTGCGAATGAAGACGGGTTCAAGTTATAGTCGCTAATTTTAATCAAACTATAATAGGCAACCGTGATAACCCTTCCTAATGGGTGACGTCCCAAATTTCCAAAAGTTTTCACTTGATCCATGTAAACATCAGAAAGCCCCGTCAACTCCTTAAGTACACGCTGTACAGAAGTATCTAGGTCCTCATCAATTTTTGCTAAATCTCCTGGAAGTGCCCACATTCCGTCAAAAGGGTCCTCTCCTCTTTTAATAAGAAGTACTTTAAGTTCTTCATTATCAAATCCGAAAATCACACTATCAACAGACAGGGATAGCTTTCCATGCACATTAAAATTAACACTCATACTCTCCTAATAATTTGGGACAAAGTTAATTAAAGATATAATAATTCAAACACCCTTAACGTATTTTGAACCAATATATACATTATTAAACAAAAACTAAAATGTGTTTATTTTTAAGGTATTTTGATTAAACAAAACTTCCGTAAAACCTAAATTCCATTTTGGTTCTACAATTCATGTTTATTTTACCTATCTTTAGTACATGTTTGGTCAATTCGACTTTATCGATGATAGTTCCGATTTACAGCAGATAAAACCTAATATATTCAATTGGGATAATCCAAGTAAAGAAATTAAGGATGCTCTGAGTTCCATTTGTGGAAATCCTTTCTCGTATGTTGATCAATTAAAAATGAAAGGCGTCAGACAATACAATCTGTACGTTCAGTTTTTAAGTTCACCTATTTCAGAGTTGTGGGAAAATTTGCCTGACAGCCAACTTTGTACTATTGAACTTAGAACAAAAGGTCTGGTAATTGCAGTTGAAACCGAAGAGGCAAATTTTGCAATCGCAGTTCCTTACAAACGATTAGTTATATATAAAAGCTCTAATCTTCTTACTCTTCATTCTGCTACTTTAAAAATTAGCATGGAGCCTTCCACCAAAGAATCCATTCCGAT
The DNA here is from genome assembly GCA_020627945.1 of Cytophagales bacterium. Lineage (GTDB taxonomy): Bacteria > Bacteroidota > Bacteroidia > Cytophagales > JAHDFW01 > JAHDFW01. Next base: position 35,770 of record JAHDFW010000008.1, read on the forward strand.
TTCTTTCGTTAATAAATTAATTTCCTTGAGAGGATCATGAACCTATGGGTTTATTTAATGACTCAGTTCTAATAATAGATAGAGACGGTCTGGTAATTTATCAACCTAATTTTCTTGAGGCAACAGAGGTTATAAGCCTTCAATCGAAACTTATTGAATCCACTCCATGGGAAAGTGAAACTTATTCATTCTATGGTAAAACGTTGACTACGAAACGCAAATCGGCACTCTATGGAGACAATGGAGTACTTTACAAATATTCTGGAGTTACAAAAAAAGGGGTATTCTGGACAAAGGAACTCTATGAAATAAAACAACAAGTTGAACATCTTACTTCTGAGACTTTCAATTCTTGTTTGCTAAATCTGTACCCTACCGGGCAAGAAGGAATGGGATGGCATAAAGACAATGAACCCGAACTAGGAGCAAATCCAACTGTCGTTTCAATTAGTTTGGGAGCTGAACGAAATTTCAAAATAAAACACGATAGCAAAAAATTGGAACGCAGTATTCTCTTGGAAAGTGGAAGTGCTTTGATTATGAAAAATGAGTTTCAACATTTCTGGAAACACTCACTTCCTAAAACTAAGAAGCAAATTTCTACAAGGTTGAATCTTACATTTCGTAATATAAAATCGCAATAAACGAGACCATTGCTATTACCACCACCCTAAAAATTTCCACCATACTCCTCCAACGAGCAGCCAAATCACTAAATGAAATAGGGAAATGAGAAAACCTGTTTTAAACCAGACATTTGGTTTCACATAGTTTAATCCAAAATAGATAATCACTGGTCCTGTAGAATAATTAGTTAAGCATCCACTTAAACATGAAATGTATGCAATAATCGCTGCCCCAATATAAGGTTGACCAGTTAACGTAAATATCAACGCAACAAACGCTCCTGCCATCGCCGAAATATGGGCCGTTAACATGGAGAAAAAGTACATGGAGTAAAAATAAAAGACTGCGATCAATACTATTAACACTATTCCATCGAAAGAAGTAAGCCAACGCTCCATTCCACCAACAAACCAATCTATAAAACCGTACTTCTTCAACATATTAGCCATGGTGAGTAATCCTCCTAACCAAATAAGAGCATCCCAAGCGCTGCTGTTCTTTATAATATTATCCCAAGAAACTACCCGGGTAATTAAGAGCAATACAATCCCGATCAAAGCAACTAACGTGGTTCCCCATCCATGAAAGCCTTTAGTACTCCAAAGAAGAATCATGAGCAGAAGAACCCCAGACATAACCCATTCATTTAAAGAAATAGCTCCCATTTTTTGCAACTCTTCTTTGGCTTTCCCCTGGGCTGGTTTAGTATCCTTAATGGTTGGCTTTACTATCTTCCTCAATACCCAAGGCAACAATATCAAACCAGTAATACCTGGAATTATTGCCCCTAAGGCCCATGTTAACCATCCAAATTCGACTCCCGTAGTAATGAATACTGCATTCGATACTAAGGGGTTGGCCGCCATGCCTGTTAAAAACATTGCTGCGGTAATTAAATTTGCATGTGCACCTAATAAGGTAAGATATGAACCTGCTGACTCTGGTGAATCTTTTGGAGAAGAACCTAATTCGCGACTTAACGCATCTACAATTGGGGCCAATACTCCACCACCTCGTGCAGTGTTTGAAGGAATCACAGGTCCTAAAATCAATTCTGCCCCACATATGGCATAAGAAAGTCCTGCTAAGGTATTACCAAAACGTTGAACTAAAGACAATGCAACTCTTTTACCTAGCCCCGTTCTTATAACACCATCAGCCAATAAAAATGCGGTTACAACCAACCAAACCGTAGAGTTACCATATCCTGATAAAGATTCTTTTAGAGTAATAGAATCGGACAGAACGAGAACTAATAGTCCCATGATTACTATTGCACCCATCGGGTATGGTCTCAAAATAAATGCAAATATCACAGTAGCAAAAACTGCAAATATATTCCATGCTCCTGCTGGCAATTGATTGGTTATATATGGACCAATAATCCACAATGCAACGGCCAATCCAACGCATAAAAGTAGTTTTAAATTCGATTTTTTAGCGCTATGTTTTTCCGTGTTTGTCAACTTTGCAACTGTTTTAAATCAAGTACTCCTGATTCATTCTTAGTAATTAACACTGGTATTTTATCTCCTACAATTTTTAAGCTTCCTTTATGTAAAACCAGTCCTGTTCCAAACGGAATTCCTATTCCTTTCGCATTAGGTACCTTACCAACGTTTTCCTTAAGGTTAGACCATTGGTCCTGCTCTTCATGTGCTCCAATAATATAATTAAACATGTTCAGTCCTTGAACACCATCATGCGAATGGTTGTCACTCATTATTCTCTTGCCTAGCTGTACTGCTCCTGCGGAAATCCCAATAATAATACCTTGTTTTAAAATTCGATTCTGAAGTTGTTTCCAAATTCCCGAAGTTAACATTCGTTTATAACCTAACTCTGGATTTCCACCCGCAAGAAGGATTACATCAGCTTGATCTATTTCTTCCTGAAAATCTTTACCCTCTTCAAATTTCAGGTGTTTGCACTCCATTATTCCAAGATTTTCCATTCCAGTTTCGAATAAAGAATAATACTCGGGAACATCTCCATTTGAAGCTCCTATATAAACTGCTCTGCGTAAGGGCTTCTCGGACAAACGATGTAAACAACTCAGATAATACTCATGCGTGGAGTTCTTTCGAAATAAAAGTTGACTATCTGATAACAATACAGCGATTGACTTCATGTTACAAAATTAACAATTTAATAGGAGATCGTATAAACAAAAAAAGTCCGGAATTACCGGACTTTTCAAAGTTAATAGTTTGTTTACGATTACATCGTTTCTTTAACTTCTTCTATCATTTCTTTCGCATCTTCTACAACGTCTGCAGCTTCCTCAAGAATTGTTTGCTTAGGTTCTTTGTAAGTAGACTCACTTAAAGTCTTAAGTCCTTCCAAACCTTTTTCGAATGATGGTCCTAACGTCTCCTCCATATCCGTAAACATTGCAACCATACCAGGAAGTTCTCCAGAATTTTTCCAAGTAGCTGTTGTCACACCATTCTGTTCATTAAACTCCCACTCTACCGTACTTGAAGCTTCAAATGGTGACGTGAAAATTAAATTTGATTTAATGTATTCATTTGCTCTTACCTCTTTAGTTTCCAAAGTACCTGTTCCTACTTCATCATTCTCACTTGACCAAGACCATTTTGAACCTACTGCTCCTGCTTCTCCAGTTACTTCTTTCTTCATATCCGGATCTATTTGTTCCCATGGAGACCATTCAACTCTTTTACTGTGATCTGCTACTATTCCATAAACGTGATTTGCTGGCGCATTAATTTCCAGCGATCTAGACACTTGGTATGGTTTTGGGTCACATCCTACAAGACATATTGACAATGTAGCTATTGCCAATACAAAAAACATATTACGCTTCATTTTTATAATTATTTGTTGATTCTGAAATTTACCTTGTTCGTTATTATCCCAATGCTGTTAGGACAAATAATGATTAAACAATTTTAACAAAAATAAGTCATTAATCATATTGAAGTACAACATTATCTGAAAATTTTAATAGTAGTGAAGGTTTTGTAAAAGCGGAACATTAAATCTTCTCCGTTTTTTAAAGGCTATTCTCTTAGGATATTAGACAAAATATTGAGATTTTCGTACACATTCATAATGTAATCCAGAATGAAACAAAGACATAGTTCAATCAATAAAATTATAACCTTAATCGGGTTAATCTTGTTATTCTCTTCTTCACTACACGCTCAAAAGAAGTTTTTCTTCTATGATGAGTTTGATGACAATCGTCATGATTGGCCTGAAAAAAAGTCGAATACTCTAAATCAAGAGATCAAGGACGGAATGTATCACATTGTGAATAAGACTCAAAGTTCTTGGCTTACTTCACATCCGATATATCTTAATAAGCAGTACGATTTCCGCATGGAAATCATTATTTATTTCAACAAGGACGAAAACAACCCTGCGGCGAACCGTAATACGCATTTTGGATTAAGTTGGGGAGTAAAAGATTGGGGAAATCGCTATGTTTTTAATGTTGGTTCTAATAAGGAAGTTAGTGTTTCAAAATACAAATACAACAAGCAGTTCTTTTGGGCTAAATCTCAAAAAGCTAAGGTTAGTAACATTGGTGAAATGAATCGTATTAGTATTGAGAAGAAAGGGGATCAAATGACTTTTGCGGTAAATGGATCTGTAGTTTGTGAGCATAAGTTTGATGAATTTTTCGACCAGTACATCGCTTTTGAAATTGGGCCTAAAGCCGATATTTCGATTGGCAAGTTTGTGGTGGATCATGACAAACCAAAAATCAATTTGGTAAAAGAGTTTACTTATCTGGAAAAGAAAAAGAATTTGGGAAGTGCTATCAATACCAAATTTGCAGAAATAGCTCCTATTATTTCTCCTGATGGGAAAACGCTATACTTTGCTCGTTTTAGAAAAGAATACAGAATCTGTGATATCTGGTATTCGGAAAAATCCGAAAATGGTAAATGGAGCAAATCAAAAAAAATGGAGGCTCCTCTAAACAATGAAGGAGACAATGTAGTAATTGCAGTTTCAGCTGATGGTAACACTTTACTATTAGAGGGCCGATACCGAAGAGATGGGACTCACTTAAGTGATGATGATATGTCTATTACACATAGGACTAAGGATGGTTGGACGGTTCCTGAGGTAGTTAAGATCAAAGATTATTATAATAAAGATGAACATTTCAGTTTCTCCCCTACTACGGATCGTAAAGTATTAGTTATGTCTGTAAATCGAGATGATTCTTATGGAAATAAAGATTTATATGTAAGTTTCTTGCAACCAGATGGTACTTACAGCATCCCTAAAAACATGGGGCCCACTCTTAACACAAACTTGGCGGAAGGAACACCTTTTATCGCAGCTGATGGTAAAACGATGTATTTTAGTTCTCAAGGTCTAACTGGATATGGTAACAATGATATTTTCATGACTAAGCGCTTGGACGACACTTGGACGAATTGGAGTGAACCTAAAAACATGGGTCCTGAAATTAATACGGACAAATGGGATGTATATTATTCGTTAGCTGCAAGAGGTGATTATGCATATGTAGTTTCTGTTCCAAAAAATCAGGAACGCGAGGACATTTTTGTAATAAAACTTTCAGAAGAGGCTAGACCTGATCCTGTGGTTCTTGTAAAAGGAAAGGTATTGGACAAAGAAAGTAATGCTCCGCTTGAGGCTAAAATTATATATCGAGATCAAGAAACGGGTAAAAAAGTGGGGGAAGCTCGTTCGAACCCTAGAGATGGTGATTATAGTATTGTTTTGCCTTATGGTAAAATTTATTCTATTGCAGCAAAGGCAAAAGACCATCTAGCCATTGAAGATGAACGGATAGACTTAAGTGAGGAAGAGGAATATCGTGAAATAGAAAAAAATCTATTTATGGCACCGGTCCTACTTGGGCAAACTTTTGAGTTACATTCAGTACAGTTTTTTCAGAATAAAGCAGAACTTAAGCCTTCGTCTTTTGAGGCACTTGATGAGTTGGTTGATATGCTAAAAGCTAAACCTACCATTAGAATCGAATTAGGAGGTCATACGGAAACATATGGTAACGAAGAGTATCTACTTAAGCTTTCTCAAGATCGTGTAGAAATGGTAAAGAAGTATCTTGTTGAGAAGGGAATCGATGAAAAACGAATCAAAGGAAAGGGTTACGGAAAAAGTAAACCTCTTGGTGTGGGTAAAGAATTTGAACACCGCAACAGAAGGGTTGAAATGAAGATTATTGGAATGTAAA